>QCDL01000052.1 GCA_003280915.1 Prochlorococcus sp. AG-355-I04 | reverse complement strand
ATTTTTATACAATTCAAAAGGTGTTCCAATTTGAGCAATATGACCTCTTTCCATGACTACAACTCTATCTGCCATAGATAAAGCTTCAGTTTGATCATGGGTAACCATGATAGTAGTTAAATTAAGTTTCTTTTGTATTAGTTTAATTTCATTTCTTAATTTTGATCTAACTTGAGCATCTAGGGCTGAAAGAGGTTCATCTAATAAAAGTAAACCAGGAGATAATGCCATGGCTCTCGCCAAAGCCACTCTTTGTTGTTGACCTCCAGATAATTGAGATGGAAATTGGTCAGAATATTTTTCTAATCCAACCAAACGAAGTAAATTATTAGTTCTTTTTTCAATTTCTTTTTTATTTATTTTTTTATTTTCAAGACCATAAGCTATATTTTGTTTTGCATTAAGGTTTGGAAATAATGCATATGACTGAAAAACAATTCCAAAGTCTCTTTTCTCAGTGGGGGAATTAGAAATTAAAAGCCCATCTTGAACAATATCGCCATTTGTTTGTCTCTCTAAGCCAGAAATTATTCTTAGCAGAGTTGTTTTTCCACAACCACTTGGTCCTAATAAACATAAAAATTCTCCCTTAAAAACATCCAAGTGAATATTTTTCAAAACGAATGTTTCCCCAAAGTTTTTACTGATATTTTTGATTTCTAAATATTTAAAACTTCCTTCTTTTTTAATCATTAAATTTAAAATAATTATTCATCTAGATGATAAATTCCATGAATTGCTAATTCATGGAATTTATATATATGCTTTTAATTTTTACTTAGGAGCAGATTTGCCATCATAGCGTTTTGCCCACTCTGCTAGTATTCTCTCCCTATTTACAGCAGCCCATTGTAAGTCATTTTTTGCGAGCTGTTTCTCTGGATTAGAAGGGAAACCTTTAGGAAGCGGAACATCAGTTTCAACAGCTGTTATTGCAAAACTTTTTGCATATTCTCTTGAGACTTCAGGAGAAATTGCCCAATCAAGAAAAGTCTTAGCAGCAGGTTTTATTTTATCTTTTTTGATAAGGGCATTAGCTTCTACATCCCATCCAGAACCTTCCTTAGGGAAAACAGCCTCAATTGGTTGCCCCATATTTACCTGTTTTACAGCTCTGTAACCAAATGAAACCCCTATTGGATACTCTCCTTTACCTGCAGCCTTACAAGGCTTAGATCCAGAATGCATATACTGAGCAATATTTTCATGAAGTGCATCAAGGTAATTCCAACCATCCTCTTCAGAAGGTAAATTTTGTAATCTTGAAGCTACTGACAAATAACCTGTTCCAGAGGAAGCAGGGTTAGACATAACTATGTGACCTTTGTATTCTGGTTTTGTTAAATCTGCCCAAGATTTAGGTATTGATAGCCCGTTTTTTTGAGCCTCAATTTTATTAACACAAAAAGCAGAAATCCAAGAATCAATTCCAACCCATGAAGGTTTTTTTGCAGGATCCCTAAAGCTTGGTTTAACATTCGAAAGGCCTTTTGGAGCATAACCTTGAATCAAACCTCTATCATTAGCTACTAATAAACTTGAAGCAGCTAAACCCCAAACCACATCTGCCTGTGGGTTTTCAGCCTCAGCCAATAATTTCGCAGTAACTATACCTGTTGAGTCCCTAACAATATTAACTTCTATATTAGGGTAATCTCTCTCAAAGGATTTTAGGTAATTTGGTATTTGGTCATCTTCTAGAGCAGTATAAACAGTAATTGAAGCCTTTTCAGAACCTTTTTTACCCCACCACCATGCATTTGCTGAAGGTGCAAGTGCTGTTCCTATAACAGCTGCCCCCATTACAAAAGAAAATAACTTTTTCATTTAGTTTGTATTACTAATTATAATATGCAAAATTGTATGATTTTTGTTTTAAAGAAAAATATAAATTTTATATAAGGTTTGGTTAAGTAATTTCTAATCTTGTTAAATTTCATTTAAGCAGTAAGCACAAATAGATTGATTAATAAAACTTTTTTCAGATTTAATTGCATATTTTTTAGTTTAAAAAAACCGTTT
>QCDL01000051.1 GCA_003280915.1 Prochlorococcus sp. AG-355-I04 | reverse complement strand
AAAGCAGATCCAAATTTATATTTTTGAAGTTGTCTGGATGATGGCGGAACAATTGATTTTGGCATATTATTTTTTTCCATAAATTGTACAATTTCAAAATTAAGTTGATCGTCCAATTCTTGCTGATAAAGAATAAAATTATCTTTGTGTTCATCTTTTAATTGAATAAAAACAGCCTGTAAATTTTTTAGTTCAGTTACCAATTCGTCCCAAATTTCATCTTGGGCATTAATAATATTTGGAATTTCTTTATTAGATATTATTTTATCTCTTACCCCGTCATAGTATTTTTTAGCTCGCGTTTTAATCTCCTTTATTAGTAAATCATTTTGACTTTTGTCTGAAATTTTTTTAGTCTTGCAGTCTATGGAATTTAAATTATCAATATCATGATCATTTAACTCATTAGTAAGGATTAGAATTAAATAATTAAATATTTCTCTAGCTCTTGGACTACTTAGTTGTTCATTTAATAGTTTGAAAACAGTAAGTTGGTGTGTAGAGTCAAAAACTAATTCTTTTCTATAACTTTGAGTGTTGTTAATTTTTAATCCGTTTACATTTGCAGAAAGAGTTTCATATTTTTCCTCAATCGATTCCTCATACAAATAAACCTTATTAAACAACCATGTTATATCTGGTACTAGATTATCTAATAATTTTACAACTTCTATTAATTTTGGTAATCTTCTTTCTCCGGATACAGTACTCGTAATCTTAAACATCTCAACAAAGAGTTCGTATCCTGGTTCAGAAGAAATTGAATTTATATTTTTTGTTATACCTTCTATTAAAAATTTTCTGGTTTTTTCAGAGTCAAATCCTGGTTGACCAATTGTTTTTAAAAATTCCTTTATTTCAGTTGCTTTATCGATACAATCTCGCATTGATTCTACAGCCAAAGCAAGTTCCTCTTTTCTATATTCGTGAATTTTCCTTGGTTTATAAGCCATACGTAAATTTGCAAAATCAGCTTCACTTAATTATTCAACATGATTAGAATAATTGCAAATTAATTTACGTTAATTATTCTACGCATCGAAAAATCATTAAATAAGCATTAAAGAGAAAATATCAAATTTAAACTTATATTATTTTAGATTTATTATATAAAACTTAACATAAACCAAGTCATCAAAAATCAACCAGAATATAGACTAAAACTAAAGTTTATAAGATAAACAGGATTTTACTCAAAGAATTTGAGCAAAGTGCAGATTAATAGTGTATGATAATTCTAACCCTTTGAGCGTATTTTTATTTTAGGGGATTCAAGAAGGTTAGAGCTCTTGAATCCCTAGCCCTAGGGCCTGATCCAATCATATGAATCATTAGCATGATAAACCAAAAAAACAGAAAAAAGTATAGTCTGAATGAATCTAAGCAGATTATGACTAATGAAGAATTTATAGTCTTCAAACATTTTTCAAGGGATATACATAATCCTGATGCTTTTTACTCAGTTGAGGACCAAGTAAATGAAAACTAATCTTGAAAAAAATAAACTAGACGAAGAATCTTCAGAAAACAAATTTCTAATAATAGAATCAGGTATTTTAAAAAGCGTCAGTGCAAAGACTTTTACCAGTCAATATGGATTATTCACATTTGGTGCATTTTTTGACCCAATATCTGGAGTTACTACGGATTGCCTAATTGACCTAGAAAAAGATTATAAACTTTCTACTATCAAAGACCTTATTGGAGAAACACTAAAAGTAGAACCTAAGAGTGATTGCCCAAGGTTAAAGGCGCCTTATTACCAGACTGCTGAAATACAGGAAGTTATTGCTGAGTCTTTAAAAAAAGCATTTAATAATGATAATCATGAATTTAAATGCTTAAAAAACCAGCAGCAAAATAATCTAGAGAATTTTGTATTAAGTCTCACTGATAGATGCAATAAGCTCGGAATTCCCGTCGCACTAGCGGTACTATTTCCACATCAAGGAACAAATAATTAAAGTTAATCTTTTTAAGTTTTTAAGAACCCTTTAATTTTCTATCTGTTATTGAGCACCCATCTAAATTGGAGCCCAGTTTAAAAGAACATCAAATTCAAATTATTATCATGACATTTTCCATAAACTTTAAATGCCAATCATGTGGCCATGAAAACCTTATTGATGAATCATCTTATAAAAATAGTTTCTCTGATTTAAGAGAGACGATCAAAAATGATGAA
>QCDL01000050.1 GCA_003280915.1 Prochlorococcus sp. AG-355-I04 | reverse complement strand
TCACTATGATCTCAACTGTCTTTTAAATTTTAAGTACAAATCCTATGAATCTAAACGAGGCAAAAAAGGATTTAAATCCCGAAATCAAAAAAGAGTTGGAAAAATCTAAGCTAGAAGTTCTTACTAATGAAAATGATTTTTTAGTTAAAAACCTCAAAAAGGCTGGATAATCTACTAGAGCTTTTAAATACTTTTCAAACAATAAATTATTTAAGCTTCCTTTCAAAGACAAAAAATTATTTTCTTGAATGATCACCCACAAAAGTTTTTGTTTATTAAATATAAAATTTCTATTAAATATACAAACTAATTACTCCAGATACTAAACAAATAAACCAAATCCTAGTTATATTATACAGATCTCAGTAAGAGATCAGATTAGAAATATAAACGGAAAAATTTTTTTAATTATTTAAACATTAATTTTTCCTGTATTCGCATCATATTTTCTATAAAAGATGAATACTCAAGAACTTAAAGTCAACTATAAAAAGCTTTTAAACAAAGCTGCAAAAGCAACAGGCCGTAAAGAAACTGTTTCCTACTTAAATCGTGCTGCTAAAATTAAATCAAAAATTTATTCAAACACTAAAGTAAATTGCTTTAGATGTAATGGAGCAGGTTTTCTAAGAATTTCACTAGATGAGACTAAAACATGTCTATTTTGCTATGGGAAGGGTTTTCTAATTAAGGAAATCCAGTAGGTTAAAAAATTTGATTGTTCATGAAAAATCTAATTCAAGCTCACAAAAAAGTAATTAAAACAGTAAAAGAACAAATGGGGTTTTCTGATTATGGGATGTATTGGTTGGCTTTCCTGGAAGGGGGTCTAACTATATGGCTGCTGGATAGAATATTTTTCCACTGGTTAAAGTTTTAATTTTTATTTAGGTCAAAAAAATTTCTGCAGGTATTAAAGAAATTAATTTATCGAACCCATTTGAAAAGTTGTAGGATTATAATAAACAAATATGCAATTACTCGGATTAATTCTTCTTCTAGCTAGTAGCTGGTATTTATGGAAATTAACATCAAACTTTCTTGATGAACCAACAAAAAAAGAACTTACTAATAGTTTAAATAACCTTAAAAATAAATTCTCTGAGGTAAAACAAAATTTCACGAAAGCAAAAATAAACGAAGCTTGGGAAAAATACAAAGAAGAAGGTGGTGCCTTATCTAATAAAGAAAAAACCTAGTGGACTATTTTATTATTACAAGTCTCACTAAAGATATTTCTAGAATTGATTTAATTGGTATTTTGTTAGGTCATTTAATTTTTGGTGTTGCATTGACACAGCTTTTAGATTGGACGTGGTTAAAAAACCTTATGAGTGAAGAAGATAAAACAAGGATGCTTAAAAGTTATACATGGAAAGACTTATTAGTAGATGGAGCAATTGTTACGGTAGTTCTAGGAATAATCTTTTTGATAATTAGCATTTTTATATAAATGAACGTAACTAACATCCTCTTAGTTTTTTTAATGATATCAATTGTGATTTTCACTCAAATAATCAATTCCTCCGATAAATCAAGATAAATGACCGAAGTAACTAGCAACTCCTCAACAGGATGGTACTTAATCGCTTTGGTAAGCACTTTATCTTTTTTAGCCTTAATTTATTTCGGCCAAAAAAGATAGAGTAGATTTTGAAAGATTATTTAAATTCATAAAAAAAGCTCTGCAACTTATTAAGATGCAGAGCTTTTAATTATTAAGTAACTGATTTATATAAATCTGTTGATTATAAAACCTTTTTTCTTAATCAAAGAAAAAGAGACCGATGAATGTGATGAAGATACTGAATTCACGGCCCCTTTGATAACCGCATTTTTCGGTAGATACGACAATGAATCACCTCCTTTACTAATGTTTTCCTAAAGATAACTAAAAGAATTAAACAAGGAAAGAAATTCGTTAAAAATTTAAAAGTTTTTTAACAAATTAACGATATAAATCTCTTAAAAATAAAAATATATATTTTACCAAGGCAAAACTTCTCCGTTGGCATGCCAAAAAGTACCCGAGTTATTTTTATTTAAAGAATCTATACGTTTTAAAAGGCCATTTGCTGATTCTTCAGGACTAATTCCATTCCTTGTAAAGCTAGTCATTCTTGTACTCACTAACCCAGGATGCAAAATAGCTACATAAATATCTTCTCTTGATAAATCTATAGAAAGTGATTTTGCTGCCATGGACAAAGCGACTTTAGACATCCTGTAACCATAAGAACTTCCAGATGTATTATCTTCAATAGATCCCATTCTACTTGTGATAAAAGCAACTTTAGAAGATCTTTTTAAAAAATGTTTAAGTGATTGAGTCATACATATTGGGCTCAATGCATTGACTTCAAATTGCCGCAAAATACTTTTTTTACCTAAGTTTTCGAAAGAATTATATTCATAAATTCCTGCATTATGAATTAAGCAATCTAAATTAACTCCAGATAGTTTTTTACACAAATTTGTTATCGACTCATCAGAAGAAATTTCTACATTCTCCTCAATTCTTACTCCTAAATCTCTAAGTTCTTTTGAAGCTTTTCTACACGTTGCAATTACATTATCTCCCCTCTTATGAATTTGCCTACATAGTTCTAATCCAATACCCCTATTT
>QCDL01000049.1 GCA_003280915.1 Prochlorococcus sp. AG-355-I04 | reverse complement strand
GTTTTTTGTGAGTGATTCTGAGCTAGATATTATTTCTTTTAAATTTTTTGGGAAAGGAGTTAAATCTCCAATAAATTTTATTTTTGTTGATTCTTCGTGTATCTCTTTAATTTCGTTTTTTAAAACTTCGCTAAAAAGATTTATAAGAAAATCAACTTCTTTTGTTGGTCTTGTCCAATTCTCAGTTGAAAAAGCATAAACAGTAATTACTTTACAACCTAAATTTTTTGCAGCTTTGAGAATTTTTTTTAATACACCGACGCCCTGTTTGTGTCCAAATGATCGTGGTAAACCTTTTCTAGTCGCCCATCTCCCATTGCCGTCCATAATTATTGCTATGTGTTTAGGCAATTTTTGCTTATCTATTTTCATTAATAAGTCAGTAATTTTATCGTCTATTACTTTTTCTAAACTCATGAGTTAATCCTTTTTGTTAATAAAAATTTCTGATTTTTCTGATTCTTTTTTATTAATATCAATGATATTATCACTCGAGTCTGTCTTTTGGGATGAAACATTTTTGCTTAAAGATGCTTTATTTGGTCCCATAGAGTTTTGATTTCCAATCAATTTTGCAAGAAGTTCTTGTAACCTGCTGCTGGTAATTGGCCTTTCGAGTTTGCCTTGGTTTGCTAATGATAACGTACCTGTTTCTTCAGAAACAACAATACAAATACATCTGTCAAATCTTTCTGTGATTCCTAATGCTGCTAAATGTCTTGTGCCATATCTACTTATTCCTTGCCTGGATAAAGGGAGTATTACTCCCGCAGAAATTATTTTATTTCCTTTCACAAGAACTGCTCCATCATGTAAAGGCGTATCTGTAGCAAAAAGATTTATTAAAAGGTCAGTTGATAATTGTGCCTCAATATTAGTGCCTGAATATAAAAAATCTTCTGGTCTTAAATCACTTCCCAAATCTACAACGATTAATGCACCTCTTCTATTTTGAGAAAGTTTACCGGCAGTATCAACTAACTGAGTAATAGTAGTTGAAGTGGCTCTAAATTCCTTTGGTGGATTCCCAAGTAATACAGCTAGCCTCCCAGTGCCTAGTAATTCCATTAATCTTCTTAACTCTCCTTGCCAGAGGATCGCTAATGATAGGGAGCAAGCAAGAACTACAGCATCAATTAATTTTGATGTTAGTGGTAAGTATGCATATCTTTGAATAAACCATGCGGATGATACTAAAAACAAATATCCTCTTAGAAGCCATAATGTCCGTTGTTCTTTTACTCTAGAGAATAATAATAGTCCGAAACCAACAGCAAATAAGACATCTAATAAAAGCTTTAAATTTATAATCCCCCAGAAATTCACACTAAAAACAAAATTAATCTAAATGTACCTAATTTTGTTTGATAAAGCGATCAGGTAATACGTCATATTTTAAAAGATCCAATGGGGTTTCTCTTTTTTGAATAATTTCTGCCTCTCCATCTTTAACTAAGAGAGCAGCAGGTCTTGGAATTCTGTTGTAGTTAGAACTCATTGAGTTATTATATGCACCAGTACCAAAAACACATATAAGATCTCCCGTTTTGCATTCTGCTAGTTCAATTTCTTTAAACAAAACATCTCCCGACTCGCAGTGCTTACCAGCAATAGTGTATTTATTTTTGGAATTAATATTTAGTGGATTACTTACTAAACATGCAGAATAATTTGATTGATACGTAATTGGTCTTGGATTATCACTCATACCACCATCAACAGATAAATATGTTCTGATACCGGGAATTTCTTTAAAAGCTCCAATTTTATAGATGGTTATACCTGCTGTAGATACAATAGATCTACCAGGTTCGCACATTAATGTGGGAAAATCTAAGTTGTATTTTTTACAAGCATTAACAACGGAAGAAGAAATTGTTTTTACCCACTCATCAATTGAAGGGGGATCATCACTCTCTGTATACCTGATACCTAAACCTCCGCCGACATTTAATTCCACAATATTATGACCAAATTTTTTGGCGTCTAAGATAACTTTTACCATTATTTCTCCAAGATCCTTATGAGGGTCTAGTTCAAAAATCTGTGAACCAATATGAGCATGTAAACCTTTTAATTTTAGGTGTTTTGTATTGCTGATTCTGTTAAATAATATATTTAAATATTCTATTCCGAAACCAAATTTGCTATCAAATGATCCAGTTCTAATATATTCATGTGTATGACATTCTATCCCGGGAGTAAAGCGGATCATTATTTCTAAATCATTATTAAATGAATTCGAGATCTCATCTAATCTTTCTAAGTCGTAATCATTATCTACAATAACCTTAATGTTATTTCTAACTGCGAACTCTAATTCTTTGTCTGATTTGTTGTTACCATGAAAAACAATTTTTTCATTTGGAACTCCACCTTTAATAGCAGTTAATAGTTCTCCTTCTGAAACAGCATCAAGTCCTAAACCTTCAGAGGAAACAAGACTACTCATGAAAATGGAACTATTTGCCTTAGAAGCATATATGGGCAAGGATTTTCCTGGGTAATATTTTTCTAATGCTTTTTTGTACGCTTTACAAGAATTTCTTAAAGTGATTTCATCTAAGATATAAAGAGGAGAATCATATTTTTTAACTAGTTCTTCAATAGAACATCCACCAACTGACAATTTCCCATCTCCTTCAATGGATGTGGAAATAGGAATAATATTTCTGTTGGGACTTTCCAAGTCAATTTTTTGTTTTAAAAAAGATTGTTTT
>QCDL01000048.1 GCA_003280915.1 Prochlorococcus sp. AG-355-I04 | reverse complement strand
CCAAACAATTGACTATTAGGATTGAATCATCAACTTCTTTTATTAACTCAGTTCCTCCTATTAACTTAGGATATATTCCGTTCCATCTTGAGGCTATCTCAATTGAAGGAAGACTTATAAAACTCTTAACTTGATCGACAATAAATTTATTTATTTCTTCATTATTAAAAGGATCAAAAGTTAATCCATACTCATGAGAATCTCCCAAAATAATTTCACCTAATCCATTTTGAGAAATCATAATATGTATTCCGTTTTCAATTGCAAAAGGGAACTCTTTTTTATATCTATCTTTTAAAGAATTAATTGATGAACATTCAGCAAAAGAATCATAATGCGTTAATGTAAAACCTGAACAAAGTGCAGGTCCTAACTTAAAGTTTTTAGGTTGAGTAATTGTTCTTAACATTTGAAGCTTGCTTTTGGTTGTATGAAATTTCTTATATTCTTGAGGAAATAATGATTCAAAATCGGCTCCTGAACAAATTATACTTTTTTTTGTATTAATCTTATTACCATCACTTGTAACTACTAAATTTGGCTCAACACTTGAAACTGTTGTACCAAAATTAAATTCAACTCCATATTTATTCTTTAATAAAATTGTAATCTTTTTAATTGCCTCTCTAGGATCAACAATCATTTCAGTAGGACTCCACAATCCTCCAATTAATCCTTTACTTAAAACATAAGGGCTAAGATTAAAGATTTGCTTTATTGAAAGTAATTCTGCACTTGAATTTTTAAACTTAGACAAATCACAATATTCTTTCATAACCTGATATTCATCTTCTTTATATGCCAAAATAATTGAACCAACTTGATCTAAAAAAAAGTCGCTGCTTTGGGCTGTCTCAATCCATATTTTTCTAGAATTAAGAGCTCTACTATATAGCTTTCCAAAAGGTTGACCAATTGGCCATATCATTCCAAAGTTTCTTATTGAAGCTCCAATAGCTTTTTCTTCTCTCTCAAAAACTTTTACACTAAAACCTCTTTTTACAGCTGATAATGCATGAGCAAGACCTACAATACCTGCTCCAATAATAGCTATATCAGTTTTACAATTTTTAGACATCAATAAATTGATTTAAGTAAGATGAAAATTCATTTAAGGAAGAAAAAAGTCCATCATTTTTATAAGCCTCAAGCTGTTCTTTTGAATGAGTTCCATTTGTGACTGCAAAAGATTTTAAACAGCCTGCACTTACTCCTGATTTCAAATCAGATGGGGTATCACCTATAACAACTACTGATTTAGGATCATCAATTCCTAAAACATACATTGCCTTTTGAATCATATATGGAGAAGGACGGCCTTCGTTATTATAAATTTCTGAAGGGGTTACTGATACATCAATAATTGAAGATGGGCCTCCCACATAATTATCATTAAGTCCTAAATCCCATCCAAGATTTTTAAGTATTATGTTTGTTACTTTTCTATAAAAACCTGTGTTTAATCCAATAAAAATATTTTTTGTTTTTAAGGATCTAAATAACTCAAGACAGCCTTCTGTTGGTTCAATATCAGTAGATAAATAGTGACTTTCTAAGATATCCTTAAAAGTTTCAAAAGATTTATTCACATAAGTTTCAAATTTATTACTACCTTTACCAATTCTCTCTTCCCATAATAATTGAAAGACCTTCTTTTTTGGAATGCCATGTAATCGATCAACTTCATTTTTATTAGTATTTAAACCTGTTCTTGAGGCGGCCTCTAAAAAACATCCAGTAACTTCATTTTTATCCTTCACAGTAGTGCCAGCCATATCAAAAATAACAAGTTTTATTTTCATATTTTTTTTCTTCATAATATTGATTTTATTCATTTAAGTTTAAGTAGTGTTTAAGTTTCTAATGGATTAATCCAAACAGAAGATTTTTTCGAAACATTCCTAGAAGTAAATTCATAAATTAACCTTACGAATAGACTTGTTAAAACGATAAGAGTAGACATTGCAGCCGCTGATGCTGTATCTCCTGCATCATCCATGTTTACAATTGAAACAGATGAAACTGGTATTTTTGCTGGGTAGAGAAAAATAATAGCTGATACAGTTATCATTGAATTAACAAAATAATAACTTCCTATCTCTAAGATTGTTGGGAGTGATAATGGTATCGTTATTCTTAAAAAGGTTTTATAAAAAGGAACTTTTAAAGACTCTGATACCTCTTCAAATTCCTTATCAATTTGTTTTAAAGTTGTTGTTGCTGATATAAAACACACTGTGAAAAAATGTATGATATTAGCTAATACAAGGATTCCCATTGTTCCATAAAGTAATGAGAAAGGATTAAATATTTTAAAATCTAAAAAGGGTACAGAGAAAGAAGGTTTATTAAAAAAAAGAATATAGGATAAGCCAAGTACTAAGCCAGGAATTGCAATTGGTAATGTTGAAAAAAAGTATATTAGCATTCTTATTTTTTTTAATGGTTTAAATTTTTCTACTAAATAAGCTGTAAAAAATACAAATATAGTCCCAAATATTGCAGTATAAATTGACATGAAAACAGTATTAAAATAAGGTTCATAACCATTTCCAGCTACATTAGAAAATCTAAAGTTTTGTAATGATAGAGAAATATCGTATGGCCATATTTTTATTAGCGAGGCTAATACTATAGATGAAAAGACCCCAATTACTAAAATCAAAATTAAACTGCAAAAAATAAACATTATTGAATCAACTATCAGATTCTTCCTTGGTTTAAACGGTATAGATTTTCCCGAAATTAGAGATGCTTCATTCTTTTGGAAATTTTTATCAATTAGAAAAGCCAAAATTGAGGGTACTAAAAGATAGATGCTAATAGTTGCTCCCATGGCAAAGTTTTGTTGACCAACAACTTGTTTATAAATATCTGTAGCAAGTACATTAAAGTTCCCCCCAACAACTTTAGGAACTCCAAAATCCGTAAAAGATAAAATAAAACATATAAAAATTGAATTCATCAGTCCATATTTGATATTGGGTAAAGTAATAGTTAAGAATTTTCTAAGTGGAGATGCTTTCAGAGATTCTGCTGCTTCATATAATCTTTGATCACTAAGATTTAATGCTGACACAAGAATAATT
>QCDL01000047.1 GCA_003280915.1 Prochlorococcus sp. AG-355-I04 | reverse complement strand
TTTGTTTTCTGCAAGTAGTTCGTTCCATCTCTTTATAAATTTAATAGCATTTGTGAAATGAAATTCTTCATCACTATCTTTATATCTTGTGGCATATTTAAATCGATCTAAATGATATTTGAATTCGTTATCGTTTTCATTAATTATTTCAAAAATATCTTCCTTTTTGTTCTCAGGTAAATAAATTAATTTGATGTTTTCCTTTTTCGACTCTGAGAGAGCCCACAGGATGATTTCAAGACTTTCTTCAATAACTTCACTATTTTTTTTTATAAGAATTGGAACAGTTTTCGTCTTTGAATTACTTAAAAAATCTAGAGGTTTATTTTTTAAATCAATTTCTCTTATCTCTACTTTTATTTCGCAAATTAACAGGGCCCATCTTGCACGAATTGCATATGGACATCTTCGAAATGAATATAAAATATCGTTTTTCATATTGTAAAAACTTTTAATTTCCCTGATTCTTTTAGTATTATCTAAGTAGGAACAGTATTAATTTTACAACGCAAATGTCGGGATATGTTTACCTTATTAGAGTAGGAGATCTTTATCGGATTGGGAAAACCGATAATCTTGAAAAGAAAATTAAAAAATTAAAGCCAGATGAATTATTAACATCAATTATGACTAAGGAGCCAGAAACTCTTGAAGCAAGATTACTAAGAAAATATAAGTGGCAAAGAATTCCTGAAACTGGTTATTTAAAGCTTTCTAAAAGACAAATTAGAGAATGTAAAAAGCAATTTGAATTAAAGGGTAGCTTACCTCACACTTTAGATGCTGAAGTTTCTATAACTCTATTTGCATCTTTTTTATTGTTCTCATTAGGTTCTTTTATTTTTAATTATTTAAATTTTGGATTTGTAAGATCTATATCTTATTCTTTCGGAATGGCATCCCTACCAATGGTTATATTATTTATTACAGGTAGTTTTGGCGGATACTTTTCTGAAGATTTATCTCTTTTTTCATTGTTAACTAATCGAATAAAAGGTTTATTTATTGCAATTGCAATGCTTTCAATGGCTTACTTAATTTTTAATTTAGGTTAAATTTCATAGTTACAATTTAAGGCGATTTCAAATGGAACTGATTGGGTAGGTAACTTAAGAATAGTTGAGCATATTTCAGCAATATCTTCAGGTTGTGTCATGCTTGATTTGTCTAAAGAAGAGATATTTTGGGCCATTTTTGTATTAACCCAGCTTGGGCAAATTGCAGAAATCCTTATATTTTTATCCCAACCTTTATTTTTCATAGTTTGGCATAATCCCATCAAAGCAAACTTTGAAGAAGAATAAGCAGCTAAATCACCTTTGGATCTTTTGCCGCTCATTGAAACTAAAACAATAATTCTTCCTCTTCCAGAGGTACATAAATGATCCCAAGAAAGCCTACATAAATGCCAAATTGCCAAAAAATTGATATTTATTGTATTTAAAATTTCTTCTTCATCACCATCTTTGTATAAGAAAGGAACTTTCGATAATACCCCAGAACAATTTATTACGGAATCAAATCCCCCAAATTCATCTACGGTATTCTTTATCCAATTTTCAGCTGTAATTTTTTTTAAAGCATCATAGTGGTTAATTATAATTTTCCCTTCTGGCCATTTTTTTGGATCAATAGCGCTTCCTTTTAATGATTCTAAATCTCTAATGCCAACACTAATTCTATTGCCTTCTTTTAATTCTTTATGTGCAATATTTAGTCCAATACCTCTACTGGCTCCACTTATTAATATGGTTCTCATTTTTTAACTATATGTTTGGAAATATTATCCTAAGTAACATTTTAAATTCTCTTCCGTGCATGATCATTAGACCTTTCTTTACACTCCATGGAGCCTTTATAAACATTACGCACATAGCATATACAATCTCTTTTAAAGAAAGAGTATCAGTTAGAAACCCATACCATTGATTTTTAGGTAGTTGGAAAAAACTGCCAAAAAATTCTCTCAATAGTTTTTCATCAAACCTCATGAGTTTTTCTAATCCAAATTGGTAAAGTGATTTCTTCCTAATTAATTCTTTTGACCATAAAGTTTCCCAACCTTTTCTAGCAATATGATATGTACTTAGATTTTTGTTTTTAATTGCTTCTGAGACTGCCTTTGCGACAAGTGGAGCTCTTCTTAAAACATTACCAATTAAATATCCAGATGCAGGATGTACCATTGAAGCAGCACCACCATAACCAAGTATTTGTTGTTTGAAATCTGGTATTGGCATATTCATAGGAAGAAATAAGCCAAGCTCTTCGTGCTGCATGCTTGTTATTGATATATTTCGATAAGAAAGCCTCTTCTCTAGTCTCTCTTTTAAATTTTCCATTGTTAGAGGATTTACTAAACCAAGAGATGTCTCTTCAAGAAAATATTTCCCATCCCCCATATCCATTGCATAAAGAAAAGTTGGCGGTTCTTTTTTTTGCTCATCGTTAAGATGATCATTTCTATAGTCCATTAATACAAACTGCCCTTTCTTAAGTGGGGGTTTACTAAAATTACCTACTATCCCATAACAAGTTTGGACTGCTAAGGGACCACAGGATTTTAATTTAAGAAAAACAGGATCATACCCTGTTGCATCTACTACTAATCTTGCAGAGTAAGTTTTGCCATCTTTTGTAGTTACTGTACTTTTGTATTTTTCAAAATGTATTTTGTTTGCAAAGCCTTGATGCCATTTAATAAAAGACTTATTGCATTCGTTAAACCAAAAATTGTGGAGTTTCTTCTTGTCAAATAGTCCATAATCTAGTGAATGTTCCGTGGCTTTATTCTCGTCGTCCTGCTCTTCTAAAGCGCCATGCCCAAAAAAACTTACAGTATTCTTCCATCTATATTCAAGTAAATCCTGAAGCCCGAGTTGATCAACTTCTTTTCCCCAAATGCCATATGTATTTGGCCAAGGTTCATCTGGTCCATTTGGAGAAAGCACTTCAACATCTAATTTTTCCTTCCCTAAAGCTGAGGCAATAGCCATACCTGCAGGCCCTGCACCCAAAACAAGAACATCTGTCATATTTTCTTTTGACATTAAATATAAATCTTATGATTAAAGAAATTTATGGAACAAATTATTACTTCTGAGCTTAAAATTAT
>QCDL01000046.1 GCA_003280915.1 Prochlorococcus sp. AG-355-I04 | reverse complement strand
TTTATGTGTCAGGTAAAATTCAATAAAGTAAAAAGAGAAAATAAACAGATTGTTTAAATTTTATTTGTATTTAATCTACGTCCAATATGAGCTAATTCTATTACGAAAATAAAAAAAAATAAAGTCGTAATTAATGAAAATTTTGTACCTAAATTACTACAATTTTATTTCATGTTTTTACCAGAAAAACTATTAGAACAGACTTATGAGTTGAGGGAAATTAGATGACAAATAATAGATCTCATACTAAAACATATCTTAAGTGGAATAAAAATGGTGACTTAGAATCAGGAGATATGCTTTTGATTTTAGAGAGGCTCAAAAATAAAGATTTAATAAGTTGTTCTCTAACAGAAAAAAAAGATTTCTAGTTATTCAAAATTCAAAATTAATTCGGAGGACTTTATGAATAAAAGAATTCCTTATACAATTATTCCTTACTTTTTCAATAGCATTTATGAAAGAGAGCCAATTGCGAAAATAAAAGTGATTTATTGGAAACTTAAGTGTGATGAAAATCCTGCATTATTTGGATGCTGTTCATTGGGCTAAAAAAATTAAATAAAAAAATTAATTGTTTATTACATTGACAGTCGATCTAAACTAGGGAGCAAATAGCTCCTTTTTTAATGTCCTCTTAAATGAAAGATTTCTTAGATAAATTTTTTGATTTATGTAGAGAATATCAAGAAGAAATTCCACCTCAAAAGATGGCTGAAGTTTTAAGAGATTACGCAGATAGGTTAGACGGATAATTAACACCTATAGTTTCTATATTTTTAAAAATAAATTTAATTGGTTTACTTATAAAAACTTCACATTTTTTTGGTAATTTATACTCTTTTATTTAATAAATAATTGAGAATTTCAAATAATCATGCTATTTAATTATTCCCGACCTTAAAAAGTCATGATGAAGAAACCAAAAAACACACCTCAACGTAAAACTACACTTAAGTGGAACGTTAATGGAGAACTATCTTCTATTGATATGGCAAGAATACTTGAGGCTCTCTCAGTCAAAGAGTTAAGCGAGTGTGAGCTTGCATGCAATAATGAACCCAAAAAATTAAATCTCGGTATGTGGTGGTAAATAGTTTTTACTTTCATAAAAAAAAGAGGGATAAACCCTCTTCTCGATAAAAGAATCAAAATCTAAACTTTTTTCTTAGCGGGTTCAATAGATTTTAGTTCAGTTTTTAACTCTTTTTCTCTTTCATCAAGATGTTTGACTTGAGCTTTGTATGATTCTTCAAGTCTTTTCTTTTGATGACGAATTTCTTCAAGTTCATCTTGATTTTGCGTTCTTTGTAACTCCTCCATCTCACTATCAGAGATTACATATATGGGTCTATATGCAGGAGTATCAAAGAATAGATCAAACATTGAATACATTGTTTACCTCTGAATTAGTACATAACTATCTTTGTATGAATAAGCAATATTTGTAATGTTACAAACCGAATGATTATATAGGGCAAATACACCGAACTTCGGTTTACACATCAAAACCGAATCGTAAAAACCGATAGATTCTTAAAAAAAAGAGAGCTAGGGCTGTACTCCTAACTCTCCAATAACCACACCGTGAAAACTTAGTAGTAAACAAGTTATGAAAGGTTCGAGAGTAGAAACTGTTGAAGCTGCTAGGAAAGAATATGCAGAGTTATTGAAGAGGGGTTGGAAGAAAAATTCTATATTTAATAGCTATTTTAAATAAATAATTAGGGCTAGGTACTTTACCTAAAATTTGACACTATATAAGAAATTGCTAGATAAACCTCAGATTTGAGGATTAACAATGAAAAAAGACATTTATACAAATATTAAAGATTTAGATGCTCTTGAAAGTTTTTTTGAATGTACAACTTCTTGCAGTATCAATAGTGAAGGAGTCGACTGCACAACAGCTTGCTATACGAAACATTTAGAACCAAAAAATATTGATTACCCCTTGAATTTTTCATAATCAAAAATAGCTACTTCTAAGGCACAAGTACGTAGAAAGTACGTAAGCTAAGCTACCCCTAGAGCTACCCTTTCGCAATATGAGACAACATCCAATAAAAAAGCGAGTTGGGAGACTCGCTAGTATGACTTGGTTTTTAAGAGTCGGGGCGACAGGATTCGAACCTGCGACCTAGTGCTCCCAAAGCAACTGGTCAAATTAAGCTATATTTAGACTTTTTAGTCATAACAACAGTAGTAGCAATATCCTAGTGTTTTGTATTGTTCGTAAATGTTCACTAGAGGTTGACTTTTTCCCACGTTTTTCCCACGGGGCACTATTTTTTGACCTAGTGCTCTTAAATCTAAATGGTTTTTAAGAAAAAATTAAATAAAATTTGAGTAATAAAAATTAAGTAAATGAACCTTGAGAACCAAGAAAAAAATATAGGCTATGTTTATTTCATGACTGAAAGAGATCTATTTGGTTATCCATGTGGACCTTATGTGAAGATTGGTCTTGTTAAAGGTAATTATGATGGTAGATCATCCTTTGATAGAAGAAAAGAACATCAGACTGGAAACCCTAGAGAGATAATTATTGAAGCAGAAGTCAAAACCCATGCTCAAGTTTCAACCTTAGAATCACTTGTTCATCAAAGATTGGCTAAAAATAGAATCCATGGTGAGTGGTTCAATTATGGCGAGGATGGAATACATCCCTATGTTGAATTAACTAAAGAAATAAATAGAGATCTCGAGTGTGAATTAGAAAATGATTTGAAAATTAATAACTATTCGGAAATTCAAGATAACGGAGAAGAAATAAAACCATCCTCAGATGCAGAGGATATTCACAATGAATTTCTTAAGATAAAAGCAGATTTTTTAAAGATTAAAGGAAAAAAAGATTTAGCAGTCTTAAAACTTAGGTCTTTTAATAAGGAATTTTGTTCGGATATCGATGGCATTTGCTCATATGAAAAGATCAAACCTTCAGAAAAATTAGAATCGGTAATTTTTAAGAAAGATCATCCTGATATTTTTGAAAAACTTTGTACAAAAAAAATTAAAGGCCCACTACTCGTAAAAAAAGATCTTAAACAAACACTTAGTCAAGAATTTAAAGATATTCAAGAAACTATTAAATTACAAAAGTTTCTAGAGGATGGTTTAAAGAGA
>QCDL01000045.1 GCA_003280915.1 Prochlorococcus sp. AG-355-I04 | reverse complement strand
GTATATTTTATTCCTGTTTTGCTTCTATCCATAATGATTATTATTGAAGGTTTTCACATCTTTTTGATCAAGGAATGGATAACTTCTTTGACAGATTATTCTTCAAATAAAAAACGTTGCTGTGAATAAATTATATTTTAGATTTTATTAATTAACTTCTGATTCCCTGTCATAAGTCATTCCTGATTGTTCCATCCACTCAGCTTTAGTTTTGCAATTTTGTTTGTGATTAAAGATGTGAAAACCTTCAATAATAATCATTATGGATAGAGCTGATATAGAAATAACTCACATTAATGAGATAGCAGGAGATTCGAATGCCGCTGCGCATTTACTCGAATTCGATTCGGTCCATGGTAGATGGGGGAAAGATATAGAGGTCAAAGAAGAAGAAATAATAATTGGGGAAAAGAAATTAGCCTACACATCTTTTAAAAATTATCTTGATGTTCCTTGGGAAAAATCTTCTGTAGATATTATTTTGGAATGTACAGGAAAGAATAAAAAGCCAGACAAACTTAATCCATATTTTGATTCTCTTGGGATGAAAAGAGTAATAGTAGCTTGTCCAGTAAAGGGGATTGTAGCTGGAGAGGAATCACTTAATATTGTTTACGGTATAAATCAAAGTCTTTATGACCCTTCTAAACATAAATTAGTAACTGCAGCATCATGCACTACAAATTGTTTAGCTCCGATAGTAAAGGTAATCAATGAAAATTTTTCAATTAAGCACGGCGCTATTACAACTATTCACGATGTTACCAACACTCAAGTTCCTGTAGATTTTTATAAAAGTGATTTGAGGAGAGCAAGAGGATGTATGCAAAGTTTAATACCTACTACTACTGGATCTGCTAAAGCTATCTCTGAGATCTTCCCAGAATTAAAAGGAAAATTAAATGGGCATGCAGTAAGAGTTCCTCTACTTAATGGTTCTTTAACTGATGCAGTTTTTGAATTAAATAAAGAAGTGTCAACTGAACAAGTAAATTTGGCGCTTAAGTTAGCTTCAGAAACTTATTTAAAAGGAATTCTTGGCTACGAAGAAAGACCTTTAGTTTCTGCAGATTATGTAAATGACTCTAGAAGTTCAATAGTTGATAGTTTATCAACTATGGTTGTTAATTCAAATTTATTAAAGATATACGCTTGGTATGACAACGAGTGGGGTTACAGCTGCAGACTTGCAGATCTTACTGAATATGTAATCAAAAAAGAGATTTAATTTATGTCTTTATGAAGTTATCTAATATTCAACAATATAGTGTTGTAACAGCAAACTATTGGGCATTCACGCTTACTGACGGCGCATTAAGATTATTAGTTGTTGGTCACTTTCATGAGCTAGGTTACACAACTCTACAAATTGCTTTACTTTTCCTTTTTTATGAGTTTTTTGGAATAATTACTAATTTATATGGTGGTTGGATAGGAGCAAGATATGGTTTAAGGCTTACTTTATGGATTGGGACGATCCTGCAAATCATCGCTCTTTTTATGCTTATTCCAGTCAAGGAGGATTGGCCAGTAATATTTAGTGTCGTATACGTTATGGTTGCTCAAGCAGTCAGTGGGATAGCAAAAGATTTAAACAAAATGAGTGCTAAAAGTGCTGTTAAGACAGTTGTTCCAGAAACAAATAATGGCAATGATACTGGCCAAAAACAACTTTTTAAATGGGTTGCTATTTTAACTGGATCTAAAAATGCTCTTAAGGGAGTTGGGTTCTTCTTGGGTGGACTTTTATATAAGTTATTTGGATTTAATAATGCTGTAGGAATTATGGGTTATGGACTTTGCTTAGCCTTTTTATTGACATTAATTTTACCTGGAGAAATTGGTAAGATGAAGACCAAACCAGCTTTTAATGATCTTTTTTCAAAATCAGATGCCATAAATATTCTTTCAGCAGCAAGATTCTTTCTTTTTGGAGCAAGAGATGTTTGGTTTGTTGTAGCTCTTCCAGTATTCCTTGATATGGCATTTGGTTGGGACTACATGGAAATAGGATTATTTCTTGGGGCCTGGGTAATAGGTTATGGAATTGTTCAGGCTTCGGCTCCAGCAATTAGAAAGATGTGGGGACAAAAAGAAAGTCCAGATCGTAAAGCTATCCAATTTTGGAGTGCCGTATTAATGGTCATACCATCTTTGATAGGAATCGCATTATGGAGAGAAAGTTCTCCATCGATAGCAATAATTTTAGGACTCACTATTTTTGGATTTGTTTTTGCAATGAATTCCTCTACACATTCTTATATGATTTTGGCCTACTCTGATAATGAAAAAGTCAGTTTAAATGTTGGCTTCTATTACATGGCAAATGCTGCTGGAAGACTAGTTGGAACATTACTCTCTGGCTTATTATTTATGATTGGAAGAAATCCGAGTATTGGTCTTCAATATTGTCTTTATTTTTCATCACTTTTAATATTCTTATCTTGGATTTCCAGTCTTAAATTACCCTCGTTCAAACAAAGCTTATCAGCTCCATAAAGACTAATTTTTGGGAATTAGAATATTTTAAATGGCAAAAATATCTTTAATTGAACTCGCAAAAACTTTCTTAAAAATTGGTATTTTAAGTTTTGGAGGACCCTATGCTCATATTTCCTTATTCGAAGATGAACTAATAAATAATAAAAAATTCATATCAACTCAATCTTTTGAAAAAGGTATTGGATTATGTCAAATACTTCCAGGACCAATATCTACTCAATTGGCAATATATATAGGTCTTAAAATCAATGGTTATCTTGGTGGATTGGTATCCGGTATAAGTTTCATTATCCCAGGATTCATTTCGGTATTAGTTCTTAGTTTTTTTTGGCAAATTTATTCTGGATCAAAATTTCTAAGTGATTTAATTTATTTTAATCCTCCTATTATTGCAGGAATAATTTTTTCATTCTCATTAGTTCTATTAAAAAAAAGATTTAAGTTAGATCGAGTATTATTCTCTAGCTCAATCTTATTTCTACTTATATTTGCAAAATATAATAGTATTCAATTTCCTCTCATAACAATTCTTACTATTGCAGGTTTGATAAATATTTTCTTACAGAAATGGAAAAATATTTTTTATAGCTTGGTTCCTTTATCTATATTTTCAACAACCTCATTTTTGAGTAGCTCGGTCTTTTTAGATAAATCTAAATTTTTTAATTTTTTAAGAGAGTCTATAAACTTAAA
>QCDL01000044.1 GCA_003280915.1 Prochlorococcus sp. AG-355-I04 | reverse complement strand
TCCTCTTAAAAACCTTTTATCGACTTTAATATTTTCATTTAAGATTGAGATAATTTCCCATTTATGAATTATCGAAATTACATTAGTCAAATTATCGTGTTTCCATATATCAGATAGTTCCATCCTTATTCGCATGCCTAGTGCAGGAGGGTAAATCATTTTTTGATGAGTTTCTGAACTTTTCCATGGCCATTGTCTAATTGTTTCTTGAGATTGTTTGAGGGAATTATTTGAAATTTTGAAATCTAACCTTGAAGCATACTTTGCACATCTAATTAATCTACTTGGATCATCTGAAATACTATTACTGTGAAGTAAGTTCAATCTTTTCCTTTTTATATCAGAAATTCCTCCATAAAGATCATAGATTTTCCTTGTCGAGACCTCAAATGCTATTGAATTTATAGTAAAATCTCTCCTCTTAAGATCCTCCTCAATGGTACTTTTATTTACTATGGGATTTAAGCCTGGAGCAGAATAATTTTCTTTTCTTGCGGAAGCAATATCAATTTTATAGTCATTAATATTAATTTCTACGGTGTTGTATAAATTAAATTCCTTTATTAAACATAAATCTACATTTAAAGTATGTTTTTTTATATATTTTGCAAGAGAAATAGAGGATCCTTCAATAACAAGGTCAATATCTATAGGTTTAGAAAACGATTTTTTGTGGAATTTACTAATTAATAAATCTCTTAAATAACCTCCAACAAAAGCTACTTTAGTATTGTTATTAGATTCTATGTATTTAACAATTAGGTTATATAGATTAAATGGAGTTTTGATTAATTCCTCTTGGATGTAATCAGAGATATCGTTCATGAGTTTTAACTTACATAACGAATTGGAGCTAATCTGGGATCTAGAATTTTACTTCCTTTATTGCCAAATTTTACTGCTAAAGATATTTTTTCCCCACTCCCAAAAATATGTATGATTTCACCTTTCCCAAACTTTGAATGAATTAGCATATCTCCAACTATCCAGCTTTTCCCTTTACTTGGACCTGAATATAATTTCCTTACTGCATTTATTGGTTTGTTAACAAGTTCATTAGGATTGTTTCGATCAACTCTAGTTAAACGATCAAGATGCCAATCTCTTCTAATTGAAGCACCCCCAGTTTGAGGTAATTCGCCATCCATTAAATCTTCAGGTATTTCTGAAAGAAATATTGAAGGAATTGTTGCTTCACGCATTCCGCCCCATAATCTTCTTTCTCTGGCATGACTTAAGAAAACTCTTTCTTTAGCTCTAGTAATCCCTACATAGCATAATCTTCTTTCCTCTTCAAGAAGTGAGGGAGTATCTATTGATCTATGGCTAGGGAAGAGACCTTGTTCTAGCCCAGTGATAAAAACATTTTGAAATTCTAAACCTTTACTATTATGCAGAGTCATGAGAGTTACAGAGTTGGGATTATTTTTCTTCGTATCATTATCTGTTGTTAAGGCCGCTGTAGAAAGAAATCCCTCTACATCTCCACTTTCTGTTTCTTCTTCATATTGAGTAGCTGCATTAATTAGTTCTTGTAAGTTATTTCTTCTATCTTCAGATTCTTCAGTCCCACTAGAGAGCAAGTCACTTAAATATCCACTTTTTTCTAATATAAGTTGTAGAAGTTGAGCGGGCCCTGAATTTTCTAGGTAACAGAGTAGATCATTCATAACTTCAGTGAATTTATTAATTCCTTTTGATGATCGGCCTATCGTTTCTTCAAGACTTTGCTTATCATTTAGAACCTCCCATAATGGGACATTTAACCTATTAGATAGTTCATTAAGTTTTTGAATAGTAGTCTTACCAATCCCTCTTCTAGGAACATTTATGATTCGTAAAAGACTAACGTTATCTGAAGAATTAACCAGAACTTTCAAATATGCTATTGCATCTTTAATTTCTCTTCTATCATAAAAACGCAATCCTCCAAAAATTGTATAAGGAATTCTCCACCTTACAAGAGATTCTTCTAATACTCTTGACTGAGCTCTGGTTCGATATAAAATTGCAAAATTTCTCCAAATTTGGTTTTGATTATTGTTATTGAGTGATTTTATTTTATTGGTAATTGCTTCTGCCTCGGAAATTTCATCATCACAGCTGAGTAACGTTAAAAGTTCCCCTTTTTCTTTAGTAGCCTTTAAAACTTTGTCAATTCTTTCAGAGTTGTTTTCAATTAGTGAGTTGGCAGCATCAAGGATATTAGAAGATGACCTATAATTTTCTTCTAATTTAATTAAAGATGATTTTGTATCGTCGTTGATTGAAGTTTTAAAATCTTCTTGAAAACCAATTAAAATTCTGAAGTCAGCTGCTCTGAAACTATAAATACTTTGATCAGCATCCCCAACTACAAAAATTGACCGATCTTCCCAATTGTAGAATTTCTTTGGTTCAGTATTTCCAGCCGTAATTAATTTTATAAGTTCATATTGTGTTCTATTTGTATCTTGATATTCGTCAACTAAAATATGTTTAAATCTTTTGTGCCAGTAATCTCTGACTATATCATTTTGCCTCAATAAGAAAACAGGCAAAAGTAGAAGATCATCAAAGTCTAAAGAATTATTTTTTGAGAGCGATATTCTATATCTCTTATAGGCTTCTGCAACTGTTTTATCAAAATTATTATCTGCTTTTTCTAAAAGATCATTAGAAGTTAAGCATTGATTTTTAGCATTACTTATTAATCTTTTAATCTTTTTGGGATCATATCTTTTTGGGTCAAGATTCATATCCTGACTGATAATTTCTTTTACTAACGTTTGAGAATCTGTTTCATCGTAAATTGAAAATTGCCTTGTCCATTTTAGGCCTTCTGGATCAGTATATTTTTCAATATCGTATCTCAGAAGTCTTGAAAATAAAGAATGGAAAGTACCGATCCAAAGGTTCTGAAGCATCTCTTGGTGAACGCTTGTTCTTAATTGATTTTGATCAATTTCTTTGAGAGTTGTCCAAGGCTGACCAAATTGATTAAAAGCTAATTCTTGGGCTAGAAGAACCTCTAATCTTGCTTTCATTTCTTTCGCAGCTTTGTTAGTGAAAGTGACTGCGAGAATATTATAAGGATCTATAGAGTTGCCCTCAATAAGGTTTGCAATTCTGTGAGTAAGAGCCTTAGTTTTTCCGCTACCTGCACCTGCTACAACTAATAGTGGTCCATAAACATGTTTTACTGCTTGAAGTTGTTGATTGTTTAAGGACTTAAAAAGGAAATTGTTAGTTTGAGGCACTTTTGGAAGGGTTTTTCAAAAATCAGACTTTACTATGAGATTCAGATTCCGTTTCTAGATCTTCTAATGCTTTTTT
>QCDL01000043.1 GCA_003280915.1 Prochlorococcus sp. AG-355-I04 | reverse complement strand
GATTTAACTTAACTCAAGGAATTGCTTTGCTACTTTTGAAACCATTAAACTTGCCTGCTAATTACGTTCTAAATCTAATAATTTACATAACTAACCCGAGAAATAATATTGGTTATTAATTATGCTCCCCAAAGTAAAAAAAAATTGAATGAAAGTTCTCGAAAATATCGCATCCGATTTAGAACAAAGAATCGCTGATGCCGCAATTGGGAATACTAATAGACCAACCATTTTGTTTTGTGGCTGTGATTCTCGACTAAAAAAAGATATGCATAAACGCGCCAAACGCATTGGTTTTACTCCTTCTTACTCAATCAAACACCCTACTATTAAAGTTGAATTGCAGAATTTTGGGAATAGAAAAATAGAAACAGATAGGTTTAATACAGTAACTATGGACTATGAAAACTTTGAATTTATTTGCAGGTATTTAGAGAGTTAAGCATCTTTCAAATAGCTATTTTTGTTCTTGTGTTATTGTTAATAAATCTCAGGTAGAGATAAGACTAAGCAATATTGACCAGCTAAAGAATTTTTGAAAAAGAATCCCACCTGCAAGAGTCAAATACTTTCTGATAAACAAGTTGTGTTGATCTATTCAATAGAGCTAATGCAAAAAATGAAATTCACTTATTAAGCCTGTGTCTTTGACACTAAACAAACAAACAAATGAAAAAACTAAACAAAAAATATGCTGACTTAATGCGCCAAGCGCAACAAGCAACAGGAAGAAAAGAAGCAGTTGAATTAATCCATAAAGCAGCAAAGTTAAAAAATAAATTTGATCAATACGAAATGATGTAGTCTATTTGAAATACTATAGATAAATAAATGAATAAAAAAGGAGCTAAAGGTTATTGGATATCGACTGCAAAAATAATTAATCAAGATTTATTTGATAAATATGTAAATAAAGTTGGACCATGGCTGAAAGAGGTTGGAGGCCAAGTCTTTGCAAAAGATACAGAGCCTCAAGGAAAAGAGAGGACAGAAGGTGCTGATTTAGCCGTTATTTGTGAATTCCCTTCCATGAAAGATGCGGTCGAAGCTTATGAATCTGAAGAATATAGAGAACTTTCAAAGCTAAGAAAAGAAGCTACTGAAAATTCTACATTTACAATTATGGAAGGTTTAGATGAGGCTGCAAAGCTGAGAAGAGCAATGGGCATGTAAGATATCTAAGTTTTCCTACTCGTTATGTACCGAATAAAGGTTATGTGCCGAATAAAGAGTTAGAGTAAGAAGAATGGAAGCATTTGATTGGAGATAACTCCCTAGTCCAAAGCAACTATTTATACCTTCATAAAAAAATTAAAGAAATGACTATTTTTATTGGAAATTTATCTTGGGAAACTGAGGTCGAAGATCTTGAACAACTTTTTAGTAATTATGGAGTAGTTAAAAAATGTTATTTACCTCTTGATAGAGAAACAGGAAAAAAAAGAGGTTTCGCTTTCGTGGATTTAAATGATCATAATTCCGAAAAAAAAGCTATAGATGATCTTCAAGATGTTGAATGGATGGGAAGAGAGATAAGGGTCAACGAGGCTGAGAAAAGAGACAGATCCAACAATAAAAAATACAATAAATTTAATAGAAATAATTAGTTATTATTACTTTGCGAATCTGATGATTATTATTATAAATCAAATAGAAAATTAGAGCTTGCTTATGCGTAACTTATATCCAAAATTCATCAATTGATTATAAGTCGATTTTATTTGTAAAGAGTTAAGAGAAAGACGTTTCTCCTTATTCTTTTGTAAATAAAAAAAACCTTTGTTATCTATATTTTTCTCAATAGACACAGATTCTTTCCCTTTCTCTAGAATCCAAGGTTCTAATTGGAAATTATCATCTCCTATTTGATAATCCCATGGATAAATATCATTAGTTTGATTCTTTAGAGACATATTGAATACCTTACCTTTAGTACAAGTATCCTAATACTTTGTGATGGTTTTTTGTGTATCTTGAGAGAATGTTATATGTATATGGTGCTTTTTGAATTCTTCACATATTCGTTTATGAAATTTACTTCTAAAACCTTAAGTTTTATACTTAGTTTGGCTTTTTGTATTTTGGTATTCGTTATTTAGTTACTGCTGTTGTTGGTGCTCTCGACGTTTCATGATTTTGTATTCCTCATGCAGAGAACCTAAGTGCCAAGCCTCTCTGAATCCTTTTGCACCTTGCATTAGAAGTCTTTCATCTGAGGTTGAATGTGACTTCATCTCCAAGAACTCTTTCTGCCAAGAAGCGTCATCCAATTTAGTAATCAAATTTTCTCCCAATCTTTTTTTCTATCATCCCAAAGCTCACCTTGTTTGTCCACATAAGAGAAAGTTAAATCTTTTATTATCTTTCCAATTTCTTCGTAAAACTTTTCTATTCGTTCCATAATTATTTTCATTAGTATTCTTAACTAGAGAGTGAATTTTTTTATGGGATATTTTCAGGAGCTTTGGAATAATCAACCAAATGAAGTTATCGGTGTAGGCATGTCAATATTCATATCGTTGGGGATTTACATAGCATTACTTGATACATATAAGTAGTAATGGAAAAATTTACTCTCATAAATAAGGAAAGATCAAGGATAAAAGTATTCGAACCATTTGAGGATGTATCGAAGCCTAGTTCTAGTATTGATGCAATGATGATTAGTTATGGATGTGTATATAAAAGAAGTAGTAAACCAGTTATGAAAGGTAGCAGGGTAGAAACTGTTGAGGCTGCTAGAAAAGAATATAAAGAACTACTAGAGCAGGGTTGGAAAAAGACCTCAATATTTAATTCTTATTTTTAGTTATAGTGGGCGATGCACAATGCAAAGCTATGCAAGGTATTGCAAATGATCGCCCAGAGATCGCCCAGAGAGTATTTAAGAATCGTGAGAAGTCAATCGGGGCGACAGGATTCGAACCTGCGACCTAGTGCTCCCAAAGCACTCCGCTGTATATTTGAGATTAATCAATATTTCATTACTATAACTAGGGTTTATTTATGTTAGTGGCACGAGTTAGAGACAGCATTTTGCACAAAGTACGTACTTGTATATAGTTAATACGTAACCTTAGCTACCCCCCTAGCTACCCCCTCCACGACATAGTGCCCTTGGTTATCTAGGTCGTAGATTTGATAGATCTTTAAGACAGTCGATCTAACATTTGGGGAGATTTTTTTTAGACAGATTGTATTAAAAAAAACTCAAAATTAATTACTCAGTCACAGTAAATTAAACAATTTTGATTTGTTGGATGTTCCCTACATTCTCTCTCCCAAAAGTTTTGAAACTTAGGGAGTTTTGCATCGAAGATTTCCTTAAGTGATTTATATTCTAATTTAATTCCCTTATATTTTAAGACAATAAGTTTTGCTTGAGTCATCTCCTCACTGTAGAAGATAATTGTTTCATCTAATCCCATATCACCACTCATAAAACCTTCCATATCTCT
>QCDL01000042.1 GCA_003280915.1 Prochlorococcus sp. AG-355-I04 | reverse complement strand
AATCTTGAACCATTTCAAGGTTAAACTTCTTCATTGTTTAATTCAATTGCTTGAACTGAAACTTCTTCTTTTTCTAGAAGCGACCCCAAAAATAATTCTGCATTCCTCACCCATTTATCGTCAGTACTTCCATAATCACTTGCATCCGGAAGATCAAGTAATTTGTCAGGGGTCATACCTTGGCCTTGAATATTATTACCATTAGGTGTTAAGTAACTAGCGACTGTTATAGCAATACCACTATCTTCTCCCAAACTTTTTAGGGATTGAATTAAACCTTTCCCATAAGTTTGTTCTCCCATAAGAATTGACCTCTGATTATCTTGTAATGAACCAGCAAGTATTTCACTAGCACTTGCAGTACCTTTATTTACTAAAGTCACCATTGGTCCATCAAAAGATGTCTCTTTTTGAGAAATAATTGCGTCTTTGATTCCATTTCTATCTTTTGTCTCGACTACAGGTTTCTCACTCAATAATGAGTCTGCAACTGCTATTCCTGAGCTTACTAGTCCCCCTGAATTATTTCTAAGATCCAAGATCAAGCCCTCAACCTCTTTCTCTTTTAACTCTTGAAGTGCCTCTTCAACTTTTTTGGGTACGCTTTCGCTGAATTGAGTTATCCTTAAATATCCTATTGTGTGAGAATCGTCTCTTAATCTTTTTGTTCTAACTGGTCTGAGATCTACTGATCTCCTCTCGAGATCGACTTCCTTAATTTCTCCTGATTCCGATGATACTTCAACTAAAACTTTTGTACCTGATTCACCTCTTAACTTAGAGGCAGTACTTGCAAGCCCTAATTTTTCTGATGAGATTCCGTCCACTTTCTCTATCAAGTCCCCGCTTACTATTCCAGCTTCTTCAGCTGGAGAACCCCCAAGAGTAGAGATTACTTTAACTTTATTGTTATCATCTTCACCTAATTGAAGCCCAACACCATTTATTTCACTCCCAAAATTACTTGATTTCAGTAGTTCATAATCTTTTGGGCGTAAAACTCTCGTGTAGGGATCGTCTAGTGGTTTTAGCATCTCTTCAATTGCGGAAAAAGCCTCTTCACTTGTTTCAATTTGTTTCTGTAATGTTTTCTGTCTAATTCTTTTCCATTGGATTTCATCAAACTTTTCTGGATCATAAAAGCCTTCGTTTACCAAGGTCCAAGCGTCAAGTACTAATTGCCTGCTATCACTAAGAGCATCCACTCTTTCAATCAATAAAAGATTGATAGAAAAAACAATGATCATTGATGCAGTGATAACAGTTTTGAATGTTAAAAGTTTGTTAAAAGATGAATTCATTGGGTTAAGTGTTAACACCAAGTATAAGAATTTTAAGTAAGCTCTTTATATCAAAGCTAATTTTTTTTTGGATGGCGAATTCTTCATCTGTTTATGACTGGTTTCAAGAAAGACTTGAAATCCAAGACATAACTGACGACGTTACTTCCAAGTACGTACCCCCTCACGTAAATATTTTTTATTGTTTAGGAGGCATAACTTTAGTATGCTTCCTAATCCAATTTGCAACAGGTTTTGCAATGACTTTTTACTATAAGCCAACAGTTACACAAGCTTATAGTTCCGTCAGTTATCTAATGACCGATGTAAGTTTTGGATGGTTAATAAGATCTGTGCATAGATGGAGTGCATCAATGATGGTTTTGATGTTAATCCTTCATGTTTTTAGGGTTTATCTTACCGGAGGTTTTAAAAGGCCAAGAGAATTAACTTGGGTTACAGGTGTTGTAATGGCAGTCATAACTGTCGCTTTTGGAGTGACAGGATACTCCCTACCTTGGGACCAAGTAGGTTATTGGGCGGTTAAAATAGTTTCAGGTGTTCCTGCTGCAATCCCAGTAATTGGTGACTTTATGGTTGAACTTCTTAGAGGTGGAGAAAGTGTTGGACAATCTACTTTAACCAGATTTTACAGTCTTCATACATTTGTATTGCCATGGTCATTGGCAGTTTTCATGTTGATGCACTTTTTAATGATTCGTAAACAGGGTATTTCAGGTCCTCTATAAACTCATATAATTAAACCAATATTAGTTCTCCATATGTCTACATTAAAAAAACCAGATCTATCTGATCCAAAACTGAGAGCAAAGTTAGCTAAAGGTATGGGCCATAATTATTATGGTGAACCAGCTTGGCCAAATGATTTACTATATATTTTCCCAGTAGTTATTTTAGGAACTATTGCATGCGTAGTTGGATTAGCAGTTCTTGACCCTGCAATGTTGGGAGACAAAGCTAATCCCTTTGCAACACCTCTGGAAATACTTCCTGAGTGGTACCTCTATCCAGTTTTTCAGATACTTAGGGTAGTTCCTAACAAACTTTTGGGTATCGCACTTCAGACATTAATTCCACTTGGATTAATGATTTTACCTTTTATCGAAAACGTTAATAAATTCTCTAACCCTTTTAGAAGACCAATAGCAATGTCTGTTTTCTTGTTCGGAACTTTTCTAACCATATATCTTGGAATTGGAGCATGTTTGCCAATTGATAAATCACTTACTTTAGGATTATTTTAAGCCTAAATTTTAAACATATCTAAATCGTTATACTCATTTCTCAGGAAATGATTCATTAATAAAAATCCAACGATTGTCCAAGTTTGATAAGTCCTTGATTGTTGTCCAACCCATGTACCTGTAGGACCATCAAAATACTCTGCCCATTCTTGCTTGGGTAACTGATTAAGTTGACACCAATATGATTCCTCTATTAAAGATTTCATTTCTTCCATGAGAATCACATCATCAGAACCGTATTTTTTTTGATGCAATAAAACAGCTGCACCAAAAAACCATAGCAAACTTGGCCAATGTCCACCATTGTGATAGCTCCAAGGCCAATTCTTTGGATCCGACCCAGTTTTGTTTTGCCATTCTTCAACATCCATATGAGGGTGACAAATCCTCATGGGCATTTGTGCCATCAAATGCTGTCTGTTATGTAAAACTAATCTAAATAAAGCTCTTTGCTCTTCAGGAGGCAGCACTCCGAACATACATGCTAAAGAATTTCCTAAACTGTAAAATCGAAAGTCTGGTCTACCTGTCCTAATATTTCCTATTAAGTAACCACCTCTATTCTCTAACCAATCTTGTAGCCATGAAGGAACTACTTGAGGTTGAACGTTAAATTCATTGAAATGTTGATCATCTCCATACTGCTCAGTTGGCCTTCTTCTTAAAATTTGCATTGTTTGGCTGGTAACCCAATAATGTTTTAAAAGAAAACTTCCTAAATCCTTAACCCATTGACTTGTAAGAATAAGTCTTTGGTCTAGAAGTCTACTAACATGATCTGCTCTACTTAATTCCATTAAGTTGATGCAACTTTTTAAACATCCATGAAGTAAAACTTCAACTTCTAGGGGTGCTCCCCATACATCCATAGGTCTATCAATCATAAATGCGCAATCTGGGACAAAAAGTACTGGAGTACCCTCAAATGTTGGGTGTAGAACTAGATCTAGTAGTAGTTGAATACCTCTTTGAACACTTTGACTTTTCCCGAAGGCATGATCCCCACTTTTATTGACATAATACCAACATAAAATGGGCCACCATAAACTTGCATCAGCTGAAGTAATCCTCCCTATTGATCTCTGACCATAGTCTCCAATGAGCTTTCCATTCTCTTCAATGAAACTTGTCGGGAATACTCCACGTGTTTGGTAATTAGCGCTTTGTAACTCAAGACACACAGTTAGGAACTTTTTGACAATTTCGTACCGTTTTTGAGTTATTAGGTAAATCATTACAGGAACGTTGT
>QCDL01000041.1 GCA_003280915.1 Prochlorococcus sp. AG-355-I04 | reverse complement strand
ACCTCTAAATTAATTATTCCTAAATTAAAAAATTTTTTAATTCAAAAAAACAGAAGCACTTCTTTGAATCCAAAATAATCCCAAAGAAAAGGAAAGCCCTCCTGCTGCAGCTATTAATCTTTTAATAAATTTTTGATTTGCTTTAAAGGTGGTAAAAGATATTAAACAAGTAAAAAGATTCATACTTATGAGTGAACCAATCAAATATGAAATCAAATATAAGCAAGCGCTTGTAAGAGGTAGTGCTAAAGCAGGAAGAACTGCAAGAAAATGTGAACCTCCAGCTATGCCGTGTAGCAAGCCTAAACCAGTCAAAGCATGTGAGTGATTATTAGTATTTTTTTGTTCCTTAACATGAAAGTGAAAGTGACGATGGGCAATTCCATTTTCATGCTTATGGGAATGCGAGTGAATACTTAATTGGAAAGAATTTTTTATAGCAAATACTCCAACAATTAGAAGTGAAATTCCAACTAGGAATTCGGCAATACTAGAAAATTTGTTTAATGGCGTAATATCCTTAATAAAAATCGCTAGAAAAGCTAACAAGAGGACTCCTGAAGAATGTCCCAAGCCCCATGAGAAACTATTTTTAAGAGCTTTTTGAGGATTATTAATCGCTGCCGGTGTCATTGCAATTAGATGATCAGCGCCACTAACTACATGCACAAATCCTGCGACTATACCTGTTAAAATTACAGCCTGCATATATATTCAGTACAACTCTGTTTATTCAATTTTATAGCACGATTTGAAGTCAATATTAAATTGAGTTAAATAATTTCTTGAACGATTGTTCAATATTAGTTTCTCTCATAAAAGTTTCACCAATTAATACTCCCATGATTCCAATAGATCTAAGCGATTCTAAATCTTCGGAGCAATTAATTCCGGATTCACTTATGGGAATAATATTTTGTTTTAAAAATATATCTGCATATGCATTCATCAATTCTATTGATGTTTTTAAATCCGTTTTAAAAGTCTTTAAGTCCCTGTTATTTATTCCAATCAAATTAAAAGATTTTAACTTTAGAATCCTTTCTAATTCATTAGAGTTATGGACTTCAACAAGAACACTCATTTTTAAATTATCAGCTATTTTCTTTAAATAAATTAAATCATCATCACTTAAAATCGCAGCGATTAATAATATTGCATCAGCACCAGATACCCTTGCTTTATAAATCTGATAAGCAGAAATAATAAAATCTTTGCAGAGGAGAGGGAGATTAGTTGATTTCCTTACAGTTTCGAGTATTTCATAACTACCTTGAAAAAACCTTTTATCGGTAAGTACTGATATACATGATGCACCTAATCCTTCATAACAAATTGCTATGTCTTCAGGATTAAAATCTTTTCTAATCACTCCTTTACTTGGACTAGCTTTTTTTATTTCAGCAATTACTCCTGGTTTTATTTTTGACTCCAAGATATTTTTATAAAAATCTTTGGGAGCAGGAAGGTTTTCAATCTTTTTTATAAGGTCTTCTAAAGAGACTATTTTTTTAAAATTCTTAATTTCAATATCCTTGTGCCATACAATTTCTTCCAGAATGTTTTTTGCTTGTGCTTCTCTATGAGGTACAGCATATTCTAAATTTTCTACCCTTACTGTTGGATTAGGTGGCCTGCGTCTTATCTCCATTAATTTTAAATATTATTTTATTTGAGAAGCCGCCTGTTTATATGCGACCTCAACTACTTCACTAAGAGTAGGATGAGTATGAACTTCTTTAGATAATTCAATTACATCTTGGTTCCTTGAAATAGCGTTCGAAATTTCTTGAATTAAATCAGCTGCATGTAACCCAAAAATATGAGCTCCTAATACTTTCCCATTATCTTTGTTGAAAATCAACTTTAGCAATCCATCACTCTCTAATTCAGCCAATGCTTTTGAATTAGCCTTAAAGAAACTTTTGACAACTCCCAAAGTAAAATTTTCTTTTGTAGATATCTCTTTAGCTTCAACTTCAGAAAGACCAACTGAACTTATCTCTGGGTGAGTAAAGGTTGCTGCGGGGATACTTTTATAGTTAATTTCGACATTACCGCCGCAAATATTATCAACAGCGATAGTACCCTGTGCTGCAGCTGTATGGGCAAGCATTAGTTTGCCCGTTACATCTCCAACAGCCCAAATGTTAGGTATTATTTCATCACCATTCTTAACTCTCATTTGATCATCTACAGGAATGAAACCTTTTACTGTTTCGATACCAACTGACTCAAGATTTAAGTTATTACTATTAGGACTTCTGCCAGTTGCGACTAGTACAGCGTCAACTTCTAAAGTTTCTACAACTTCCTTAGATTTTGCATCAGTCAGTTCTATTTTTACAGGGCATCCAGGTGTTATTTTTGTCGCAAAGACATTTGATTTTGTGTCTATATCTCTTGCTTGAATAAGATTCTTTTTAGCAATTTTAGTGATGTCTGGATCAAATGTTGGCATAATATTCTCCAAAGCCTCGATCATGGTAACTTCACAACCAAGCGCGGTATAAACATCAGCAAATTCTAGACCAATATATCCACTTCCAATAATTGCTATCCATCTTGGAAGCCACTCAAGTTTAACCGCATCATCGCTAGTAAATACTGTCCTATTATCCAAATTTATTCCACGGGGCACAAAAGGAGAAGAGCCTGTTGCTATAACAATATTCTTACATGTGAAAATTTTATCAATTCCGTTTTTATCTCTTACACCTACTTTTTGATTTCCTTCAATTCTTCCAATGCCCAAAATAATTTCAACTCCACTCCTTTTAAGAGTTTTTGTTAAATTTTCTCTAACATTTAAAACTAAATTATTTGCATGATCTGCAATTTTTGATCTCTCGAACCTTACTGGTGAAGCATGTATACCAAATTTAGCTAAATGTTCATAATTAGCTATTTCTCTAACTTTTCCACTCGCAGCCAAAAGAGCTTTAGATGGAACACAACCCTTGTTAACACAAGTGCCTCCCATATCAGAAGATTCTACTATTGCGACTTTTAGTCCCTTACCAGCAGCATGTTTAGCGGCATCAAAACCTCCATATCCTGCTCCTATTACTATTAAATCAAAATCAAAACTTGAATCAGTCACTTTTTATTTATTTTTTGAGAGGTGTATGCGACTCTTTTTCGTTCTAGTAATAACGGAACTGCAACACAAGCCACATTCAATGATTCTACAATCTCACTATGCGGAATTGTAATTGTTTCATTAAAAGCTTCTTGAATTTTTTTATGAATACCTTGACCTTCATTACCCAAAATTAATGCTGTACGTCTAGACCAATCAACTTCCCAGTAAGGTTTTGAAGGTTTTTTTGAACTCTCATTATGGCTACTAGTAGAGAAAATCTTAAATCCTACATTTGATAATTCAGACAAAGACTTAAGTAAAGAATTTAATATTTCTTCTTCAATGCCATCAAATCTTAAAAATGGCAGATGAAAAACTGCACCTGAGGATGCTCTTAATACCTTTTGGCCTAATGGGTGCGCGCCTCCAGCTAAAAAAATTGCATTAACACCCGCAGCTAAAGCGGTTCTAAATAGATTACCCATATTCCCAGGATCTTGAATTCTGTCGAGAACAAGAACAAAATCATCTTTTCTATTAAATTGATAATTAGGTATTGCTGAAATCTCTACTAAAGCTGCTATTCCATCTGGATTAATTGTTGAAATCGTAGATGCCAAGACTTCCTCTGAGACAATATTTATTAATGACTCATCAAATTTTTTGCTTAGATTGTGATTCTTTCTTAGCCATTTTTCGGTAACTAAAATCTTAGAGGGATTGTTTCCAGACT
>QCDL01000040.1 GCA_003280915.1 Prochlorococcus sp. AG-355-I04 | reverse complement strand
GTCTGTAGTAAAAGAGTTTATATCAGATGTCAAAGATAAAGCTATTGGAGAAGAAGTAGTAAGGGGCGTAAACCCAGGTCAAAAATTTATAGAAGTTGTAAATAAAGAATTGATTAACATCATGGGGAATGAAAATTCCCCACTAAATGAAAATGAAAATAGTCCTACAGTTATTTTAATGGCTGGACTTCAGGGGGCTGGAAAAACAACTGCAACTGGAAAATTAGGATTGTATTTGAAGGAAAAAGATAAAAAAGTTCTTTTGGTTGCTGCAGATATTTATCGACCAGCCGCTGTAGAGCAGCTTAAAACATTGGGAAGTCAATATGATTTGCAGGTTTTTTCAGCTAAACAAAAAAATAGCAAACCAGAAGAGATAGCAAAGGAAGCATTGAATTTCGCTAGTGAAAATGATTTTAATTCGATAATTATTGATACTGCAGGAAGACTGCAAATTGATGATTCCATGATGAGTGAAATGGTTCGAATAAAAGAAGTTTCTAATCCTGATGAAGTTTTGCTTGTTGTCGATTCAATGATTGGGCAAGAAGCTGCGGACTTAACAAAGTCATTTCATGAAAAAGTAGGAATTTCAGGGGCGATATTAACTAAGTTGGATGGAGACTCAAGAGGGGGTGCTGCATTATCAATTAGAAAAATAAGTGGTAAACCAATCAAATTTATAGGTCTAGGTGAAAAAATAGAGGCACTGCAACCATTCCATCCAGAGAGAATGGCTAGCAGAATTTTAGGTATGGGTGATGTATTAACACTTGTTGAAAAAGCTCAAAAAGAAGTTGAACTTGCTGATGCAGAATTGATGCAAAAGAAACTTCAAGAAGCGACATTTGACTTTAATGATTTTGTTAAGCAAATGAGATTAATTAAAAGGATGGGATCACTTGGTGGATTGATTAAATTGATTCCTGGAATGAATAAAATCGATGATGGGATGATAAAAGATGGAGAAGATCAACTTAAGAAAATAGAATCTATGATTTCTTCAATGACTCTTGAGGAAAAACAAAAACCTGAGGTTCTTGCTGCTCAGCCTTCAAGAAGACAAAGAATCGCAAAGGGTAGTGGTTATGAAACAAAAGATGTTGATAAAGTATTAGCTGATTTTCAAAGAATGAGAGGCTTTATGAAACAAATGTCGAACGGAGGAATGCCCGGAATGGGCGGAATGCCAGGAATGGGCGGAATGCCCGGAATGGGCGGAATGCCAGGAATGGGCGGAATGCCAGGAATGAGTGGTAATAAACCGATAAAAAAACAAAAAAATAATAAAAAGAAAAAAGGTTTTGCCGATTTATAGGTTATAAATTCCCCCCTTTGAGTGATATTATTATTAAAAACATATTAATTTAAGATGATTAAATTGCGCCTTAAGCGCTTTGGAAAGAAAAAAGAGGCAAGTTTCAGAATCGTTGCATGCAATAGCACATCCAGAAGGGATGGTAGACCTCTACAAGAATTAGGTTTTTATAACCCACGAACCAAGGAAACAAGGCTTGACACGGAAGCTTTAAGAGCAAGACTTAACCAAGGTGCTCAGCCAACTGATGTTGTGAGAACTCTATTAGAAAAGGGAGGTTTATTAGAAAAAATAGAAAGACCCTCTATCGCAATTGGTAAGGCAAAGTTAGAGAAGGAAAAATTAGCTAAGGCTAAAAGCAAAGACGAAGAAAAAAATGATAGTAAAGCTGAAAGCGAAAGAAATGAAGCTGAAAGCTAGTGCTTTGATAAATTTTTATTCTTATAAAATAACTACATGAAGGAAGTTTCCAAAACTGGTCACTTCACAATAGATTTGCCAAGCTCTGATGCTGCTACAGCATTATCTGGTCCAGGTAATTCTTTCTTAAAAAAGTTTGAGTCTTTAACAGGAGTTTCTTTAACCATAAGAGGTTTACAACTTGAGATGAACGGCGTTATATCTAAAATTGAAAGAGCCTCAGCATTAGTAGAATTAACAAGACCAATTTGGGAACAAGGATTAGAAGTCCCTGAGGTAGATCTTAAAGCGGCTTTAAGTTCTTTAAATATGGGAGAATCATCTTCACATGCTGAACTAGGGAAAAAAGTTCTTGCACGTTCCAAAGAAGGAAAATATTTAAGGCCAAGAACAATAAAGCAAAAAGAATATGTTGAATCAATTGAAAACTTTGACCTTACATTCGCAATTGGTCCTGCTGGGACTGGAAAGACATTTTTAGCAACTGTATGCGCAGCGAGACTATTGAACGAGAAAAAAATAGATAAAATTGTTTTAACAAGACCAGCCGTGGAAGCTGGAGAAAGTCTAGGATTCTTGCCAGGAGATTTGCAACAAAAAGTAGATCCATACTTAAGACCGCTATTTGATTCTTTGCATAGTATTTTTGGATTTGATAGGACAAATTCGTTAATAGATAAAGGAATTATTGAAGTTGCTCCTTTAGCATTTATGAGGGGCAGAACCTTAGACAACTCCATAGTTATCTTAGATGAAGCACAAAATACCACTTGCTCTCAAATGAGAATGTTTTTGACCAGATTAGGAGAGAGATCAAAAATGGTTGTAAATGGAGATATTACACAAATTGATTTAAAAAAAGATCAGGAAAGCGGCCTCATCGAAGCATCGAGAATTTTCTCTGAAACTCAAGGCATAAAATTTTGTTATTTAACTGTTGAAGATGTAGTTCGTCATCCTTTAGTTCAGAAAATTATTGAGGCTTATCAATAACTTCATAACTCTGGAGATCCGTACCCTGAAATTTTAAAAATCGAGTAGAATAAAGCAATATTCAAAAAAGAAAATGCCAGCAAGTAGTAATTTCAATCAAGCTATTCGTGAAGCTCAAACTAGTTCAATTGTTGGACCTAATGTTGTTCAAAAAGCTTTACCTTACGTTGGTGGAGGTATGGTTCTAACTTCTTTAGGAGTTTTAGCAGGTGTCTCACTCATAGCAACAAATCCTGGGCTTTTCCAGCCTCTTTCAATAGTTGCATTAATTGCAGAATTGGTTTTGTTTTTTATAGCCACAAGTGCTGCAAATAATGCAAATAATGCGAAGGCCCTACCCTTGTTGACAGGATTTAGTTTGTTAACTGGATTCACCTTAAGTGGAATAGTTGCTCTTGCTATAGGAACAATTGGTATTGGTTCGGTTGGAACAGCTGCCTTAGCTACTGGTATAACTTTTGTTATTGCCTCTTACACTGGCCAAAGAATGAGTGATAGTGTTGGTCAAGCACTAAGTGGAGTAGTTGGTCTTGGATTGATAGGTCTACTTATAGCAATGTTTATCCAATTAATTGGAGGATTTTTTGCTCCAGGAGTTTTTGGAGGTTCAGGACTCGAATTGATAATTGCAGGATTTGGAACTGTCTTATTTGTTGCAATGTCTTTTGTTGATTTCTATACAATGCCAAGAAGATATAATGACGATCAATACCTTGCAGGAGCTTTAGGTATGTATCTAACTTATATAAATCTTTTTGTTTTTATATTGAGATTAATGATTGCTCTACAAGGCGGTGGAAGAAGAGACTAAACACATTACGTAAATTACTACCCTAAAGCGTAGATTTGTTTCTACCCTTTTTTTAATGGGCGATATCAAGAATTTGTTTTTTTATAAATTCCTTTTGCTCCGAGTCATACTTTACTGAATTATTAAAACTATTGCCCATATCATCTAAGTCTTTAAGGACTTGATTAACAGACTTTGTAACTGACTTAGTTTCTAGCAGTCTTAAAATAGCCTTACATCTATCTGAAATATTTTCTGATGTTATCTCATATTCATGATTATTATCTCTTCGATGAATAATAATTTG
>QCDL01000039.1 GCA_003280915.1 Prochlorococcus sp. AG-355-I04 | reverse complement strand
TTCAATTCAAGATCCTTAACTCAATTTTAAATAATATATCCTAGAAATAATTTTAGATTTATTAATTAAATGAATACTTATTTTGTAACTGCAACTTTTAAAAATGTTGCTCTCATGGGTGCAGCTTACGATCTTTTTTTAAAGGTTGTTGAAGATGGAACTTTGAATGATGAGTTTGAAGGATTTAAAGTTTTGGGGAGGTATCATGCCTCTTACTCAAATAATGTTTATATTATTGTCCAGGCTTCAGAAGGTATAAAAATGACAGAACACTTTGCTCCTTGGAAAGTTAAGTTTGATATAGATTTTGATATCAAGCCAGTTATGACTGACGATGAAAAAATTGCTGAGCATAAGCTTGTTGGTTCATTAATGGCAGCAGAACAGAAAATGGGATTCTCAGGGTAATTATTTTTTAGAGATTTAGATTATGAATATATAATCCTATTTTGAAAGAGACTTGGGAAACAGCATGCATAAAAGAATGAAACGCTTACTACTAACACTACTAGTTGCACTTTTATCCCCCTTTGAAGTCTATGGTTATGAGGGTCCGCTTTTTGATGCAATGGCTCAATTAGATGAAAAACCAGGATTTGAAAAAGCTATTTCTAGAGTGAGAGATGCTGGAATTTATAAGATTGCGCTTTTTGCCAGAAGTAGAGAATACTTAGGTGAAAATGAAAAAGCATTACTCAATTTGCATAGAGACAACAAAGAATTAATAGTGCTTGGTGCACCAAAGTATTTTTTGCATAAAAATGACATTGGTAAATCCTTCACAAAGCGAACTTTGAAAAATATTGATAAATATAAATATTCTTTTGTAGGAGAAATCTTATTTACTCATGCAGACAAGTGTAATACTACTTCGCGCCAGCATGAATCAGGAGAAATATATAGAGATCCATCAGGAAAAGGGTTTGCTGACTTTTTAGTGAAGGTTTCTTCAAAGAATATTCCTGTTATGACACATTGGGAGTTTTATGCTTGGGAAAGAGATTGGCCTAAATTTTCTAAACTTTTCCTTGATTTCCCAAATCAAAAATTCATAATACCTCATATGGGTTTTGGGAGTCCAAAACAGGCCAAATTAGTCCTCTCAACACATGACAATGTATATATGACGATATCGAAAAAAAATAAAAAAAAAAGAAACATCTGTGATCCTACTAAACAATCCAAATTAGGATCTGCATTTTTAAATGATGAAAAGCAATTAAAAAATGAATGGAAAGAAATCTTAATCGAGTATCAAGATAAATTGTTATTTGCCACTGATGCGCATAAAAAACACCGCTGGAAAAAATATTCAAAAATAGTGAGGATTTATCGTGATATTTTAAATCAATTACCTGAAGAAGTTGCTAAAAAGATTGCTTACTTGAATGCTGAAAGGATTTATGACATAAAAAATTAGATAATTAAAAAAAGATTTAAATACTAGTCAACGTTTTTGGGATGGCTGATAAGAAAAAGAAAAAGAAAAAGAAATGTAAAAAGAAAAAATGTTCAAACTGGAAAGGGGGTAAATGTATTTGTTATGGCCAATAGACTAGGTACGGTGATTGAAAGTCGATATAAAATTGGAGAGATAAAATCCTCTTTTTTTGTGAAAAAATTATTATATATTTTTCTAGTGTTGATGTGTTTTGCTACTGGCAATTCATACTCATGGGAAAAGGTACTTGTTCCAGACTATGTAGATAAAAAAACAAAATCTCCTTGGAATTTTTCTGAGGACTTTGAAAATCAAGAAGAAGGAAAATTAAAAGTTGCTAATCCTAACCTTTCATCCTCAAATCCTCCTTCTGGTGGGGCTATAGAAAAATCATTCAACCAAATATTTCGAATCTACGATAAGGGAGCAGGTTTAAAACCATTTAGAATTAAAAAAGATCTTGATGGCAATAAGTATCTTGAAGTTACAGTGAAGCATGGATGGAATAATGATCCTCTTAAAGAAGGTTCAGGAAAAGAAACAGAAAGAGCAATATTTGAGACAAAGCAAAGAAGCACTTTAAATAAAGAAATATGGATTGGTTTTAAAACAAGACTTCCTAAAGATTTTAAACATACAGATGGCAGAGTAACGTTTTTTGAATTTAAAAATCGACATGTATATATGAGAACGCATCCTCTTGTAAGAATAAGTTTTGATGACACTGGAAAAACATTAAAAATAGCAGGTAATACTGCCGGTACTGGTTTCAATAGAAGGAATAAAGAAGATAATATTAAGCATCGCATTAATATAAAATATAAAAAAAATGATTCAAATTGGTTTGTGCGTAATGAAAAAAATAGAGGTGAAAAAAAAATAAAAAATAATTTTAAACTCACACCGAACAAAACATTTAGTGTGACTCAATTAGGTGAATGGAGCACGTATAAAATTGGAATCTATAATACAAAGGATGATGATGGTTTTGTAAAAGTCTTCAAAGATAAGAAATTAATATTTGATTACAAAGGTATAACATCTGACTGGAAAGGAAAATACACTGGTACTAATGTAAGAATAGGTGTTTATAGACACTCGGGAAAACAAATTGGAATTGAATACCCCGATCAATCTATCCATTTTGATGATTTTATTGTCGTCTCAGATCAAAAAACTTTAGACCAATTGATCAGAAAGAATGAAAACCCCAATGATTGATTAAATTAAATTGAAAGAGCGGTAACTATATTCTTAACGATATTATGTTGAGAATTTAACCAGAATTTAAAGTGATGGACTCGCATTTTGAAGAAAAGAAAGAGAATATAAAGAAAAAAGGTAATTCCAATGGAATCAACCAAAATCCCAAAAAGGATTATTAAAAAACAACTTAAAAAGGGAGTTATTAAGAAACAGCTTAAAAAGGTTGATAAAGCAATTGTTGAAATTGCAGAAATGAAATTTGAAAATTATGAAGAAAAAGAAGAAAAACTAGACGCGCTTGTTTTTTTAAAGAATCAAATATTGACAGAAGCTAGGGAATTACTATGAACGGAAGACTAGACAAGGTTGCTATGACCAATAAACTAATGCAACTCAAGAGAGAACTGCACTACAAATGTGCGATTGGTGAAAAGGGGAAATGGGAATGTATAGGAGCAAACGATTATCTCAACAGAGTGTTTGATGCATTAGATGAATTTTGGCAGTAAATACTAAACAAAAAAAAGAATTGATATAGCGACTTGTTGGGCTACTAAAAGAATTTCTGTTATGGATAATCTAGAAAGATATGAAGACAGTTATGCAATAGCAGAAGAATTTAGAGAGTGGATACTGCATATAGGAGAAAAGAATGAAAATTTAAGAGATTCTTTTTTAAACTTACCAAAGGAATTAAAAGAATTATTAGACCAAAAAGTCAACGATTAAATGAAACGCTTAGCTTTATTTATTGTTTTCCCACTTATATTTGGTTTCGGAAACGATAAAGCAAGATTATGCGAAGACCTTAAATTTGCAATAAATAAATCAAAAAATGATTATCAGCAAAAAATATCATTTGCAAAACAAAGCAAAGAATTTGCTAATGATAAAATTACCAAAATTTATGCAATAGAGACAAAATGGGAGGATCTTTTTGATAGTCCTTATGAAATAGAAAGCTTATGTAATGAATATTTCTTAATAAAAGAATTTGATATTGATTTATCTAGTGAATGTTATTTGTTTGAAACTATCTTAAAAAGTGGAAATTATAGTGATGAAGATTTTGATTTTATGCCCAAAGAAAGAAGACAAAATGCTCAAGCTCTTATAGAAGAATTTAAAGCCAAATATGATCAAATTAATAAACAAGCAAAAGAAGATTATTTATCAGAACAAAAAGAAATGCAGAAAATATATCGAAAGAAAAAATGCGATTAAGTCACTTATGTTTTTTAAATGAAACGCTTGATATTACCTCGACCCAAAGACTAAATTAATGGAATTTTTAAATGAGCTTTAGCAAAATCATTAAGACCCATACCATGCAATTCTTGGTATAGGTTGAATAATATTATTGTTGGTAATTTACAATAGATTACTCAATAAATATCATTAATCACAAACCATCGTAGATTA
>QCDL01000038.1 GCA_003280915.1 Prochlorococcus sp. AG-355-I04 | reverse complement strand
GCCTTTAATTACATTTGCCACTTTATTCTGATCACCAAGACTGTCTAAAATACAATCTAATTTAATATTTTCCTCAAGAACAATTGGGATATTTGAAGGAACAAAAATTGTTGGCAAGTTAGCTGCCAAGGAAGATTTCAATCCTGGATTGGAGTCTTCAAAAACAATTGAGTTGTTTTTGCTTATACCACTTAATTGTATTGCCTTTAAATATGGTAATGGATTTGGTTTCTTTAATTCAACGTCTTCGCTTGAAATAATGAACTCAAAAGGGTTGAAGCCATTAAAAAGATATTCAACAAGTAGATTGACTTGAATTCTAGAACTTGATGTAACAATAAATTGTCTTACTTTTCTTCTATGTAATTCATTAATTAATCTAAAAACACCAGTTTTTAAACTAACGCAATTTTTTTTTATAATATCTAAATAATGAAACTGCTTTGTTTCATGAATTTTGAGAATTAAATCTTTTGAGAAATAATCATTATTATATTTAGCGTAATAAGCAATTCTATTTTTGCCCCCATTTATCTTCAGAAGTTTTATATATGTATTAGTATCCCAATTCCAATCAATACCAAGGTCATTAAAAGCATTATTAAATGCAGGTAAATGGGCCTCTAATTCAGTATTTGCAATGGTACCATCTAAATCCCAATAAACACCCTCCAGATTAGTCACCAAAAAGATTTTCTTTTATTTACGGTAAAACACAAGAGCAATAATTGCTGGTCCTGCTAACGCAACTACAGCCAAAGGAATAAGTGTTGCCATGATTAATGAATATGTTTTGTGATACTATTTTTACAAATAAATGACGAAACTGTACTGATACGTAACAAGATTGAATTAAATTATGAAATCATGGACATGTATAGAAAATTGTGGAGCTTGTTGTAAATTCGACTTGAACCAAAGAAGCGATTTGGCTAACAAACTTAATAAAGAAGATATAGCTTTGATAAATTCGATGACGGCTAAAGACGGATGGTGTAAAAACCTGGACAGAGAAAATAAAAAATGCTTAATTTATGAAACCAGACCACATTTTTGCCGTGTAAGTGAATTTTCAACTTCATTTAAAGGATATTTGAAATCTGGTGATAAATTTTTAATTGATTGCTGTAAACAACATATTTCATCAAATTATGGATACCAAAGTAAAGAGATGAAAACTTTTAAGATTGCTGTTTCAGAAAAATGAATAGTAAATTAGAAAAAAAAGAAAACAATCTAGAAAAAAGTTTTTTTTCAATATTTATTACGACTTTTACAACAATTTTTATTGCCGAACTTGGCGATAAAACTCAGATAGCCACATTAATGCTTTCTGCCGAATCGGGCAGGCCAATAGTTGTTTTTCTTGGAAGTTCTCTAGCATTAATAAGCTCTAGCATAGTAGGAGTTCTTATTGGTAAATGGGTATCAAAAAAAATATCTCCAAGCAAATTTGCTTTATCTACTGGTACTTTAATGATATTGATAAGTATATTTTTAGCTTATGAAACATTCAAAAATTATTTATAAATGGTTTTAAGTTTATTACTATCAACATTTCTAACCGTTTTCATAGCTGAATTAGGTGACAAAACTCAACTAGCTACTTTAACGATAAGTGGTACTTCAAATAAACCATTAGCAGTTTTTCTAGGATCTTCTTCAGCACTTGTTTTTGCAAGTTTACTAGGAGCTTTAACAGGTGGTTCTATTTCAAGTTTTTTACCCGAAGTAGTTCTTAAGTCAATAGCGTCCATTACATTTTTCATCATTGGTATAAGGCTTTTTATCAACTCTTTCACCATCGAAAAAGAAGAAAAAGAAGAGAAAGAAAATAATTAGTTTTAAGCATGGATAATAAGGTGTAATAATGAAGTGTATACACCTAAATTTATTTATAATTTCATTTAGATCATGTTCACATCATCTGCAATAATTGATAATCTTAATCAGTCAGAAGGGTTAGATTATAAAAAATTATGCAGATTACTAAAAATAACAAAGAAATCTGATAAGGATAAATTAGATATTGCTTTAACAGCGTTAGAAAAACTTGAAATAATTAATAAAAATGAAAATGATGAATATACATGCATAAAGGATAATGATCATCTTGTCGCCAAGATAAGATGTAGTAGCAAAGGCTATTGCTTTGCTGTAAGAGGAAAAGACAAAGAAGATATCTACATTAAAGAAAATCTACTCAACTATGCATGGAATGGAGATAAAGTTTTAGTAAGGATAATAAAAGAGGGATATAGAAGAAGATCACCTGAAGGAATAGTTGATTGTATTCTTGAAAGATCAAATCAAATACTTCTTTCTAAAGTAGAAATAATAAACAATGATGTATATGGAATCCCAATAGACGATAGGATCCTTTCTAAAATTAAACTTCCAAAAGAGAATGAAAAATACACTTTCAATCCAGACAATAAGAATATAGTAAAAGTTGAGATTGATAGATTCCCCATAGGTCAAGATGAAGGACTAGGTCATGTGATACATGAACTTAAACTAAACAATAATGAAGACTATGATACAGACTTTGTTTTATCTAAAAGCAATATCGTTAAATCAGACGATTTAAATCATATTGAATCAAACAAAATAGAACAAAGGGAGAGGATAGACCTTACAGATAAAAACTCTTATTTATTCAAAAGTTGGAATTCTAATAATTCTCCAATGCTCCCAATGATTCAAATAGAGAAGGGGAAAAATAAAAATACTAAATTATGGATACATACAAATAATCTTGCAGAAAGAGTAGATCTAAATAGTAAAAAATCTCTTGAAATATTATTCAAAGGCTTTGAATCATTACCATTATTAAATGATTGGCAAAATTACCTTGGTGAAGCCATAAGGAATGATTCTGAATTTAAAATTGGTGAAAAGAATGAAGCAATAAGCCTCTGTGTCAATTTAAATAGTGATAATGAAATAATTGATTGGTCATTTCATCTTACTTTAGTAAAATGCAACCTTATTGTTGGAAGTGATCATACTGATGCGCTTCTATCAAGAAAAAGCAAATCAAGAATAACCTCTGGGGTATTAAAACCTATAAAGGAATATGTCAACGATTTAGATAAAATACTAGAAATTTCATCTTCATTCAGAGAAAACCATCTTTTGGAGGGTAAGGTGGAAATTCCTGCGCCACTTAATAAGATTGAAGCACTAGAAGAATTTTTTATTCACAATCCTGCTGATTATTCAAAAGGATATTTTGAATCATTAAATAAAGAAGATTGCCAAACTTACCTTTCGCCAATACTATATGAAGCTAATTTAATTTGGTTCAAACATTCAAATCAATATGGCTTAAAAAGTGCAGGATACATCTCAAATGGGACAGATTACGTTAATGCTAATGAAATTATCAAATACTCAGAATTTATTGATAATGATGTAGAGCTTAATGAAGATGGTAATTTGACATTAAGTCAAGTAATTAAATTATGTGACGACGATAATAAAAAAAGAATCTTACATAAACTTCTAATTAATGAATTTAAGGACAATGAAATAAGGTTGATATCTAAAGATTCTGATAATGATGAATCAGAAAAATTACTTATTTCTCCATGGACAAATCCTGGATTTGACTTCACTAATCTTATTAACCAGTACTGTATTTTTAATATGATAATAAATGGGAAGAAATCAAAGAAAAATAATATTGATGCAATAAATATATCGGAAAGTAATTCATTAGACCTAGTAACTTGGGATATATTTAATTCATCAATTTCAAAAAATTTAGAAATATTATTTAATAAATTTGTGATAGATAAACTTAATGAATTCAAGTGCAAAGTTAACCAATATAAATCTAATATGATAAATATTAAAAAAGTAAGAAAAGCAGAAAAATTACTAGGTAATATTTATAGTGGGTTTATTTTATCAGTGCAAACATATGGTTTCTTTGTTGAGATATCAGAACTAAATGTAGAAGGTTTAGTACACGTAAGCACTCTTAATAATGATTGGTATGAATACAGGTCAAGGCAAAATCTATTGATTGGAAGAAAATCTAAAAAATCATATAAAGTTGGAGATGCAATAGAAGTAAAAATAATAAAAGTCGATATTCTTAAATATCAAATTGATTTAGAATTAACATAAATAAATTTTCACAAAATATATTATGAAAAGATTAACCAAAAAAATTTAAGATAACTTTGTAAAATTATGTTTAAGAAAAAATATTTATTTTTAACTCTTTTTTTAATAATAATATGTCAAATTTTATTATATACAAACAATAATCAGAAGACTTCATTTAGGTACTTTAAGTGGACCCTCCAAGAAGTAAGTATAGGTAAGTTAATCAGTATTTCGTTTTTTTCTGGTTTATTTGTAAGCACT
>QCDL01000037.1 GCA_003280915.1 Prochlorococcus sp. AG-355-I04 | reverse complement strand
ATTAGTAACTTTTATATATTCAATTATAACAAATGATTTAAAGTGGATTCTTGCTATTCCATTGGCTTTAATAGGTTTAATTGACGATGTATTTAAGATATCCTACAAATTTAAATTTATCTTTCAGATAGTAATGTCGTTTTTAATTATTAATTTCAATAATAATTTATTCTTAAACAACGAATATTACTTTTTTATCATTCCTCTTATTATATTCTTATCTGTTACGATCATAAATTATATTAATTTCATGGATGGGATTGATGGTTTAATTTGTGGTTCATTTTTGGTAATAACAATAAAATTTTGTTTAATTAATGGTTATCCCATCTACTTTCTAATACCTTCTTTAATATCTTTACTTATTTTCAATTGGAATCCTGCAAAATTATTTATTGGAGATACTGGAAGCCTGTTTCTTGGTGGTGTTTTTTTAATAATGTTATTAAATCAGTCAAATATAATTGATGCAGTTAAATTTTTATTATTACTAATCCCTTTTATACTTGATTGTACTTTTACAATTCTCAGAAGATTATTAAATAATCAAAATATACTATTACCTCATAAACTTCATTTATATCAAAGATTATATCAAGGAGGATTAAGCCATAGAAAAATTTCTCTTATATATATAGGTGCAATCTTTTTACTATCTATTGACCCAATTTATAATAATATAATTTATATTTCTTCTTCATCTTTAATTATATTGTTATTGGGTTTTTTCTTGAATGCAAATGTTGCCATGAAGTTTAAAAAATAGGTTCTTAAAACCCTATATAGATATGCAAAAATTTGTTTTGGTAAGATAACTCTAAATAAAAAGCTAATTGTTATCGACAAAATCAAATCAAATCTACTAATTAATCTATTTTTATAATTAAATTTTAGACAACTTAATATATCTTTGAAAACTTTTATTCCTCTTCTTCTAGAATTAAATCTTTGATCAATATCAATAGAAACTAGTACTTTGTCAACTACTTTTATCTTCAAATTATTTTTAATTATCTTTCCCATTAATACCCAATCTTCAGCTGTTCTTAAACTGGGATAACCACCAAGCTTTTCAAAAGCTTTTTTTTTGATAGCTAATGTAACATTATTAAAAGGAGTTTTATATGCAATAACTTTTCTAGCTATTTCAATGTTGGCACATGATTTTCTAACCAATCTTGTTGACTTTGCTCGATGCTCTTCAATATCTGCAAAACAAGCCTCATTATTTTTAAGGAGATTTAATTGTAATTGTATTCTTTTATTTATATTTATATCTCCGGCATCTAAAAAAATAAGATTATTGCTTTTAGCAAAAATTACACCACAATTTCTTGCATATCCTGGCCCAAAGTTTCTAGAGTTGTATATTACTAAAAATTTTGATTGAAGAATATGATCCTCTGGTAAATATTTTGGATAATTATTACATCCATCTATTACTAAAATAATATTATTTATATATTTTTTTTCATCTACCAATGAATTTAGGGATTTTATTAAATCTTCTTTATGAGTTTTATCCCAAAGAGGTATTATTATGTCACAGAATTCCATCTAACTTTTTTTTAAAAATATTTTAAATATGTTGTTTATTAAATTAAGTAAAACTCCCTTTAGACCGAAATAATTAAAACAGATTAGTAGGTTTTCAAAATTCTTTCTGAATATTGAATTAGAGCTTATTCCTAATTCTGATTCGAAAATCACCTTTATCTGATAATTAATATTATTATTAGAATTTTGAAGGTCTATTTTTTCTGTTTTAATATAATTTAAAAAATATTCATAATCTGATGAGATTTTATATTTTGTGGAGTATCTTAGAGAATTTTTCTTAAATATTATTGCGTTATGGCAATAGGGCATTCCTAAATATTTATTCCTAAATAATTTTGTCTTATTTTTACTAGATAATTCATAATTTATTAAGGTAATATCCTCTTTTAATAAATTTAATTGCTTATTATTTACTAATTTTAAAATGTCTCCAGAACCTAAAACTATATAAGAATGGTCTTTACTTAGATAATCGAGTCCTTTGTTAATTGCACTATAAATTCCAGGTTTTTTTATTGAGATAGGCCATAAATTATATTTCTTGGTATTTTTAATACTTTTAATTTTTTCAATAATTTCAAATTTTGAATTGTAGTGAATTATTAAATGATTTATATTAAAGCCAACTTTAAGTTGTTTTAGGGAATATATAGTTACTTTTAATCTTTCAATATTATTACCTTTGAAAGGTGTTATTACATACAGTTGTTTAATATAATTCATTAATAATTTGAAAAATATATTTCCTCATACAATTTAAAATATTCATTAGAAACAACATTATAGGACCATTTCTCTAAGGCCCTTTTTCTTGCATTTTTACCAAATTGCTTAATTAACTTTGTGTTTTTTATTAAAGATATAATTTTCCTGGACATTTCTTCACAATCATATTTTTCAATTAAAAACCCTGTATTTTCATTTAAAATGATATCTTTTAATCCAGATGTGTTGAAAGCTATGACAGGTGTGCCGCAACTATGAGCTTCGCTGGCAGTTTGTCCAAACGATTCAAGCCTAGAAGGAATTACCATTAGATCTGAGGCAGAATAAATTTTAGCAAGTTTATTTGGATCATTTATTTTTCCTAAATTTCTAATGGGAATATTATTTATATTTTTAGAAAAAGGTAATTTACTTCCGAATGTTAATACTTCAATCTCGGCAGAACTTTGAGATAATTTTTTAATTATTTTTTTAAATAAATCAAATCCTTTTCTTGGATCTTTAGCACCATCTAAGGCTCCAAACAAAATTATTTTACTTTTTTCATTAATTTCTAAAATTGACCTTGCTTTCTTGGATTCATAAGGTTTAAAAATATTTGTATCAAGAGGATTAGGTATCACCTTAATATTGTGATTCCTCATTAATTTTGACTTTCTTACATTTTTTGCCATCCATCTGCTTGGACAAACTATAAACATATAATTATTCCATGAATCTTCTTTTTTCTTTAAACACCAATTATCTACCATATTCTGTAGTTTAGTTTTTTGATTATTTGAATTTAGTTTTTTAGTGAATAATGGGTAGTGAGAAGTTTTTTGATAAGGCCATGAGTCATGAAATGTCCATACAATTGGTTTTTTAATCTTGCCTATTGATTCAATTGATAGCATCTCATGCTGAACCCAATGAAGATGTACTAAATCAATATTCTTGCAATTTAGTTCTTTATAAAGATGATTTGGGAAGATTGATAAAGAATGAAAATTATCGTCTTTATATTCTAAAAAATTAATAATTTTTCTTTCTAAAAACATTTTAAATAGTTGAATTAATTTATTAAAGTGTTTTGGCCCATATATTGATTTTTCATTTTTATCAAATAATCTATTTACACGCATTGAGCTTTGAATATTTAATTTAGTATTTTGAAAAATACTAAAATGGATTCTTTTTGCTGCTATTCCTGCTCCGCTTCTATCATGTGTATGAGATACGTGTATTACTTTCATTAAATTATTCTTTTCAATTTATTAAATATAAGTTTTTTAAAATAATTTTAATTCTAATTAGTAATTTTTTGAAATTTATTACTATCCATAGTTTTGAAAAAATGTCAGGCCCTGAATAACATATTGCATCTGTATATTTATCTTTATTAATACTACGGTGAATATTTTTTGGGTGCTTTAATGGGAAAACTTTGCTTGAAAATCTTTTGTAATTTTTTAAAGATCTATTAGGATTTCCAAATTTTGTATGAGTAGCTTCATCATCAAACCCAATATTATAAATTAGATTTTCATTAGGAATAATAGTTAAACCTGAATTAACAAAACATGTATAAGTCCATTGATAATCCCAAGTATTTGGTTTTGAATGGTAATAAATATTATCGAGTGTTTTCATCCAAAAAAATTTTTCTCTTGGGGATTCAAATATTTTATTAAGTATGCCTTTAGATTTATAAGAAGGCCAATCAGGAATATTTACATCATATTTAGACCAACATCTTTTCCAAGTAGCCCAGCCCCAACAATGAGAATATTTACTAAAAAAATATGATTCTTCATTCGTAGAATTTTTTCTATGTAAATTGTTTCCTGCAATACTCCATATCCGCATATCATTTTCATATCTTTTTAATAATTCACTACAAAAATAGAAGAAATCTTGATGAGGAAGACAATCATCCTCAATAATAATTCCTCTATCAACGTTATCAAAGAACCAAGAAATTGCATTGCTTACTCCAATTTTGCATCCTTGATTGTATTCGCAAAATAAAGTTTTTAGTTCACAATTCCAAGTTATATTTTCTAATATTATTTTTCTTGTTAAAATTATTTTATGATTTAAGTCTTTGTTATTCTTAGTTTTGCCATCGCAGGCAACATAAAAATATCTTGGTTTGACTTGCCTAATTGACTCGAGAATTTTTTTCGTCTTATCTGGCCTTTTCCAAGCAATAAGTAAAATTGGAGTTTCAAATATTTTTTGTTTCCGCATAA
>QCDL01000036.1 GCA_003280915.1 Prochlorococcus sp. AG-355-I04 | reverse complement strand
GAAGCCCCCAATGGGCCTTGATCTTTATTGCTGATACATTCAATAGCAAGATTCCTAGCTAAGCCAGCGTCTCCAAGATACAAATTCCACTTTTCTACTTTAATAAAAACCTTTTCGGAAATAACATTTTCTAGATCGCTTATGCTTATCTGATAGTCCATAAATATAAATTAATTTAAGTTGATTGTTTTGAAGTAGCTTTGGGTTTTTTTATAATTACGAAAAGTAAATGAGAGGCCAAAAGAACTGACCAGACAATTGCAAAATTATTAAAAAAGCCGATTTCATATTTAATCTCTTTTAAAAGCCACGTGCCACTTACAATCGCAGTAAATATCATGCAGTGAATAACAAAATTTACTATTCTAGAAAAATGTTTATAGATAGGATCTTCTAAATCACCATTTCCGTACCACTTTATAGGCATACTAATAATGAGATTGTTAATAATACACATTTTACACGAAATCTAGTTGACTAAGAGACCCTGAAACAGAGATATTACATAATTATGCGCCTGTAGCTCAGTGGATTAGAGCACCTGACTACGGATCAGGGTGTCGGGAGTTCGAATCTCTCCAGGCGCGTTTAAAATTCTGAAATATTCTTTTTATATTTTTCTAAAAAATATCGTCTATATTATGGGTATTACTTATCAAATTCAATGAATATCCTTCAAAATCTTAAAGAAAGTGATCCAGTAATATCAAATTTTATCAACTCTGAAAAAAATAGGCAGGAAACTCATCTTGAGTTAATCGCAAGCGAAAATTTTGCATCAATTGCCGTTATGCAGGCTCAAGGTTCCGTCCTTACAAATAAATACGCCGAGGGATTACCTCAAAAAAGATATTACGGGGGATGTGAATTTGTTGATGAAATCGAAGAATTAGCTATTCAGAGAGCGAAAAAATTATTTAATGCAAATTGGGCTAATGTTCAACCCCATAGCGGAGCTCAGGCAAATGCTGCTGTTTTCCTAAGTCTACTAAAACCTGGCGACACAATCATGGGGATGGATTTATCTCATGGAGGACACCTAACTCATGGGTCTCCAGTAAATATGAGCGGTAAGTGGTTCAATGCAGTTCACTATGGTGTAAATAAAGAAACTAGTGAATTAAATTTTGATGAAATAAGAGAGATAGCACTTGAAACAAAACCGAAACTGATCATATGCGGATATTCTGCGTATCCAAGAACAATCGATTTTGAATCATTTAGAAATATTGCAGATGAAGTTGGTGCCTTTTTAATGGCTGATATTGCACATATTGCCGGTCTTGTAGCAAGTAAACTTCACCCAAATCCAATACCTCATTGTGATGTAGTAACTACAACTACTCATAAAACATTAAGAGGGCCTAGAGGTGGACTTATCTTATGTAAAGATGAAGAATTTGGAAAGAAATTTGATAAATCTGTTTTCCCTGGAACTCAGGGTGGGCCCCTCGAACACATAATTGCTGCAAAAGCAGTTGCATTTGGAGAAGCCTTGCAGCCAGATTTTGTAAACTATTCCCAACAAGTAATAAAAAATGCAAAAGTTCTAGCTTCAACATTAATAAATAGAGGTATTAATATCGTGAGCGGCGGCACTGACAACCATATTGTTTTACTCGATTTAAGAAGTATCAATATGACTGGTAAAATTGCCGACTTGCTTGTAAGTGAAGTGAACATCACTGCAAATAAAAATACCGTTCCATTTGACCCTGAATCACCTTTTGTAACCAGCGGACTAAGGTTGGGAACTGCTGCTTTAACTACTAGAGGCTTTAATGAGAATGCTTTTGTTGAAGTTGGCGAAATTATTGCTGATAGATTACTTAACCCAGACGATTCCCTGATTGAAAGTCAATGTAAAGAAAGAGTATTAACCTTATGTAATCGTTTTCCTCTTTATGAAGGCAAACTTGAAGCATCAATAAAATGAGTCCTAACTCCAAGGGAGTTGAAATTCTTTCTATTGGAACAGAGCTACTCTTAGGTAATATTATAAATACAAATGCTCAATGGATTTCTGAACAGTTATCTCAATTAGGCTTAAATCACTTTAGGCAATCAACTGTAGGTGATAATTGTGATCGAATTATAAAAGTAATTCAAGAGATATCGAAAAGAAGTAATCTTCTAATTACAACGGGTGGATTGGGACCCACCCCAGATGACTTAACTACTGAAGCAATAGCCAAATCTTTTAATGTAACTCTTTTTGAAAGAACACACTTATGGTTTGAAATCAAACAAAAACTTCCAAACTCAAAGCTCAAAGACGATTCCTCTAGCTTAAGGAAACAATGTTTCTTCCCAAAAAATGCTCAAATAATTAATAATCCTAGGGGCACTGCTCCAGGAATGATATGGGAACCAATAAAAGGATTTACTATTCTTACTTTCCCTGGAGTACCTAGTGAAATGAAAACTATGTGGGAAGAAACTGCGTATGATTTCATTAAAACCAAATTCTCAGATAGTTATTCCTTTTTTTCAAATACTCTTAAATTTGCAGGTATTGGAGAATCAAGTGTTGCAGAAAAAATTAATGATCTATTAAATCTTAAAAACCCGACTGTTGCTCCATATGCAAATTTAGGAGAAGTAAAACTCAGAATCACAGCACGAGCAAAGAATAACCAAGAAGCAAAAAATATAATTAAACCTATAAGAGAAAAATTAAAAAAAGAGTTTTCGCAATTTATCTTTGGAGAAGATAATGATACTCTTCCTAGCGTTCTAATCAAAGAATTAATAAGAAGGAACCAAACTATTGTTTTTGCTGAATCCTGCACCGGAGGTCTTCTATCTTCATCACTTACATCTGTATCAGGCTCATCTAAAGTTTTTCAAGGCAGTATTGTTTCTTATAGTAATCAGCTAAAAAGTTTATTATTGAATATTTCTGAAGAAAAGCTTATAAAATATGGAGCTGTTTCTAAAGAAGTTTGTGAGGCCATGGCAATTAACGTAAAAGAGAAATTAGGAGCAGATTGGGCAATAGCAATTAGTGGAATAGCTGGTCCTAAAGGAGGAAGCCGAGATAAACCGGTTGGGCTTGTCTATATTTCAATTTCAGGTCCGAATAATCACATAACTAATATCAAAAAACTATTTAACTCAACTCGAAATAGAATTGAAATTCAAACACTAAGTGTAAATGTGTGTTTGAACAGCCTCAGATTGATCTTATTATCGAATAGTAAGTAGTTTTTTTTACAAATTGAGTCAAGATACCTTATTCGATAAAGTTTGGGATTTACACAAAGTTTCCAGTCTTCCAGGCGGCTCAGATCAAATTTTTATTGGCCTGCACCTTATCCACGAAGTGACAAGTCCTCAAGCATTTGGCTCTCTAAAAGACAAAAATTTAAAAGTAAAATTCCCTAGTAGAACTGTGGCTACAGTAGATCATATTGTACCAACCGATAATCAAAGTAGACCTTTCAAAGATAATCTTGCAGAGCAAATGATTGAAACACTTGAAAAGAACTGCTTACAACATAAAATAAGATTTTTTAATATTGGAAGTGGAAATCAAGGGATAGTACATGTAGTAGCACCAGAATTGGGGCTAACACAACCAGGCATGACAATCGCTTGTGGAGATTCCCATACTTCAACTCATGGTGCTTTTGGGGCGATTGCTTTTGGGATAGGCACCAGCCAAGTCAGAGATGTTCTTGCGACCCAAACCATAGCGATGAACAAATTGAAAGTAAGGCAAATTTGGTGTGAAAATAAATTATCGAAGGGAGTTTATGCTAAGGATTTAGTACTCCATATCATAAACAAACTTGGTGTTAAGGCTGGAGTAGGTTTTGCTTATGAATTCGCAGGGCCTGCGATCGATGCATTATCAATGGAAGAGAGAATGACTATTTGCAATATGTCTATTGAAGGAGGAGCAAGATGCGGATACATTAACCCTGATGAAAAAACCATTAGATATATTAAAAACAAATTATGTGCTCCAAAAGACAAGCATTGGGATGAAGCACTCAGATGGTGGAAATCATTAAAAAGTGATGAAAATTCAATTTATGATGATGTAATTAAATTAGATGCTTCTAAAGTAGAACCAACAGTAACTTGGGGGATTACTCCCGGTCAAAGTATAAGCATTAATCAAAAAATGCCTCTTTTAGATGACTTGTCCCCAAATGACAAATTAGTTGCTAGGGAGGCTTATGAATACATGAGTTTCGAGCCAGGAAAATTAATAAAAGATACTCCTGTAGACGTTTGTTTCATAGGCAGTTGCACAAATGGGAGAATCAGTGACTTAAGAGTTGCAGCTAGAGTATTAAAAGGCAAAAAAGTATCTAAGAATGTAAAAGCATTTGTAGTCCCCGGTTCAGAACAAGTTGCCAATGAAGCAAAACAAGAAGGTCTTGATCAGATATTCAAGGATTCTGGATTTCAATGGAGAGAGCCTGGCTGCTCAATGTGTTTAGCAATGAATTCAGATAAGCTAATAGGTAATCAAGTAAGTGCTAGCTCCAGTAATAGAAATTTCAAAGGTAGGCAAGGTTCGCCTAGCGGAAGAACACTTCTTATGAGTCCTGCAATGGTTGCTGCTGCTGCAATTAATGGCAAAGTAAGTGACGTCCGAAAGTTTATCAACTAATGAAATCAGATTTTACCTCGCCAATTGGAAAAATTTCACATATAAATGGTCAATGTATCTCATTGATTGGTAATGACATTGATACAGATCGAATAATTCCGGCGCGTTTTTTGAAGTGTGTTAACTTTGATTCATTGGGTGAATCTGTTTTTGAAGACGATAGAAAAAATTTAAAAGGAAAGCATCCTTTCGATCTAGAAGGAAACAAAAATGCCTCAATATTAATTGTTAATAGCAATTTTGGTTGTGGTTCAAGCAGAGAACATGCCCCCCAAGCGCTTATGAGATGGGGTATAAAAGCAATCATTGGAGAGAGTTTCGCCGACATTTTTTACAGCAACTGTATTGCGATAGGAATTCCATGTTTTATTCTTTCTAAAAAATCAATACAAGAAATCCAAAACCACATCGATAATAATTTTTTATTCTTAGAAATTGATCTGCTAAATTCCACAGCAAAATCTAAAGATATAATTTGGAATCTTGAAATTAAGGAAAGCTCAAGAAAAATGTTTTTATCTGGAGAATGGGATGCGACTTCAACACTACTTGATAAT
>QCDL01000035.1 GCA_003280915.1 Prochlorococcus sp. AG-355-I04 | reverse complement strand
CAAAAAATAATCAGCTTCTTTTTTTATTATGGAGAAATCATAATCTTCTGCAGTAGTTAAGCTGAATCCAAAATCATTAGCAGTAATGCTAAATGTAGATTGTTTTAATTTTGCCAATCTCAAAGCCCATAAAAATGCAATTCCTTCATTTACAAATTTGCCATCAAGTGTAAAGACAAAAAGATTTGATAAATCCTTGGTTTTATATATTTCTATAAGGAATTCATCTTTCTTTGGAATATTTGAAAGAACTTTTTGTTTCTTCAATATTGGGCTTAATGAATTAAGTTCAGGATTTGAGTAATCATAATTTTCTAGTTCGTTGCATATATCTATTTCTTTTCTCAAACTCTCACAAAGTAGATCAGAAATTGCCATTTGACCTCCAACCCATGCCGGAATTAGAGAACTTTTTTTTGTTGATTTTTTAACGTATAAAATCATATCTCTTATTCTTACAAATTGAAGCATTTTGCCAGCAAAGTAAAATGTATCCCCGGGATTTAATTTTGAAGCAAAATTCTCCTCTAAATTACCTAAAGATTTACCTTTCATATATTTGACATTCACAAATTTGTCACTTGTAATTGTCCCAATATTGAACTTATGCATTCTTATTAAAGATTTGTCTTTTACAAAATATTTAAAGTTTTCATTATTATTTTGTGATTCTTCTTTAACTATCTTTTTATATTTTGGGTATGCTTTAAGACATTTTCCTCCATATTCTAAAAAGTCAAGACACCAATTCCAATCTTGATCTTTTAAGTTTCTATAACTCCAGCAATTTTTAATTCTTTCTTTCTCAATTTTCGGATCAAAGCCATTTCCACATGCCAAACTTATTAGATGTTGTAGAAGCACATCATAAGATAATTCAGGAAGTCTAATTTCCTCAGATATACCACTTTTTATTATTCTTCTCATTGCACTAATTTCTAATAACTCTAAAGAATTAGTAGGCATAAAAATTATTTTTGATTTTCCACCTGGTCTATGAGCACTTCTTCCCGCTCTTTGGATAAGTCTAGCTAAATTTTTTGCACTACCAATTTGAACTATTTGATCTACAGGTTGGAAGTCAACTCCCAAATCTAACGAGCTGGTGCAGACTACCCATTTTATTAATCCGTCTTTAACACCTTCTTCAACTCTTTTTCTATCTTCTTTATCCAGGGAGCCGTGATGAAGTGCAATTTTGTCTTCCATCTCTGGGAGAAAAAATTTAAGACATTGATACCATCTTTCAGATTGATTTCTCGTATTGGTGAATAATAAGGTGCTTTTATTTTTATCCAGGATTTTTAATAGTGAAGAATGACTTCTAATCCCAAGATGCCCACTCCATGGAAAGGTAGTTTCCTCCTCTGGTAAAACACTTATAATTTCGATCTCTTTTTGAATATTTGTACTTATAATTTTGGGTTTAATAGCGCTCATCCCAACTATTGTTCTTGCTGCTTCTTCAATATTTCCAATAGTTGCAGACATTGCCCAAATTTGTAAATTTTTTATATTACCTCTTAGCCAACTTAAAGATAACTCGCACTGGTTTCCTCTTTTACTACCCATTAATTCATGCCATTCGTCAATAATTATTGATGACAACTCCTTGAACAGATTATTAGATTCTTTATTAGAAAGTAAAAGAGATAAAGACTCTGGAGTGGTAATAAGAATATTAGGTGGTTTAGCAAGTTGCTTTTTCTTTTCATATGGGGTTGTATCCCCATTCCTAATTTCAACAGTGATTTCTTTATTAAAATGCAAAGCTGCTAATTGTATGGAATTTTTTAGATCCCTACTTAGTGCTTTTAAAGGGGTTATTAATAATATATTCACACTTTTATTATTTTTGGGATCATCTATCTTTGATAGAGGTCCCATTAATGCAGCATAAGTTTTGCCGCATCCAGTAGGAACTTGTATTATTCCACTTTCTCCATTTAAAAATGCTTCCCAAGATTCGATCTGATAAGGTAGTGGCTCCCATCCATTTGTGGAGAAAAACTGTTTAATTTTAGAAATTAAATTATTTTGCTTATTATTTTTCGTAATTTTTTTCATGATATTTTTTTCATTAATTCATAAGCATTCTCTAGGCTATCGGCATCATTAATTTTTTTATCTTTTCTCCATTTTGTTATTCTTGGAAATCTTACTGCTATTCCAGATTTGTGACGTTTAGAAATTTGTATTTTCTCAAAAGATATTTCGAATACCAGTTCTGGTTTTAACGATCGAACAGGACCAAATTTTTCTATTGTATTTTTCCTTATCCATTTATCTAGCTCTTTAATCTCAATATTCGTTAAGCCAGAATATGCACTTGCAAATTTAATTAATTCTTGGTCTTTCCATAATGCAAAACTGTAATCTGTATACAGACCAGCTCTTCTACCGCTACCTCCCTTAGCATAAATTAGAACAGCATCCAGTTGCATAGGATCAACTTTATATTTCCACCAAATGCCCTTTTTTCTGCCAGAGGAGTAAATAGAAGTCTTTTTCTTAATTATTAATCCTTCAGTATTATTTTCTCGGGATTTTTCTTTATAAGTTAAAGCATCCTGCCAATCTTTAGGAAAGATTAAATCACATATTTTGAAAATATTAGAGATATTATTATCAGTTTTAATTTGCCATTTTGAAAAATATTTTTCTAACTCAATTCTTCTATTTTCTAATTTAATTTCTCTTATATCTCTCCCATTAATCTCTAAAAGATCATAAGCAATAAAAATAATTGGATATTTTATTTGGATTGATCTAGTAGGAGACTTTCTATTTAATCTTTTTTGTAGTAAAGAAAAATCAAAGGCAATTTGTTCTTTAAAATTCCAAACTAATAATTCCCCATCAAGAACAAAATCATCTTTTACATGTGACATTTTCTCTACTAATTCTGGGAAAGATTCATTTACTAATTCTTGTCCTCTTGTCCATAACGAAAGATTGCCTGATCTCTTAATTAATTGCATCCTTATACCATCGTATTTCCATTCAAATTGAAAATCATTTATTGAATGTTTGAAGATTTTATCTTCAATAGTATTCGCTAGAAGAAATGGAAATGGTTTGGAATTTAACTCCTGAAGATTGATGTTTTTGTTAATTAAAAATTCATATGAATCAATTGAAGGTTTAAAATCACCCATCAACCTATGAGAAATAATCTCTTCATCAATATTAATTAGTTTTGATATTGATTTTGTGATTAATCCGATAGAGACTCCTACTCTAAAAGTTCCTGTAAGAATTTTATTAAAAATTAGATGGTTATCTTCAGGCAATGTTTCCCATAGATTTTTAATTTCTAAATTTTTCTCCTCCTCATAAAGTTTTGATAATGCAGGTATTGTTTCGCTTAGTAATTCATTGAGACTTATATTTGATAATTTCTTTTTTCTAGAATTAGTTTTATTTTTAAGTAATAACGTTATTACCTCAGCAGAATCACCAACTTTTAAATAACATATATCAATTAACCATTGAGGATAATCATATATTTGAGAAAAAAGATTTTTTAAATATCTTCCACTAATAAATCTCTTATTACTCTTTCCAGTTAGTAAATATATTGCCCATGAATTATCTATTGGTTCATTTGACAAAAAATATCTTTTTAAAATTTCAATTTTATTATTTGTACTATTAATAGAATCTAGATTGCCAAATAATTCTGAAAACTTTTTTAAGCTCATATTTATTTGTCGAATAAAAGGACATTTATTGATTCCTTTTCAACTAAATATTTACTTAAGGCTTCACTATCTCCATGATGAAAAAATACATTTTTTGCTCCAGACTTTTTTACTACTTCCAGAATTCCATCCCAATCCGCATGATCAGAGATTGCAAATCCTTTATCATATCCTGATCTTTTTCTTAGAGCTCTTATTGACATCCATCCACTTGCGAAAGCTGTTTGAATGTTTTTGAAATTTTTTAAATAAGAACCCTTACTTAAAGATGGCGGTAATAATATTAGACTTCCTTTAAGTTCATCTATCTTTTTTTTATTTTCAATTTTTATAGAATCTTTAATATCAATTCCAAGTTCCCTATAAATATTGTTTATTTTGTGAATACTGCCATGGGAATAAATATTTCCTTTAAAATTTGTTTGACTAATTTCGTTTAACAATCTCTGAGCTTTTCCAAGCGAATAGCAGAAAAGTAAAGAAGTTTTTTCTGGTGAATTAGTTATCCATTTTGAAATATCATTTGCTATTTTGTTTGATTCATCCCACTTAAATATTGGCAAACCAAAAGTACATTCGCTTATTAAATAATCGGTTTTTACTATTTGATATTGTTTGCAAGTTTGATCTTTTTGAAGCTTAAAGTCGCCTGAAATTAGCCATTTTTCTTCAGCAAAAATAAACCTTATTTGACTAGATCCTAGGATGTGACCGGATGGATGAAAAGAAATATTAATGCCATTTATCTTAAATTCTTCTCCATATTCAAAAGTCTTAATTTTGATATTATCTCCAACTCTTTCTTTAAGAAGGATCGCAGTTTCCTTAGTAGAAATGTATTCGTCACAGCCAAATGTAAAGTGATCAAAATGAGCATGGGTTATTAATGCCTTTTTTACTGGCTTGCTTGGATCAATCCAAATATCAGCAAGTTCACAATAAAGATTTCCATCTTTATATCTAATTAAATATTCTTGTTTAGTTCTCAAAACTATATCTCTTAAAATGAAATTAATTTAGCTAATTATGCCCACGCTTGTTTTGATAAAGCTATGGCTGTAATTGTTAGTAAAGCAATAACTACCAATTTGTTACTCCAATTAATCATGAATGAACTAATTTTGTTTAAAGAAACTCTATTAGATGGCACAATCTTTTTTTTATTCATAATGTGATTATTTTCATTATTTTCTAAGAAATTTAAATTTTTAATCTCATTTATTAATTTAGATTCGCAAGTTGAGAGTTTTTCTACTTGATTTAATAATTCAATATCTTCTGGCCTTAACAAAGAATTCAATTCTTTAATTTGTCTTTCGTTTTTCATAAGAAATTCATTAACTATCTCATCTGTCCCTAAGCCCTTCTTTATATTTAAAAGAATATCATCTCTTTCCCAAGATTTTTCAAGAGAATTTAAAATTTTACTTATGCTCATTTTAAGTATTTTTACTTATGATAAATTATTGTTTTTTTCTTCTGTGGG
>QCDL01000034.1 GCA_003280915.1 Prochlorococcus sp. AG-355-I04 | reverse complement strand
GATAAGTAATTTTTTATTATGGCAATTAGCATATTCAGAAATTTATATATCTGACGTACTTTGGCCAGAATTCAATGAGCATGAATTTCTTAAAGCAATAATTGATTACCAATCAAGAAATAGACGTTTTGGCGGTATAGAATCATTACCAAATGAATCTTTTGAAGATTCTCAATATATTTCCTAATAAAAATGGCTAATTCGAATAATGAGTTATTAAAAAAAATTAGGTTTGATTGGAATAAAGCGGAGATTTTGAAAATACTTAATATGCCTCTTATTGATTTAATGTGGGAATCACAAACCGTTCACAGAAAATTCAACAAATACGATATTCAATTAGCATCATTGTTCAGTGTAAAAACTGGTGGATGCGAGGAAAATTGTTCGTACTGTAGTCAATCAATTTATAGTGCTAGCGAAATCAAAAGTCATCCACAGTTTCAAGTTGAAGAGGTTTTAGCAAGAGCTCAAATAGCTAAAAACGAGGGTGCAGACAGGTTTTGTATGGGTTGGGCGTGGAGAGAAATTAGAGATGGGAAATCTTTTAATGCAATGTTGGAGATGGTTAGAGGTGTCAGAGATTTAGGGATGGAAGCATGCGTTACTGCTGGGATGCTCACAGAAGAACAAGCTTCCAGACTGGCTGATGCAGGTTTAACCGCGTATAACCACAATCTTGATACAAGTCCTGAGCATTATAAAAATATTATTACGACAAGAACTTATCAAGACAGACTAGATACTATAAAAAGAGTAAGGAATGCAGGGATAAATGTTTGTTGTGGAGGGATAATAGGATTGGGTGAAAATAATGGCGATAGAGCATCTCTTTTGGAAGTACTTTCAAACATGAATCCACACCCTGAAAGTGTTCCTATAAATTCATTAGTAGCTATTGAAGGTACTGGTTTAGAAGATAATCAAGAAATTGATTCTATTGAAATGATAAGGATGATAGCTACAGCAAGAATCCTTATGCCTAAAAGTAAAATAAGATTAAGTGCAGGGCGAGAAAAGCTTTCAAAAGAAGCCCAAATTTTATGTTTTCAATGTGGTGCAAATTCAATTTTCTATGGAGATGAGTTACTCACAACTTCAAATCCATCTTTTAAATCAGACAGAAAACTTCTTAAAGAGGTAGGAGTATCATTTAACAAAAATTTTGAAAATAGTGAAAAAACATTATCTTCTTTATGAAAGGCAAAAATTATAAAATAGTTTCTCTTTATTCTTTCTTTCCATTTCAAGAAAACTCAATTCTTGATCTAAAAAATAAATTATTAGAAATCGAAAATGAAAATGATCTTTCAGGTTTGTTAATTTTTGCAAGTGAAGGAATTAATGGAACTATTTGTGCTGAGAAAAATGTAATTAATTTTGTTATCAATTTACTTAATAAATATGCAGGTAATAGAAATTTGAATATTAAAGTAAACTTTTCAAAAGAGAAAGTCTTCAAAAAATTAAAAATAAAAATCAAAAAAGAAATAGTTACAATGGGTGTCCCTGAAATAAACCCTGTAGAAAATAATGGGACCTATATTGACTCAGCTGATTGGAATAAATTAATTAAAAATCAAAATACAGTAGTCATTGATACTAGAAATCATTATGAGGTTTCTTTAGGTACATTTCAGAACTCTATAAACCCAAATACAAGAAACTTTAGCGAATTCCCCAAGTGGGTAGATGATCATTTAGAAACCCATTTAGAAAATAAACAGAATACAAATATAGCAATGTTTTGTACCGGAGGAATAAGATGTGAAAAAGCTACTAGTTTACTGAAAAAGAAAGGTTATAAAAATATTTATCACCTACAAGGGGGTATCCTTCAATACCTTGACGATATACCAAAAGAAAAAAACTTATTTGAAGGTGAATGTTATGTTTTTGATAAAAGAGTTGCTTTAGATCAAAATTTAGAAAAAGGCTCTTACTCGATTTGTCATGCATGTGGAATGCCAATTTCAATTCAAGATCAAGAAAGAAAAGAATATAGAAAGGGTATCCAATGCCATTTCTGCATAGACCAATTCAGCGATGATGATAGGAAAAGGTTTGAAGAAAGACAAAAACAAATCGATAGATCAAAAGTGGAAAATCATAAAATCTATAAGGATTAATTATCAAAATCATGGACGTTGAAGAATTAGAAAAATTAGCAGGTTCCATTGGATTATTAATTAAAATTCAAGTTAGAGAAACTATCGGATTATGTTTCTTTAGAATCGTAATTGCAGAACAGAGAGAAAACATAATTAAGATTTGGGCTGAAATGAAAGGTTGGACTTATTTAAATAAACAAGGTATTCAGCTTGATACATTAAGAATCCTTAGTAAAGCTCCTGCTTTTGTTTCGGAATTAATATGGGCAACAACTATGGCTTGGGCAATTGAAAAAAAATCAAGCAACAAAGTGAGACTTTTAGCTATTTTTGATAGTGAAGGATATAGTAAAAAACTTGTAAGATATTTCAAGTTAATAGGATTTAAAATTGTCAAAGAAGTTGGTTCTAGCCCAGTAGATCTTTTATTAAGATTGGTTTGGGGAGGTGCAGGTACACTTATGAACGGGGAATGTATTTCCATATTGAAAAGACTTGAAAAGAAACTTTCTTTAATTGAAGAAAGTTAACCCGCGTGATAACTACTTCTAACTAACGGGCCAGAAGATACTTTTTTGAATCCTAATTCCTTAGAGAAGCGATATAAATATTCAAACTCTGATGGATCCCAATATTTCTTAACTGCCAAATGATTGAATGAGGGCCTTAAATATTGGCCAATTGTAATTTGATCACAATCTATTTTTTTAAGATCATAAATTGTATTTTTTATTTCATCCAATGTTTCCCCAAGTCCTAACATAATGCCTGATTTAGTTTGAATATGAGGAGCAATATCCTTTGACTTTTTTAGTAAACTAAGGGATTTTCTGTAATTTGCACCCCTCCTGACTTCTTTTTGCAGTCTTTCAACAGTTTCAAGATTATGATTAAAGCATATTGGATCTTTTTCTAAAATCATCTTCAATCTCTCAGTCTGAAGGTTATTAGTTTCATCAAAATTTTTGCCCCCACCCCATAAATCAGGAGTTAAAACTTCTACTTTAATTGTTGAATCAATTTTTCTAATCTCATCCATTGTAGATATAAATAAATTTGCACCATGATCAGGAAGATCGTCTCTTGCTACAGATGTCAAAACAACATATTTCAAATTTAGTATTCTCACTGCTTCAGCGACTTGAGTACATTCATCAATATCGATAGAACTAGGTCTACCTTTATTTACCTGACAAAAAGCACATGAACGAGAACATATCGATCCACCCAGTAAGAAAGTGGCTGTTCCTGAGGCATAACATTCTGCTCTATTTGGACATCTTGCTTCTTCACAAATAGTATGAATATTTGATTTTTTGATGAGTGTTTGTATTTTTTCGAATTCTGAAGCTTTACTAATAGGAAATTTAATCCAAGAAGGAAGTCTTAAGATTTTTTCTTTCTTGGTTAGATTATTTTCTCTCATTGTCTAATTTAGTTTTGTTCTTCCTTCTAAAGCCCTTGCAAGTGTAACTTCGTCCACATATTCAAGTTCACTGCCCATTGGGAGTCCATATGCAATCCTAGTAACTTTAGTAAAAGGGGCTAACAATTTCCCAATATAAAGACTTGTTGTATCTCCCTCAACACTGGGTGTCAATGCCAATATGATCTCATCTATTTCAGACTTACTAACTCTTTCTACCAAGCTTCTTATTTCTAAGAGTTCGGGGCCAACAGAATCCATTGGAGATATTAAACCACCAATAACATGGTAAACACCTTTAAATTCTCTGGCGCGCTCCAAAGCAAGCAAATCTTTAGTTTCAGCTACTACACAGATTAGTTTTTGATTTCTTTCAGTATTTTTACAAATTTCACATTCATCTTGTGAAGTTAAATTGAAACATTTTTTGCAACGACCAACATTACTATGTGCTTCTAACAGAGCCTTTGAAAATTCTCTTATTGTACTTTCAGGTTGTTTTAAAATAAACAATGCTAATCTTTGCGCTGTTCTTGGACCAATCCCTGGGAATTTCTCAAAATGACCAATTAATTTTGAAAGCGGTTTAGTATAAGTAATCAAAATTAAACTATTTCTAGGAATAATTTAGACGCAAAATTCTGAATTGCCATAATTGTTTGCTTTTAATGTCTTATTATGTTTTTAGTTAGTAATTTCAAACAAAATGAAAAATATTAAATTTAACCCTTTCAAATATTTATTTTTAATTTTTTTGTGTTTAACACTGAGTGCTTGTAGTGGCGGACTCAATGCGGGATTAGAAGCTTATCAAAGTCCAGATGGAAGATATGCCTTTTTGTATCCAACAGGATGGACGAGAGTAAAAGTCGATGGAGGACCTGAAATTATTTATCATGATTTAATAAATAGTAATGAGACCTTAAGTTTAGTTATTTCTGATGTAAACAAAGAAGTTCAATTAGAGCAATTAGGAAGCCCTAGTGAAGTAGGTCAAACATTAATTGATAAAGTCATTGCTCCCGAAGGTTCAGGTAGACAGGTAAAACTTATAAATGCCAATCAGAGGGAGGCATCTAATCATATCTTCTATGATTTAGAGTATGTTTTAAATTTGAATGAAAAGAACAGACACGAAATAGCTACTGTAGTAATTGATAGAGGAACACTTTACACTTTCGCTGTGGGAACAAATGAAGAGAGATGGAATAAAGTTGAAGGTATGTTTAGTAATGTAATTAAATCCTTCAACTTTTTAATATAATTTAGAAATTCTAGACTAGATTCCTACTTGAACATTCCACAAATCAGAATATATTTTGTTCTGATCTAATAGTTTTTCATGTTTTCCGCTTTCAACTATTTTACCTTTATCAATAACAATAATATTATCCGCATTTTTTATAGTGCTTAATCTATGAGCTATTACTATAGTTGATCTTTCTTTTGTTATTTTAGATAAAGATTTTTGAATTAAAGCCTCTGTTTCATTATCAACTGAGGCTGTAGCTTCATCTAATATTAATATCGGAGCATCCTTTAAAACAGCTCTCGCCAAGGCAATTCTTTGACGTTGTCCGCCTGAAAGCCTCTGGCCCCTTTCTCCCACTATAGTTTTATAACCATCTGGTAATTGTTCAATAAATTTATGAGCCTCCGCAATCTTTGAAGCATTAATAACATCTTTAAGACTTGGGTTGATTGAGCCATATGCAATATTTTCTTGTACACTGCCATGAAATAAATAAGTTTCTTGACTTACCAAAGAAATACACTTT
>QCDL01000033.1 GCA_003280915.1 Prochlorococcus sp. AG-355-I04 | reverse complement strand
GGCTTTCAATAATCAGTACAAGTATTTCAAGTTGTGGAAACAAATCAAATGATTTAATTGGAGATTTAGATTTATCTGATTGCAATCCAAATAATACTGTTGACAGCAAATATTGTGATCGAGATGGAGATTTTCTCGCAGACCTACCCCTTTCCGAAGATGAATGGATAGATCCTGAAACCATTGTGTTCTCATATACACCTGTTGAAGACCCCTCCGTTTATGCAAAAGTTTGGGAAGATTTTATAATACATATGTCTAAGGTGACTGGTAAAAAAGTCACTTTCTTACCAGTTCAATCTTATGCTGCTCAAGTTGAGGCAATGAGATCTGGACGTCTTCATGTAGCAGGAATTAATACTGGAAGCAATACAGTGGCAGCAGCATGTGCTGGAGCAGTTCCATTTGGAATGATGGCTAAAAAAGATTTATCTTACGGTTATGAAATGGAAATTATTGTTCCTTCTGATAGTCCAATTAATTCTCCTGCAGATTTAAAAGGTAAAAAAGTTACATTTACATCTAAGACATCTAATTCAGGATTTAAAGCACCATCGGCCATTCTTAAAGGAGAATTTGGTCTTGAGGCAAATAAAGATTTCACCCCAGTCTTTTCTGGCAAGCATCAAAATTCAATAATGGGTGTTGCAAACAAAGATTATGAAGTAGCACCAATTGCTAACTCAGTTCTTACAAGAATGGATGCAAGAGGTGTTGTTGATTCTTCTAAAATAAGAACTATTTATAAATCCCAAACCTTCCCAACGACAGGTTATGCTCATGCTCATAATTTACATCCAGCTGTAGTTGCAAAAGTAAAGCAAGCTTTTTACACCTATAACTGGGATAATTCAACATTAGATAAAGAATTTAAAAAGGCTGATAGATTCATTTCAATAAGTCACAAGCACGATTGGGATGTTATTAGAAAAATAGATAAGGCTAATGGTGTTGTTTATGATTGCAAATAAAAATTTTTAATCATAAATAAAATCAGACTTAATGCTTAAAACAATAAACCTCAAAAAGGTTTATCCAAATGGTGAAGAGGCGCTTAAAGGAATAAACTTGGAAATTCCTAATGGGCAAGTAGTTGCTCTTATCGGTCCTTCAGGTGCTGGTAAAAGTACTTTTATTAGAACAATAAATAGATTAGTTGAGCCCACTTCAGGGAAAGTTTATTTCGCTAATGAAAAAAATGACATTACTTCTTTAAATAAATCTAAATTAAGAAAAATAAGAAGACAAATTGGAATGATTTTCCAGGAATTTGCTTTGGTAGAAAGATTAAGTGTAATGGAAAATGTGCTTTCCGGTAGATTAGGTTACGTAGGATTTTGGAATAGTTTTTTCAGGAAATTTCCTCAAAAAGATATTGAAGAAGCATTCCGTCTGCTTCAAAGAATTGGACTAGAGCATATGCTTGATAAAAGAGCCGATGAATTGTCAGGAGGGCAGAGGCAAAGAGTAGGAATTGCTAGAGCTTTGATACAAAATCCAATGTTACTTTTAGTAGATGAACCTACAGCTAGTTTAGATCCCAAAAATTCCAGGGAAATTATGCGATTAATATGCGAGTTATGTAAGGAAAGAAATCTTGCTGCGATTATAAATATTCATGATGTTTTTCTTGCTCAGAATTTTGCAGAAAGAATATTAGGTTTAAAAGCTGGAGAAATTGTTTACGATGGCAAGCCAAGTGGCTTATCAGAGACAATACTTACAAAAATATATGGAGAAGAAGACTGGTCTAAAACTGTAGCAAATTAGGAATATATTAAATGAATGATAAGAAAGTAATTTGGAAAAGAAAACCGTTAATAAAAAATAGGTTATTAAGAATTGGATTAATTTTGCTAATTAGTACTTACTTATTATCTGTTTTCCTAACTACCGAAATTGATTGGCAAAGAATTCTTGAAGGGATCCCAAGGGGTAAAAATTTTATATTTGCTTTTTTCCCTCCAGATTTCATAACTAGATCTGATGAGATTTTGGCAGGTATTTTTGAAAGTCTATGGATGACTATTGTTGCAACTATTGTGGGGATACTTATTTCTATACCTGTATCCTTAGGGGCGGCTAAAAACATAGCCCCTAAATTTGTTTATTTCTTATCAAGAGGAGTTATCACATTATCGAGGAGTTTTCAGGAGGTTATCCTAGCAATATTTTTTGTTAAGTTAATGGGTTTTGGACCTTTTGCTGGGATGGTAACTCTGAGTTTATCGACAATAGGGTTTTTCGCTAAATTATTATCTGAAGATATTGAAGACATAAATAAATCCCAAGCTGAAGCAATTAAATCTACTGGTAGCAGTTGGTTTCAATGGGTTAATTATGGTGTCCAGCCTCAAGTTATGCCAAGATTTATTGGATTATCATTATACAGATTGGATATTAATTTTAGAGAGTCAGCGGTAATTGGAATTGTTGGGGGAGGAGGTATTGGTTCTACCTTAAATACAGCTTTTGATAGATATGAATTTGAGACTGCAGCGGCTGTTCTTATCGTAATTATTTCTATCGTGATGATTGTTGAATATACATCTAGTCATCTCAGGAAATTAATAAAGTAATGCCAATAATAAAACAAAAGGATTACAAAACCTGGAAAAAATTTGATCGAAAAAGAGATTTACAAAACTGGCTTTGTTGGTTCTTAGGTACTTTAATTTTTAGCTTTTGTTTCGGTCTGATTAGTAGTAAAACAATCTGGTTTTATGTATTTGATTCACATAATGAGGCTTTAGATCTTTTAGGTAGGATGTTTCCTCCAGAAACTAATTATTTCTTAACTTTAATAAAACCTATTTGGGATACTTTAAATATCGCGACTATTGGTACAACGATTGGAACTTTAATTGCAATACCATTAGCTTTTTTATCCGCAAACAATACTACCCCAAGTAAAAAGTTTTTAAGACCTTTAGCCTTATTTTGCATAGTTTCAAGCAGATCAATTAATTCAGTAATCTGGGCATTACTTCTTGTTGCAGTTGTCGGTCCGGGAGTCTTGGCTGGCATAATTGCTATCGGATTAAGATCGATTGGATTTTGTGGAAAATTACTTTATGAAGCTATAGAGGAAATTGATGAAAACCAAATTGAAGCTATTGAGGCAACAGGGGCAAATAAAGCACAAATTATGACCTTTGGCATAGTGCCTCAAATTCTCCCAGCATTTACGAGTATTTCTATTTATAGGTGGGATATAAATATTAGAGAAGCAACTATTGTTGGCTTAGTTGGAGCAGGAGGTATAGGGATAGAATTAGATGCTCAAATAGGAGACTTAGCTTGGGCTAAGGTATCAGTTATTTTATTAGCAATAGTAGTAGCGGTTGTTTTTAGTGAATGGATTACAGCAAAAATAAGGAGATTTATTCTATAGAATAGATTCAATACTATTTTGTTTAATGGAGCTAAATGCTAATTATGGTAGATCGACTGTCAATCGTGATATCCAACTTTAGAAACAATATTTCCTGAAACAGGGTCAGTAACTCCAAGTTTTGGAGACAACTCTTCCATAAATCCTCTAACCTCATCAAGGTGAGCAATCATAGCTGGTCTTTGAGCTGCAATAGCTTCTGCACTTTTCCAGATCCCAACAAAACAGTAATCATAATCTCCAGTTTTAGCGATATATCTTTGAGTCATCCCCTCAAAACTTGTTTTATCTATTACTTCGAAATACTTATCTACACAATCAGACTTTAATTTAAATCGAACAACATTCATAAAATTTTGAGCAGTCATAAAAAAAGAGGGTTTTTATACCCTCCAATTTTAGATCGACTGTCAATCAATTTAATTATCCCATCGCTGCTACTTCTTCAGCAAGTTGTTTATTTCTTAGAATAACTTCTTCATCATTAAAAACAGGAAGTACATTCCATTCAACGCCAAATTTTGCTCTCCAAATACCAAAATGTTCAGCCATTTTAAGATGACTGTCAGCTTTGCATGTTACGAAAACTTCTCCGGTTTGAGGGGCATGGACTCTACTTATCAATTCAAAGCCGTCAAAATTATCCTTAGGTGCGCCGGAAGCAATATATTGTTCAAAGAGTTTGTACCCTTCAGATTGCGAAAGAGTATCTGGGATAACTCCATGAACGTGATAGTAAGCCATAATTAAAATTCAATAGTGTAATTTCAATCTAAAAACGATAATTTAAAAAGTATTTAATTTATCTTTAAATTTAGATTTTTAGATCGACTTTCAATCTTTAATTAAAATCTGCTTTACCAAGTTTAGTTTTGAAGACTTTAAAAGTAAGACCACTTTCGTTAATTGCTTCAATTACTTAATCTCCAACAGTTCCATAAAATTCAATAGACGAATCTCCGTCATACAGTCCAGCGTGAACTTCAAGATAAGCACCGACAGGAGGGTTAACTAAATGAGCAAGAAATGCATCATCATTTTTAAAAACCTCTGACCATACAAAACGAAGTGTGCACGATAAATTTAAATGGCCCATCTGTTGCTGTCAAATTATTTCTAGGGAGTGTTGTAATTATTCTTTAATCCACTTTTTAGTCTTTAGAAATTCCAATTTATCTGTAATTGATAGGAATCTGAATTTTTTGAATCTCCCTGTTCATTTTTGTAAGAAAGCACAGCTCCGAATCTATTTTTCCTACTCATCTGCAATCCAATGGATAATTACTTTTTATTAAAAATATAACTTGCAAAAATGCCTTTCTTTTTGTTTCTTTTTTTTTCTTTTAAACAATTCATAACTTGCTTATAACTTTAAAATGTGACTCTAAGAATGCATTCAATTCTTCTAAATCAAAGCAGTGGTCTTGGATGCAATTTTTTATAGTATGCAGCAAGTAAACTAATAATTTTTAAAAATTAAAATAATATTTTATTTTTTCTTATTCGTATCTTATTTAATTCTTAAAGAAGAGTTCATTAAATCTTTTAAGCTGTCGGTAGCTTCTACATTCTCCTCGCACGAAATAGAGAAGCTTTTTCTTTTTGAAATAAATTTGGTATGACTTATTTTGCAGAGCCAAATTACATAGAATATGACCTGTGGTTTGATTCAAATATTAATGCAGTTGATTTAATTAACTATTCAGATGAAAATGAATTTTGTAATTTTACGCATAAAAAATTCCATAAGATATCAAGTTTAAATTTAGTTATTGGTTCCTCAAAATATAAACAAATGATGATTTTTTCTTTTTTATAATTACCTTGCAGAGTTAATGCATTCCTTTATTGTTTTATCTCTCTGATTCTGGCATAGCAAAAGTAAATCTTTTGATATAAATTTTTAAGGCATTAAGCACTAAAGTTTAATTATCAAAGAGCTAAATCGCAATAATTTCCAGCACTCATATTTACTGAATTTTGTGAAGTAATTCTTTCTAAGTTTTTATTTAAATTATTAGCTTGATTAGAAGCCGAATAAAATCCAACTGTTAAAAAAACAAGTGTGATAGAAGTTACGATTGTGCTGAACTGGATAACTCCATCTGCCAGAATAGCTGGAGTTTTTAGAGATAAAATAGCTTTTTTTCTCTTTGCTTTTGAT
>QCDL01000032.1 GCA_003280915.1 Prochlorococcus sp. AG-355-I04 | reverse complement strand
ATAAGCATATAGGTAAAACAAAAATTATTAGAGTTTGAATTTTCAGTAAGCAAGCAATTTGAATTAAAGTTATAAAAACTAAAGCTTGAACGCCAAAGGAACCAACTTTACTGTCTTTCATGGCTTTTAAACGTTTCTTTTTACCTGCGAAAATACCATCGAAAGTATCCATTAAACCATCGAGGTGTAGACCACCAGTAATCAAATATCCTGAAGCCAAACAAATTAATGCAGATGCATAAATTGACCAAGAGTTTGTTCTTAAAAAAAGAAAAATATAACTCTGTATTGTTCCAATAAAAAATCCTAAAGGGGGTGCAAATTGTGCAATATTTTTAAATTCGGGAATAATTAAAGGTATCTTTGGAAATGTCGTATAGAAAATCCAAGAGCCTGCCAAATTTTTAATTAAATATTTTTTGATGAGATAAAAATAGATTCAATATTTAATAATAGGTTAGATTAATTAAAAAGGATCAAAAATTTTATAGATTATTGTGTTTGAATTTGAAATTACATCGAATTGCAGTAATACAGCGGCAAGAACTGGTATATTTCATACACCAAATGGTGAGGTAAATACACCAAAATTTATGCCTGTGGGTACTTTGGCAACGGTTAAAGGAATTTCATCTAAGCAGTTAACCTCTACAGGTTCAGAAATGATTCTCTCAAATACCTTTCATCTTCATTTACAACCTGGCGAAAAATTAGTTAAAGAATCTGGTGGAATACACAAATTCATGAATTGGCCTAAGCCAATTCTTACTGATTCAGGAGGTTATCAAGTTTTTAGTTTGGCTAAATTAAACAATATTTCTGATAAAGGAGTGGAATTTAAAAATCCAAGAGATGGTAGTCATGTATTTTTATCACCTGAAAAAGTAATGCAGATTCAAATGGATCTTGGATCGGATGTTGCAATGGCTTTTGATCATTGCCCTCCGCATACAGCTAACGAAAATGATATTGAGGACTCTTTACAAAGAACTCATTCATGGTTGCAAAAATGTGTCGAGACTCATCATAAATCTAATCAAGCTTTATTCGGTATAGTTCAAGGTGGTCAGTATCCAAGATTGAGAGAATATAGCGCAAAATATACAAGTTCTTTTGATCTGCCTGGAATAGCAGTGGGAGGTGTAAGTGTTGGCGAGGCAGTCGAAGAGATACATAGTGTAATTAATTACGTCCCGAAATTCTTACCAATAAATAAACCAAGATATTTAATGGGAATTGGCTCTTTAAGAGAAATTTCTTTAGCTGTAGCAAATGGATTCGATATATTTGATTGTGTTTTGCCTACAAGACTAGGAAGGCATGGGACTGCATTTTTTAATGATGAAAGATTGAATTTGCGAAATGCTCGATTTAAAAATGATTTTTCTCCAATTGACAAAACCTGTAAATGCGAGACATGTAAATCCTATTCTCGAGCATATTTGCATCATCTAATTAGAAATGACGAAATATTAGGCCTAACCCTTATAAGTTTGCATAATATTGCTCACTTAATTAGATTTACCAATGCAATTTCTACTGCAATTAAAGAAAATTGTTTTACAAATGATTTCGCTCCATGGAAAACATCCTCTATTGCTCACCATACGTGGTAACGTCTTAACATAATTAAATTATCAAAAAAGGTGCTCATTCTATTTAATACATTTGCTGAATTGCCAGAGGCTTACAAGGCCTTTGCTCCAACTGTTGATGTTCTTCCACTTATTCCTTTATTTTTCTTTTTATTGGTATTTGTTTGGCAAGCTGCAGTTGGATTTAAATAAAATTTTTTTAGTTTAGATTGTCTTTATTAGAAAGGATTTTCAAGTAAAATCGCATCTCCAGAATTGTCTACAGCACTCTCTATAAAATCAGCAATTTTTAATGCTCTTGAGGCTTGCTCACCATCTACCTCAGGTATTTCTTTGCCCTGAACGCATTTCAGAAAATGCTCCAGTTCTGCATAAAGAGGTTCAATGGAGGTTGTGCTAACTTCTTCTACATATCCATCATTTCTATAAACTAATTCTCCATGCTCTGCTGTGTATGATTCATGAGACTTTCGATGGATTTGTAAAGAATGATTTAAGAAATCAGTTTCTACTAGGCCATTTTGGCAGTGAGCACTTAAATTTCTAATTTTTTTGTGACTCATTTTGCTTGCAGTTAGGCTTGCAATAACATTATTTTTAAAAACTAAAGTAGCATTGACATAATCTATTAATCCTTGGCTATTTCTTCCTCCAACTGCTGCTAATTTTTGTATTTTTGAGTTTACAAGCTCCAAAATAAGATCAATGTCATGAATCATTAAATCCATTACTACAGAGACATCATTTGCTCTGTCTGCATGAGGACTGTGCCTCCTCGCTTCTAACACAACAATTTCTTCATTATTTACTATTTTATTTAATTCCCTAAAAGCAGGATTAAACCTTTCAATATGCCCAACTTGTAATAGACAGTTATTTGCATTAGCGGCCTCTATTAAAGATTTTGCTTCCAACTCGTTAGCTGCAATTGGTTTTTCAATGAGAACGTTAGCACCTCCCTTGAGACAATCTAGTCCTACTTTGTGATGAAGAAGTGTTGGGACAGCAATACAGATAGCATCAACTTTTGGAATTAAGTCCTTATAATTTTTGAACCATTCACATTGAAATTGCTCAATAGCTAATTTGCCTCTCTCTTCATTCGGATCTGCGACTCCAATGAGATTTGCATCTTTCAGTAAACTTAGTACTCGAGCATGATGCCAGCCCATATTCCCTATACCTATGACTCCAACCTTTACCGGTAATGAGGTTGGTTGCATAATTTAAAATCAATATATTAATTATCATTATCCTCTATGGGAAGCCAAATTTAGCTTTTGGGAAGAATTATTTTAACACGATCAATTTTTGGTCCTGACATCGAAATGACTTCGAATTTAATGTTATCAAAATCTAAGACATCGCCAATTTTTGGAACCATTTGAAATTTTTCTAGCATAAATCCAGCAAGAGTATGGTAATCTGTACCTTCTGGAATTGAACATTCTAACTTTTTATTAATATCAATAATTTCTGATTTTCCAGCTATTGACCATTTTTTAGCGAAATTATCTAACATTCTCATATCTGAATAAATTCTATTGTTAAGCATTTCCTCTCCAACTATTTCGCCATTTAGATCAGCTGCAGTTATGAGCCCTTCTGTTCCACCGTGTTCATCAACTACTAGCAAGAAAGGATTATAGTCTCTTACTATTGGAAATATTTCTGCTAATGAACATGTTTCTATTATTTTTGTAACTGGTAAAAGGAAAGGCTCCAATAAAGTATCAGCTTCCATTTTACCTTTTGATATTGGCTTAGCAAGATAACGTAAATCCAATACACCTAATACATCATCTAAAGACTCACCAATCACAAAGAAGCGAGCATGGCGAGTTTTATCTACTTGTTTCATAAGTTCTGAAAAAGTTATATTTTTTGGCAAAGTTACCATTTCAGATCTTGGAATCATTACTTCTTTAACTTGTGTATCTTTTAAAGCAAAAACTCCTTCAAGAATATTCTTCTCATCTGGTTTTAACCCAGTTACATTATCTGTTTCTATTAGGGTTTCTAATTCGCCTGCGGATAACCCCGAGTTTAAAGAATCCCATTTGTTATTTAAATTGAACAATCCCAAACAGGCGCTAGCAAAGAATTCTATCGTCTTAACAATAGGATTCATACCTTTTCTAACTGCATCGAATATTGTGGTTAACTTTAATGCAGCAGATTCTGGATTGTTAATTACTAGGGCTTTAGGAATTAGTCCTGAAATAAGAGTTACAACTAAAACAACAAATAAAAAAAATAGAAGATCATAAAATCTATTCGACAAAATATTGCTTTTCCAATAATCATTTGCCAGGTTATTGCTGACCCATCCAATAGCAATTAATGAAATTGTTACTCCAAATTGAGAAGCAATTAATGAAGATCTAAAACGTTTTTGAATTTTTAAAATTGAAAATGCCCCTTTCTTTTTTTCTTCTATTAACCTTAAAACTTTACTTGGCCTTATTAATAAAAAAGAGAGTTCACTCGCTGCGAAAAAAGCTGGTAATAATAAAAGAAATAAAAGTAGAGTTATTTTCATTCAATGACAAATGAATAATGGGGGTGGCGAGGATCGAACTCGCCTTAGCCAAATTATGAGTTTGGTGCATTCACCAGATTGCTACACCCCCAAGGGAATTTATGTAATTTTAATTACATTGAATTTCAATATACAATATAAAAATAATATTTCAAAAAACACCTCATTAGGAAGTTTTTGTGAGATTTCTTTTTTTTCTTCTAATCTTTAAATATAAATTAAACTTTTACTAATGGGCAAATTTTCGGATAAGTATGATTTAAATAAAGCAAAATTGTTAAAACAGTTAATTGAAAAATCTTACAAGAAAGGAAACTTCACTTTATCTTCAGGAAAAAAAAGCAGTCATTACTTAAACTGCAAACCAGTGTCATTAAATGGCAAAGGCTTAAACTTAATAAGTGAATTATTTTTAGATTTAAAGGACTCAAGGTCAAAAGCTGTAGCAGGATTGACATTAGGTGCAGACCCTATAGTAAGTGGATTAATTGTTAAAGCAGCTTTGAATGGACTAGATCTTGATGGTTTAATAATTAGGAAAGAAATCAAAAAATACGGTACCAAAGCTGGAATAGAGGGCCCTATATTAGAAGAAGGAACTTTGGTAACTGTCTTAGAGGATGTGGTTACAACTGCTGGTTCAGTAATAAAAGCTATAAAAAAATTACGAGAAAATAATTATGTTGTTGAGGAAGTTTTGTCTATAGTTGATAGGCAAGAAGGGGGATTAGAAGCCCTTGAAGATGAAAATGTTAAATTAAAGAGTCTTTTTACAATAAAAGACTTTTTATAATTATTTAAAAATGCAAGATATAAAAAAAAAGTTTTGGCTTGAAAAATTTGATTGTTTTTCAATTACTGGAAAAGATGCTAGAAAATTTTTGAATGGAATAACAACTGGTAATATTCTTAATTCAGAAAATAAAGTTATCAAAACTTGTTGGTTAACTCCAAATGGAGTTCTAAGGTCATTAATTGAAATTATTTTTTTAGAAAGAAACTTGGAAGTAATTATCTTGGTGGGTAAAACAAATGAAATAATTGATTACTTTAATCAAATTATTTTTCCAGCGGATGATGTACGTCTGAGTGAACCTTACTTGATAAATAGAATTCAGGAAATTGATGAATCTAGTTCATGGAGAACTTACCAGCCTATTTTCTTCAAAACCGAAGATAAAGAATTTGAAATATATAAAAATAAACTGAATTTAATAAATCCCAATGATTTAAAACTTTGGAAGATTAATCAGGCAATACCCTCATTAGAAACGGAAATAAACGGCAAAAATAATCCTCTTGAGCTTGGATTGCAAGATCTTATAGATTTTAATAAAGGTTGTTATTTAGGACAAGAAACAATGTCAAAAATAAAAAATGTTTCTTCTTTAAAACAGGAAATAAGAATTTGGAAATCAATTGAATCTAATTTCAATTTAGACTTAGAAGATAAAAATTTATACACAAATGCTGCCAAGGATATTTCTGTAGGCAAAATCACTAGTTTTTTAAAATCAGACTGTCAAATAAAAGGTTTAGCTATGATAAAAAGAAAATATTTAGAGGAAGAAAGTTATTTTTTTTCAGAAATTTTTGGAAAAATTATTATAAATAAATCTGTAGGATCAATTTTTCTTTAATCGATTTTTGATTAAATATTCTGCAA
>QCDL01000031.1 GCA_003280915.1 Prochlorococcus sp. AG-355-I04 | reverse complement strand
GAAACTTTTTCAAAAATTAATTGCTGCTCCTGCGATCATTTCAATGGCATCAGGTCTTGCAGTAAATGCTGCTGAAATCAATCAACCTGAATTCAGCCCTTTCACCAAATCCCCTGAAGTTATATCAACAGGCGATTTCAAATCAGATCTATTGGTTCCAGGCGACTGGGCTTATGATTCATTAAAAGATCTTTCAAAAAGTCCAAGATTCAATGGTAGCCCAGTTCATCGTATTGAAGCTGCAGCTGAATTAAACAGATTAATTGCCGGTGGTGAAGGCTTAATGAACGGAGCCGCAATAGAAAGGCTAAGTGATGAGCTTGGTTCTGAATTGGCAATTATGAAAGGAAGAGTGGATGGACTTGAAGCTCGTGTTAATGGCATTGAAGCTGGTAGTTTCTCTGAAACGACTTCTATGTCAGGTAAAGTAGAAATGCAGATTGGTGCTGGCTCAAACGGTGCCGCTATTGTTGGAGACAATAATAATGAAGAGCAAACAACTTTTGCTTATCACTATGAAGTGGATTTAAATACTAGTTTTACTGGTGATGACAAACTAAATATTGAGTTTGCAGCCGGTAATGCCGCTGGTACAAATACTGTGCAGGGCGTAACTGGTTTTGGTGAATCTCAAGATGCTCTTACAATTGAAGACGTTAACTACACATTTCCATTAGGAAGATGGGATGTTTCAGTTGGAGATTCAATGGACTTATCTAAGAATTTCCCAAATGCTTGTGCATTAGGAACAATTATCGATGCTATGGATGATTGTGGAGCTAAAAATGCAGTTGATGCTGGTGGAGATGTTTCTGTAAGCTTAGGAACAGAATTTGCAGATGGCTGGGAGTTTGGTTTCGGCTTTTCAGGTGATAGCGGAACAAGTGGTATTGCTACAAAAGAAAGTACAGATGGTCTCGGAGCCGCTTTAGGTTATTCAAATGATACTTATGGATTTACTTTCGGTTATGCATTAGCTGATGGAGGTGCAACTGCTAATAGTGATACCACTTACTATGGTGCTACTGCTTACTACACACCAGAAGGTATGGGAACATTAAGTGGTGGTGTTGAATTTGGAACCAAGCAAGGGGCAAACAAAGATACTACTCAATTCAAAGTTGGATATGCAACCGATCTTGGTGAGGGTACTTTTGAAGTTGGCTTTGGTACAAATGGTGCAATAGATGATGGAGCTAATGAGGTATACGGTTATGAAGCTTCATACAGTTTTCCAATAAATGATGGAGTTTCAATGACTGCATTTGGATACATCGCTGAAGTTGATGGTTCTGAAGATACCTCAGGTCTTGGACTTACAACTACATTTAAATTCTAACCAGAATAACCAAATTAAAAGGGCCTCCAACGTGGAGGTCTTTTTTTTACCTAAAAATTAAAAACTTAAAGTGTTCTTAATAAATTTATTTTTTTTTCTTAACTTTTTAAAGGGAGCATGAGAATGTATTTTCTTATGCACTAAATGAAAAAAACATTAGCTGCTGCAAGTTTTTCAGCATTACTTGCAATTGTCGCCTCCTCTACAAGTAGCGGATTTGCAAATTGGAATACAAAATATTGGGCAAATGAAAAAAACTTCAACAGAATTTCCTCTTTTAATGTAAGTGATAATTTACCAAAAGGATCAAAATCTACCACCAAAACTTCTTCAGAAGTTGTTACAGCATCAGAAGATGGCAAGACTTTGATGTATACAGATAGCGATCTAGGAGTAGTAGGTTTAGTTGATATCTCAGACCCTGCAAAACCTAAAGCATTGGGAGTTGTTGAACTGGAAGCAGAACCAACTGGAATTGCAGCACTTGGAAACAATGCTTATATAGGTTCGAATACATCTGAAAGTTATACAAATCCTTCAGGAGCATTAGTTCAATACAATTTAGAAACAAGAAAAGCAGTAAAAGAATGTGATTTAGGTGGGCAGCCTGATAGCGTTTTTGTTTCACCAGACGGAACATTTCTAGCTGTCGCTATAGAAAATGAGAGGGATGAAGAATATAAAAATGGATTTATCCCTCAATTAGATGAGGAAGGTAAACAAATTAATCCTCCAGGTTATGTTTCTCTTGTGAAGTTAAACAAAAGAGGGAAAATACAATGCAATTCAATAAAAAAAGTTAATTTAACAGGATTATCTGAAATAGCTCCTAGCGATCCCGAACCAGAATTCGTTGCTATTAATGATCTTGGTGAAACAGTTGTCTCTCTTCAAGAAAACAACCATCTTGCAGTAATTGATAAAGATGGAAATGTAATATCACATTTCTCTGCAGGAGTTGTAAAACAAATGGCAGGAATGGATACAAAGAAAGATGGAGCACATAAATTTAAAAGCAAACTAAAGAATGTAAGAAGAGAACCCGATGGTCTTACTTGGATTGATAATGACCATTTTGCAACAGCAAATGAAGGCGATTACAAGCATATTGATCCAAAACAGGCAAAAAGAGGTGGTTCAAGATCCTGGACTATTTTTAAAAAAGATGGAACATTAGTTTATGAAGATGCAAATAGACTAGAAAGAGCAATTGCACAAATAGGTCATTTCCAAGATGGGAGAGCAGGTAAAAAGGGAGTAGAACCTGAGTCAGTTACATATTCAAAAATTAATGGAACGCCCTATTTATTTGTTGGTGCTGAACGAGCTGGGATAGTAGCTGTTTACGATATCACAGAACTAAATCAACCTTTGCTTACTCAATTACTTCCATCAGGCATTGGACCAGAGGGATTTGTCGCAATTCCAGAGAGGGGATTAATTGCCTCAGCAAATGAAAAAGACTACAACAAAAAAGAACCTGGTTTATCTTCTCATGTGACTATTTATCAACTACAAGATGCTCCTGCTTCATACCCACATTTAACAAATGAAAATGGCCTTGAATTTGTATCTTGGGGTGCGATAAGTGGAATGGTGGCTGGTGATGACGGTAAAATTTATGCTGTAAATGATGGGACTTTTAAAACTCAGCCAAGAATTTACGTTATTGATCCTTCATCTTCACCAGCACTATTAGAAAGAGCTATAGATATAAAGCTAGATGGTAAGACTGCATTATTTATGGATCAAGAGGGTATTACTACTGATGGTAATGGTGGATTCTACATTTCTACTGAAGGAATCAAGAAAAAGCTAGATGAACATCCTCCTGCAATCTACCATGTAAGCTCAGATGGTGAAATTTTAGAGAAGATAACTCCACCACCTTCATATCTTAATTATGCTAAGAATCCTGGTTTTGAAGGCATAACAAGGAATGGGGATATTCTTTATATTGCTCAACAGAAGCCTTGGGGTGATGATACTTTCAATACTACTAAGATCCTTTCCTATAATTTAAAAACCAAACAGTGGGGGGCCGTAAATTATCAATTAGATAGGATCAAAAAAGGTGGAGTTGGCATTTCAGAATTGACTTACCATGACGGGGCACTTTATGTAATCGAAAGAGATAGTTTCTATGGAAAGAAAGCAAAATTGAAAGCTATATATAAAGTAGATTTAGATGATGTTATTTTCGAAGGTCTTCAGACTAATATTCCTCCCAGACTTTATCCTTTAGTTGAAAAAGAGTTAGTTACTGATCTAAAACCAGTAATGCAATCTACGGGTGGTTTTATCCTTGAAAAGGTTGAAGGTTTAGCAATAACAAGCGAAGGGCAAGCATGGATTTCAACTGACAACGATGGGACTGGAAAGAAATCAACTGGTGAAACTCTTTTCCTAAATATTGGAAAAATCTAGTTAAAACTTCTAAAAAAAGCCACCATATATAAATGGTGGTTTTTTTTTGCAATTCTTATAATTAAAAAAAGTTAAATCATGAAATACCTAATATTTATTATTTTATTCATCGCCCCAGTTAAAGCTGAAACAAAATATTATTGGCAGGGTGTCAGGCATTATTTAAATCGACCCAAACTAATGATAGAAGCATGCAAAGATATGAAAAAAGAAAATGACATTGGAACATCTGCTTTCGAGAGTATGTACATGCCAACATTACCTGATAGGCTTTGGTTAGCTATTGGCAAAAGAGATTCTTATTGGGCAGATGACTCCAAAGAAGGAAGCATTCTTTTTACAAGAGAAGGGGTTTTGAATTTAAAAAAATTTATTGCAGAAAAATCATGTCCTAATATTTTTTAAATTTTCCCTATTAATCTGTATTAAGACACGGAAAGATAGTTTCAATAATCGCTCCACCATCTTTATGATTAAATGCCTTTATAAAACCTTTATTGTTATTAATTATTTTTTTTGTAATTGAAAGACCTAAACCACTTCCACTTTTCTTAAATTTAGTCCTTGATGGATCCCCACGATAAAAACGAGAAAAAATGTCATTTGATTCATTTTCTTCTAATCCAATACCTTTATCTCTAACTCTTATAACAACAGAGCTATCTCTCTTAAAAATTTCAATTTGTATGCCCTCTTTTGTTGGGGAATAACGAATAGCGTTATCTAAAATATTTATAAATGCTCTTTTTAAATTTTCAATATCCCCAGATATATAGTATTTTGTTGGAGAAAATAAATTTATTTTTATATCCTTTTTTTCTGCAAGCGGTTTTAGTGTTTGCCAAGATTCCATAATCAAATCTGAAATAGATATTTTTTTGTTTTTATTAAAATCTTCGCTACTTTCTAGCTTAGAAAGCTCTAAAGTCTCTTCGGCCATTTTTCTTAATCTTTTTGACTCTTTCTTAAGTCTTTTAACAAGATACCTATCCTTTTTTGATACTACTGATTCAAGTCTTTCCCCAATTAAGATAAGTGATGTAAGAGGGGTTTTCAGTTCATGAGACACATCATTAATTAATTGATTTTGTCGTTTTTTTATCGATTCAATTGATAATTTACTTTCCAATAATATTAAATAATTCTTTTTTCTTCCTCTAACAATATTTACCGAAATGGGTACTCCCGCAATTGTGAAATCAAGGTTGAATGGGAAATCTTTTTTTCTTAAATATAGAATTTTATTACTAAGTACTTCAAGCTCATTAATATCATTAATTGCTTTTCCAATAACATCTTTATACTTGATAACCCTAATAAGAGATAAAGCTTTCTGATTGATAAATTTTATTGTCAGATCAGATGATAAGATTATCCACCCTTGCGATGAATAATCTAGCCAAGACAACACTTCTTGAGGTCTAATTTTATCAAATGGGAAATCAATAGTTTTTTTATACTTATTTTTATCAACTTCAAATTTTTTTTCTTTTGATTGAGAAAAATGCTTGACTTTTATTTTCCACTTCTGATGTAAAAAAAATAATACTTCTTGTAGTGTTTTCATTTTCATCCAAACTTATATCCAAAACCTCTTACAGTTTTAAGAAACTTTGGAGCAGAGGGATCTTCTTCTAATTTCTCTCTTAACCACCTAACATGAACATCTACGGTTTTAGTATCACCAATAAAGTCAATTTCCCATATTTTTTCAAGTATTAAATCCCTTGACCAAACTCTTTTTGGATTTTTCATAAATAACTCTAATAATTTAAATTCTTTGGGAGATAATGTTATTTCTTTATCAAAAGAAGTTACCCTGCATTCTTCCAAAAACATTTTTATATGATTAAACTCGAGAACAGTTTTTGATTTTTCTATATATTTTTTATTACGTTTAGATCTTCTTATTAAGGCTCTTGATCTAGCAATTAATTCATTAAAACCAAAAGGTTTTGTTAAATAATCATCTGCACCAACCTCTAATCCAAGAACCCTGTCTGATTCATTATCTTTAGCACTCAAAATTAATATGGGTGTATAGTCTTCGTCATTTCTTATTTTTCTGCATAACTCTAATCCATTTAGTCCTGGCAACATTAAATCTAGAATTATTAGGTCAACATCTTTTTTAATATCATTATTAATAAAATCTAAGGCACTTAAACCGTCTTTGAAACTTGATACTCTAAAACCTTCGCTGCTCAAGGCTTCACTGACTGTAAGCCTAATACTCTTATCATCCTCTACAAGAAGAATTCTTGAGTCTTGCAAACTTTTATGA
>QCDL01000030.1 GCA_003280915.1 Prochlorococcus sp. AG-355-I04 | reverse complement strand
TCGCAAAATTTAAAGATTCTTGGCCAAGGCAAGTTAAATGGAATAGTTGAAATAAGTGGTGCGAAGAATTCCGCCTTAGTTTTATTAGCCTCATCATTGCTAACTAATGAAAAAATAATTCTTGAAAATGTACCTTTTCTTACTGATATTGAAAAGATGGGGAATATCTTAAAGAATTTAGGAGTGAATTTAGTTCGTAAAAACAACCAACTAGAAATAGATCCAACAACTATTTCGATTAAAGAACTTCCATATGAACTTGTTAAAGGATTAAGAGCTAGTTTCTTTTGTATAGGCGCACTATTAACTAAATTTGGAGAAGCTCAAGTACCGTTACCAGGTGGATGCAATATTGGTTCAAGGCCAATAGACGAGCACATTAATGGATTAATCGCACTAGGAGCAGATATTATTATTGAAGAGGGAATTGTAAAGGCAAAAACAAGGGGTGACAAAAATAGACTTCATGGCACTCATATTAAATTAAATTGTCCAAGTGTAGGTGCAACTGAAACTTTAATAATGGCAGCATCTTTAGCTAAAGGAAGAACTATTATTGAAAATGCTGCTAGAGAGCCTGAAGTTCAAGATTTATGCCAAATGCTTAATAAAATGGGGGCAAAAATTTATGACTCCGGTAAAGAAACAATTATTATTGATGGTGTTAATAAGCTTGGAGGATGTACCCATAAAGTAATTCCAGACCGAATAGAAGCTGGAACTTTTCTAATAGCTGCCGCTGCAACTTCCTCTTCAATAACAATTTCTCCAGTAATCCCTCATCATCTTGAAGCTGTCACTAATAAGCTTCAAGAGAGTGGGAGTAAAATTACGATTAAAGGTAATTCGATTTCTATTAAAAGTAAAGAGATTAAAGGAGTAGATATTGAAACAGCTCCTTTTCCAGGCTTTCCTACTGATTTGCAGGCACCATTTACAGCTTTAATGACAATCGCAAATGGGGAATCAAAGATAACTGAAACAATTTTCGAAAACAGAATGAATCATATTTATTTACTTAATGAAATGGGTGCTCGTATAAAACTAATTAAAAACGTAGCTCACATCAAAGGTGTTAATACAATTAAAGGAATGAATCTAGTTGGATCAGATTTAAGGTCCTCAGCTGCATTAATAATTGCAGGAATCATCGCAAAAGGTAGTAGTAAGATCTATGGATTAGAACATTTAGATAGAGGTTATGAAAATTTTGAATTAAAACTAAGAAATTTAGGTATTAAAATAACCAGAGAGATTAGTAAAAGTACTTTTGAGAAGAATGAATATAAAATTAAAACTAAATCTGAGAAACTTTCAAAACTAGAAGCAGCTTAATCTTTTCAAACAATTTCATAAGCGAAGAGAGTTGATTCAAACGTAAGCAATATTGATTAGTGAAATACAACCCAAAAATAATATAAACAAAACTAGAAAGCGATTAGACCAAATTTTATTTAAACCATTAAATTTGAATTCGTTCATGCCCAAATTCCACTATTAGATCCGAATGTTGTAAGTATAGTTACTGCAATAAAAAGATAAGGGACAAACTTAAAGGATAATTTTTTTGCTTGAATTTTAGACATTTGCTTTTTTAACTAAATATAACACAATATTACTAATTGTGAAGCTATTTCCTACCAAAAAGGCTTTTAAGCGTGTTTAATCACAGAAATGTATCATATATGTTTAAAATTTTCCTTTTTCCCTCATTTCTTGTCAGCAAATGCAATAAATAATTTTATGTTTTTATCGAAAAGATTAACTATTAACAAACGTTATCTGGAAACTGTTCCTTGACCAAAACAATAGTCAATAAGTTGATTTTTGTTATAATAAAAAAGTTCATTTTTTCAAAAGCCTTGGGAGCGTGGTGGAATTGGTAGACGCACCGCACTCAAAATGCGGCACCTTCGGGTATGTCGGTTCAAGTCCGACCGCTCCCACTTTAATGAATACCTATAGTCGATTCGATATATCATTCAATAAAGGAAAAGGTTGTTGGCTGTGGGACAAAACAGGTAAAAGATATCTTGATGCAGTCGCTGGTATAGCAACTTGTAGTCTTGGACATAGCGATAGAGTTTTGAGAAGAAGGTTATCAACTCAACTAAAAAAGATTCAGCACATTTCTAATCTCTACAACATTGAAGAACAAGAACAATTAAGCAGAACTTTAACGAATATGAGTTGTGCTAAAAGCGTCTTCTTCTGTAATAGTGGTGCGGAAGCAAATGAATCAGCAATTAAATTAATTAAAAAATATGGAAATAAAACAAATAAAGGTAAAGAATCAATTATTCTCGCAGCAGAATCCAGCTTCCATGGAAGGACGCTTGCAGCCTTGAGTGCCACTGGACAACCAAAATATCAAAAAGGTTTCGAACCAATGATTCAAGGGTTCAAATTTTTTAAATTTAACAATTTTGATTCGGTTAAAAAATTATTTGAAGAGTGTGAAAATAATGATCAAAAAATTTCCGGCGTTTTAGTTGAGCCAATACAAGGCGAAGGCGGCGTAATTCCTGGAAGTAAAAAATTTTTTAAAAGCCTGAGAGAAATATGTGATAAATATAATTCTCTTCTAATTCTAGATGAGGTCCAAAGTGGAGTAGGTCGAACTGGAAAAATGTGGGGTTATGAGAATTTAGGAATTGAACCTGATGGATTCACCCTTGCTAAAGGATTAGGAGGAGGGCATGCAATTGGAGCGTTATTGGTAAAAGAAAAAGCCAACATTTTTTCTCCAGGTGATCATGCAAGCACTTTTGGAGGGAACCCATTTGCTTGTAAAGCTGCCCTAACTGTAATAGAAGAAATAAACAGAAGAAATATTATCAATAATGTTTATCTAAGAGGGGAACAATTAAGTGCTGGGTTTGAAGAATTGTCAAAAAAATTTCCAAATATTATTAGCGGGAAAAGAGGTTTAGGTTTAATACAAGGTCTTGTGATTAATGATGATTATTCTGATGCAAAAAAAATTACATTAAAAGCTTTTGATAAAGGATTACTGGTAGTTCCTGCAGGAGGAAATGTTGTAAGAATTGTCCCACCATTAATTATTTCTCGAAGAGAAATTAATATTCTTTTAAATAAGCTAAATTCAATTTTTGAAGAGTTATAGCAATTTAAATTTTGAAAAATGCAAATTTAAAAACTTTTGAATTATTATCTCCTAAATATGAAAGGGATAATATCAAGTTAGGTTTGTCAAGAATCAAAAAAGCACTTCAAGAACTTGGTAATCCTTGCGAGAATATCCCTGCCATACAGATTATTGGAACCAATGGGAAAGGATCAATCGCGGCATATTTAGAAAGTATACTTTTTGAAGCTAAAAGGAATTTCGGTGTAACGACATCTCCTCATCTTTTAGATGTATGCGAGAGGATTAGAGTTAATAAAAAAAATATCAACAAAACTGATTTTAAAAAAATCTATAGATTAATAGAAAAAAATTTTTCAACATTTGAATTAACTCCATTTGAAAAAATCATTTGCTGCGCACTAAATTTTTTTGACCATCAAAAAGTTGAATTACTTATTCTTGAAGCTGGCTTAGGGGGACGATTAGACGCGACAACAGCCCATAAATCTAGACCTATCATTGCCATTGGGAATATTGGCTTAGACCATAAAGAATTTCTTGGAGATACTATTGAAAAAATTGCCGAAGAAAAATTAGCAGTTATAGAAAAAAGCTCAATTGTCATCTCATGCAGTCAAAATAGTCAAGTTGAAAATTTAATAACCAAAAAAGTTAAAGAGGTTGGAGCAAAAATTATTTGGAAAGATTCAATTTCAAACAGCTATGAGCTTGGATTAAAAGGAATTTTTCAAAAGCAAAATGCTTCAGTAGCTGTTGGAGCAATTGAAGCGCTTAATAATTTGGGATTTAATATAAAAGAAAAACACATATCTGAAGGTCTTAAAAAGACAACTTGGAACGGGAGGCTAGAAATAATAAATTATTTAAACAAAGAAATTCTTGTAGACTGTGCGCACAATTATCCTGCTGCAAAAGCACTCTCTAATGAGCGAAGCAATTGGCAGAATGAAGATAAAGGAATTTATTGGATTTTAGGTGTCCAAAGACAAAAAGATATTTACGCAATATTAAAAACACTTCTAAAGAAAAATGATCACTTATTACTTGTGCCAGTTCCAAACCAACCTAGTTGGCAATTAAATGATCTCTCTCAGATTAAAGAAATTAACTTCCAAAAAATAATTGAATTTAAAACTTTTGAACTTGCTATTGAGTATTTATTTTCCTTAAAAAAATGGCCGACTAATCATCCTGTTCTAACAGGTTCTATTTTTTTAGTTGCTGAATTTATTAAATTTGCGAATAAACAGAAATGTTAAATTTTAAATTGTTCTTTTACTTCCCAACCTTCTAATTTCCCTGGATTTAATAGCCCTTTAGGATCATATCTTAATTTCGCTTTTACTTGATCTGCATCCACCACTCCGAGACCTCCTCCTTCAACTGTTAAAACATGAGGATTAAAAATAAACGCACCAAGTTTCTTGCAATCTTCCATTATTTCTTGTAATTCTTCTGCCCCATTCCACTTTAATACAGGCAAAGCCGCTAATCGCGGTGATCCTTGTTGAGAAACTGCCTCTAAATGCCAAAGAACTTTTTTACCCCATTTTTTTCTCAAAAAATTAATTAATTCTAGTTCATTATTAAGTGGCAAAAGCATCTGTAAATACGTCCAATTTTTGTCCCTAGACCTCATATGAAGAGTTGTATGATTCCATACGACTTCAGAAATTCCATTCACGAGCTTTTCTTCTTCCCCAAGTAGGGTAGATTCAACTTTAAATTTTTTACAAATTAGATCGATGGTTTTTATTCCTCCAAGAGTAGATTGTATTAATATCTTGTGACTTCTAGATTTACCTTTAAACCATTTTGGCATTTGATCTACAATTTCTTCTTCAAGAATTGCTCCTAATTTCAGATCAATTGCTGCGCTAGTAAGAGTTTTTAATATTTCTATTGTTTTTTCAAATTCAATACAGTCGATTACTAATGAGTACCACTTACGTTTGATATCAGTAGCAAGTAATAAAGAAGTAATTATTCCATTAGTCCCATAAGCATGATTAAGAGGTTCGGATTCTTCAGCATCAAATTTTAATAATGCAGGTTTTTCATTCATCGTTACTGCCTCTAAACCAATAAGATTTCCTGGATCTCTTAAAAATCCCCATCTAATGGAACCAATACCTCCTGATCCACCTGCAATAAAACCTCCAATTGTTGCAGTTTTCCAAGTACTAGGAAGTAACCTCAATTCTCTACCATATTTCTCTAATTGTTTATTCAAATCTCCCATAACACAGCCAGACTGTACTTTAACAAAGCCTGTATCTGGATCAAATTCTTCTAACTTATTAAAGTAACTCATCTGCATTACAACTCCTTTAAATAATGGGACAGCTTGTCCATAATTACCTGTACCTGAACCCCTTAAAGTAAGTGGGATAGATAATTCCCAACAAATTTCTGCTACTTCCTTTACCGCTTTGTGATCACTAGGTCTTACCACCAAATCAGCAATACATTCATCTAATTTTTCAGTAAGGATTGGAGAGTAGTTATAAAAATCTTTTGAAAGTCTTTTTAGATCGGATTTATTTTCAATGATCTCTAAATTTTTGACATCTCTAAATTTGTCTGTAAATTTAAGTTTTGATATCATTATTAAAAATTTTTATGCTTTGTATATAAATTAGCCAATTAGCAATATAAATCGCCGTTTATAAATACTTTTCTCTTTAAGTTGCTCGAAAAAACATCTGCCCATCTCTGTGCATCTAAAATCACAAAATCAGCAGGACAACCTTTTTTAATTAGACCATCCCATTTTAAATTTAATAATCTGCTTGGAGCTAAAAAAATAGAAGATAGAGTCATTCTCTCCCAGGGATTTAGTTGAAGCATAGGCATCGAGCAAGACAACGTATAAAAAGGGTCAAAATTACCAAATGGGTACCAAGGGTCTTGAACATTATCACTTCCAAGAGATACATCCACATGTGATTTTTGTAATTGCTTTATTGGCGCAACTGGTCTTTTTAATGAAGTAGTTTTATTACTTCGATTGAGCAGCCAAAAATTTGTTAGGGGTAAAGCAATAACCTTAATATTTTTCTCAGCCATTTTTTCTCCTAAATTTAAAATCTCTCTATTACTTAGATTAATAAGACTACTCAAATGACTACAAGTGATCGGAATACTATTAATTTTTAAATTTTCGATTGTTTCTAATAAAACTTTTATTCCCGCTCCGGGTTCAATAATTGATTCATCTATATGCAAATCAATTTCTAATTTATATTTACTAGCAAGAAGCAGCATCTTTGCTAGAAATTTTCTTGTATTTTTTTTATTGAAAGGAGGAACAATAACACCCCCTAAAATACCTCCATTAGAGGAAAATATTTTTGCCAAATCTTCTCCATCAGTTGTATCCCAGAATTCCACTGGAGCTAGAGCAACGTATTGTAGAGTCAACTCAGATGAAAATTTTTTTTGTAATTTAAAAAGTTCAATCCAAATGTCAATAGATTGACCTTTGTATGTATCGATATGACTTCTAATAGCTCGATATCCATTTCTAATAGCAAGTTTTAATGATTTCTCAACTCTTTCAAGAACCTTATCTGTAGTTCTAGTTTTATGTTCTTCAAGATTTACTGATAATGCTCCTCCATAGTTTGATTCCTGATTAGGAAAGTCTGCCCATGTAAAAGATTTATCAAAATGCGAATGCGTTTCAACAAATCTTGGGAATAAAATATTTTTTGGTTTTGTAATTTTATTTTTTAAAGGCTTTAACT
>QCDL01000029.1 GCA_003280915.1 Prochlorococcus sp. AG-355-I04 | reverse complement strand
TCTCATACCACTTATTTAAATCTTTTTCACTTACTGTTTTAAATAAAAATAAGGATATCTTTTCTAAATAATCAGCAATATAAATTCTTGAAATTGGGTTTAGAGAAACATAAATTATGGTAATTAAAACTAATAAAAGCTCAACTAGGAGTATGCGTTTCATTTTAAATTGAAGTTCCTTTTTTGAGCTTTGACGAGGAATCATTTTCTGGAAAATTCTGTTTTATATTTTCTGGAAAGAAAAACTCTAATTGCCTCCTTAAATCACCTTCATATAAATAGTCTTTTGTTGAGACTTTAAAAGTATCTCTTACTAATCGAACATTTATTTTTTCCTTTTTACCTGCCTCATTAATTCTTGATAAAACTAATTTAATTGGCTTATCTTTTGGTCCTTTTATGAGAGAAACAGCTTCATTTATACCCATTCCTTTAGTTGATTTCCCATCTATTTTGATAATTACATCATTTGGTTTAATGTCAGCTGAAGCAGCAGGTGAATCATTTATTACAGATTGAATAGTTAATTCAGCAGTGTCACTATTGAGAAAAAGCCTTATTCCAATCCCTGATATTTCCTTATCTTTTTTATGAGATAGTTTTTTATTAGTTTTCACACATCCTGCATAATCTCGTGCTTCTAAACATTTTTTATGTAATTCATCAGATATTTCAGCATTAACAGCAGTTGGTAAAGCGAGGGCAGCTAGTAATGGGAGTAGTAAGCGTTTCATTTATTTATTCAACAATAATTGAGCCTCCCATCCCAAAAGGTGCATGAGGAGAACAAACATAATAGTATTTCCCAGCTGATACACCGGTTGTGTTCCATGATAGTTTTCCATCTTGAGTTCCAGGGGTACCTGATAATGTCCCTTTGGTTACTTGATCACCGCCTCCACGAGAAAATTCAGTCTTTATATAAAACGGATGACTAAACGCATCAACATTAAAAACAATAGTATCTCCTTTATTAACAGTAACTGTAGGATCATTCCCACTTACAGATCCATTTTTATCTTTACCACTAAGAATATAGTTTTCTATACTTTCTGCTGAAACATCAATAAAGTAAGTCTCTGACTTTGCATTCGCTGGAAATGAAAAACCTAAAAGCAAAGGCAATAATAAAAGTGAACGCATAAACTTAAGGAATTTATATAAACATATTAAAAAAAAAAAGGAGCTAATTGCCCCTTATTTTAGATCGACTGTCAATTATTTAAGTTTTTTTTAAGCAACATCATATTCATCCCTATCTTCAAGCTCTCTCATAAATCTTTTATCTAATAAGTAATTGTCTATAAGCTCTGCTGCCATCTGTATCTCAGCAGCAGGTTCTTGTAGATCTTTGCCTAATAAATAATTGTCTATAAGCTCTAGATTGTTATTTTCTTTAATTTGTTTATCGCTGTTTAATAGTTCTCTTATGTAGTTATATACAAGCTCTTGATCGTATCCACTTTCTCTAATTTCTTTCAACATTTCGTCAGGAATTTGCATAATCGTCAACCCATATATGAATTTTTTTTAGAGGAAAATAAGCCTAAATAAGCCAGTAATAAAGCTATTTAGAGCAAATTAGAGCCTATATAAGCATACTTACGAAAAAATAAGTAAAAAGCAAGAAAATCTTCGTTAAGCAGAATTGTAGTCTATAGCTTATTTCCCTCGACCCTATACTTATTAACAATTGACAGTCGATCTACATTAGAGTCTGCTATAGCCTAATTTTGACTGAAAAACCTTAAAGGGAACACCAGTTCCTTTCATTACTTCGAGACATTTATCCCCAACCGTTCCATATACTTCAACAGTAAAATCATCTGCAAGTTTTGGATGCTCTTGTAAATATTCACCTATTGCTGGATTAGCCAAGTGAGCAATAAAAGCTTCATCATTTTTATAAGCCTCAGACCACACAAAGATCAGAGGATTTTCCGGATCCTGATCAAAAGTATGATGTAACATTCCTGGCTCAACAGCCTCAACCGCTTTATCTGTTTTTTCTGCAAGTTCTAAATACTCAGAAACCTTATCTTCTTTTACTGTGATTTTTGCTAGAAGGATAAAAGGGGTATCTGCTCCAAAATTTGACATGAATAAAAAGTATTTTTGCTTATCTTATTTATTATTCAATAAAAATGAGGGTTTTAATCCTTCCAATTTTAGATCGACTGTGAATCAATTAGTAATTAATTAATTTTCTTTTTCCATCTCTAGTTTCTACTCTATTTATTCTTAACCCAATAAACAGCACCCAAATAACTGCAAAGACTACTGGAAAGAAAACGATAGTTAGTTTAATCATTTTTAAATAATGTATTTTGCTGAAAATAATAACCTTAAAATAAAAAACTAAGGATAGGTACTTTATCTAAAAAAAGTAGCTAATTGCTCCCTATTGAAGTTTGACTTTCCTAAAAAAAACTATCAAATCTCCCACCTAGTTAACAGAGGGCTCTAGATCGTAGAGGGCGCCAAGATCTATAAACTAACGTTCCAGCATCTATAGTTAGTCCTGGCTATAACAAAAGTCTCAAGGTTTTCTTAAAAATAACGCCCAGTGCTTTGGGAGCACTAAGTCGCAGGTTCGAATCCTGTCGCCCTGACCATAACAATCCAATTCATAGAGAGGTTTCCCAGCCTTTCTTTCTTATTGCTTAAATTCTGTCCTCAATGGATGCGGACAAATTGCGGAAAAATATTGCTTTATTTATCATTACAAACTTCGCAGAACCAAGCAAAAAGTCAGCTATAGCTTAAAAACCAAATCATACTTGCGAGTCTACTAACTCGCTTTTTTATTGCTTACTGTCTCAAATTGAGAAGGTTGAGCTGCAGTGAGGCTCATAGGATGTAATTTGATGTATTTAGTGCTTTTGAACGACCCATAGTCAAGTGTACAGAAAGAACCTACTGTTGCAGCTGCTCCTTTTGTATCTTCTTAAGTCTTTCGTATTCAACATGTAGGACACCTAAACGCCAAGCATCTTTAAATCCTTTAACAACACCCATTAATAGCTTTGCATCAGCAGGTGAATGTGACTTCATGTTTAAAAAATCTTTTTGCCAAGATTTGTCATCCCATTTAGTACTCATCTTACTGATATTTATTGAGTAATCGATTATAAATTATGAAGAATACTATTACTCCACCAATACCATAAGCTGCATGGGTTGGGTCATGATGATTCTGCCAGAGCTCCTTTAAAAATTCCTTCAATACTTTATAGCCATTGACCAATGAGAATAACACCCATAAGATTTTTCTCTAATTAATTTGCATAATTTCTTACAACTGGTAATTTTAGTGAGCTTTAATAAATTCACATGCAAGATCAAAAAATTGAAAAGATAGCAGCTGTTGCAGTAAACATAACTAAGGTTCTGGTAATAATTTATCTAGGCTTCGTAGAAGTATTTAAAATTGGCAAATTACTTAGAGAGAAGTTAGATGCTGAATTTGATATTTCTCGAAAATGGGCTTCACAAAATTATTCAATTCTAAAAAGACAACTAGCAGATCGAAAAGTAGCGGATGTTATAGAAAATTAGTAAGGATTTCATTTACGCAACAAGTTTGATTGAATATACGGTATCCTTACAATTATTTTTTTTATCCCATTCCTTTGCGAAAGGAGATTCCATCTCTGCACCTAATTTTTCTAAGTCGGTACAGTTCATTAATAAATGAGATTTGTGTTCATTCACTTTTACAAACTCATATTCAGTTACAAAATCTTTGCACATTTCATCTAGAAATAATGTCGTTACATCATTTTTAAATTCTTCAAATGTACAGCTAAAAGTTGAGATGATAAGAGTGTTCATAAAAAAAGGAGCTAATTGCCTCTTATTTTAGATCGCCCGTCAATCCCTTTCTATGAGTAGACTTTGGCAACTATTAGACCAGCTTCTTCATCAGTAAATACAGGTGTGGTTTCCCAATTGAGAAATTCACCCCATTCAGCTGCATGTTGATATATTGCTTTTGGATCATCAGTCTTTAACACTATCCAACCCTCTAAAGAGCCTGGTGCGTGATATCTTCCAATCATCTCAACTCCAGGATAATCTCCCCCACCACCAAGAAATTTTTCTGCACCTTTTTGATGATATCCGGTCTTAAACGACCAATGCTGAACATAAAGCATTTTAAATTTAAATTTTAATGGCTTTCTATTACTAGCAAAAAAAATAATTACTGAAAATAAATAGTTTTAATTGCCCATTTTTGAAGATCCATTAGTGAAACCATTAATTCAGAGTGCAGGTCAAATATAGGATTCACCTATTATTTCAAGCTACTTTTAATTAAAATTCAAACTAAAATAAGAGGCAATTAGCACTTTTTTATGCTGTTTCTAATTTCTTATAAATTCACTGATGCAAACGCTCAAGACAAAGGGGCCAAAATGTTAAAAGAATGGTACGACAAAGGAGGACCACAAAATAGACCAGAGGGTTATGATGTTAAATCTTGGATTTTCTTACCTCAACAAGGCAATGGTTACTCTGTTGTAGATGCTGATTCTCTGGAAACTATTTGGAAACAGTGGAGTCCTTGGAGAGAATTATTGGAATTTACTATTGAACCTTGTGCAGATTTAGATCAAACAGTAGCTCTATATTGTTAATGAAACACTTTTTACTTATATAAAAATACAAGACTTAGCAATTATGCAGCGATTCAAAAAAATAATGCTTATTTGACCTATTTAGCCTTTTTATTTTTTAATATATGAGAAATTAAATTTCTAAATAATAATGAGTAAATTCAAAGATAACTTTTCAAGTGAAAGTTTTTACCCAGATAGTAATTATTATCTTGACCAAGATAATGCTCCAAAGGAGGACCCAATTACAGATGATCAAAAATCCAATATAGGGGACAGTTTTGAATGGCCAAATACCTATTGGTTCATTGCTGAAAGAACAAATGGAAGGCTTGCAATGATAGGTTTTATGGCTGTCATTATTAACTATGCCTTGTTTGGATGGATAGCTTATCCAATCCTTTAAATAAGTAAGTCTAATTTTGACAAAAATGGTTTAGATAAATCTGGAACAGATTAGCTTCAATATTCTCCATTTGTTGTAACTGTATTAGCTATTTATTTTGGCCAATCAACTTAAACTTTCAAATTACTTTGATTGCCTTTTGATTATTCATATGTTTTTGAGGAGTTTTCGAGTAATCTATTTAATTCAAAGAGTTCTTCTTTACTAAGTTCTCTATATTTTCCTGTTGGCAGGTCTAACTTAATATTCATAATTCTTACACGCTTTAATGATCTTACTCTAAATCCTAAGGCCTCACACATTCTCCTAATCTGACGGTTAAGTCCCTGCGTGAGTATTATTTTGAAATTTTTTGGACCCAATTGTTTTACGAAACAATTTTTAGTTTTTGTGCCTAATATTTCAACTCCATTACTCATACTTTGAATAAAGTCGTTATTAATAGGACGATTAACTTTTACAATGTATTCTTTTTCATGATTATTTCTTGCTCTGAGTATTTTATTTACGATATCTCCATCATTAGTTAAGAAAATCAATCCCTCACTTAACTTATCTAATCTTCCGATGGGGAAAATTCTTTTAGGATATTTAATGAAATCTATGACATTATTGGGTTCTACTTTTCTATCTGTTGTACAAACAATTCCTACAGGTTTATTAAAGGCTAAGTATATGTTTTTTTGTCTCTTTGATTTTTCTATTCTTTGACCTTTAACTTCAACTTGGTCATTATCTTCTACTTTAGTTCCAATTTCTGGAATTTTGCCATTAATGGTTACCTTTCCCTCTAAGATTAATCTATCTGCTTCTCTTCTAGAACAATAACCGACTTCACTTAAATATTTATTTATTCTGGTAGCCATTTTGGATGTTTCATTTTTATCTGCACTAAAAAATAATTTACTAATCTCCTAATATTTTAGATCGGATATCAATTTTAGTTAATATTCTCTTTATTAAATTCTAGATTATTTTCATAAGTGATTTATACCGCACAGATTTAACTCTCTTTTTAATTCCAATTTTTTTCAATTTTCCTCCATCCCTTAGAAAGTAATCTTTCATAAATTTCTCTAGCTAAATCTATTTCAACAGAAACTGTATTTATCATTACTGGTGGTTTATTTCCTAATCCCCCCACTATTTCCCCAGTATCTATAAACATATATTCAAAAACTCCATCAATACTCTTATCGTTTTTCATAAATCTTTTAACTTCTGACCTATTTGAATTAATCAACCAATAAGATTTAGCCATTAATCTAACCTTGAAATTAGTGCGCATTCCATTTAAAACAAACTCATTTGATCAATTTCTTTTTTCTTTACATCCTCTACTAGCCAACCATCAGAGGACCAACTCATCATGATTGCATATAATCCTCTTAATTCATCTGCATCTTTAACTTGCTCTGTCCATTGTTCCTCATATCCATTAGGAACGATCACGGGCATGCGGTGATGTAAAGGTTTAATTAAATCATTTGGTTCAGTTGTTAAAACGCAGCAACTCTCAAGTTCTGCTCCATCTGGTGAAGTCCACTTACTCCAAATTCCTCCCAACCAAAAAGTCTCATAATTCACTTTTCGAACACGATATTTTTTTTCAAAAAAACCGCTCGCAGGTATTAGGCACCTTTTATGTTTCCAACTTCCACTAAATAATTTTTTTTCTTCTACAGTTTCTGATCTTGCATTAAATGGTCTTGGTCTCTTTTTATCAAATGGGTCTTTCGCCCAAGGGGAAATAAAGCCCCATTTCATAAAAGTAGTTTTAATTCTTCCTTCGTTTTTAATTATAAGAACAGGATCATTAGGTCTTATTAGACTTTGAGTTTCATATTTAGAATCAAGTCCACTTGGATAGTCTT
>QCDL01000028.1 GCA_003280915.1 Prochlorococcus sp. AG-355-I04 | reverse complement strand
ATTACCAAGGATATTCTCTACACAATGGATATAAATTGTTTTGAAAAATCATTTAGAGACGTTGATGTCTCCATAGATGAAGTATATAAAAATTTCAATGATTTAGCTGATTGGCAAGATCCAAATGGAGATAAACTGATTTTGGGTGTTATTGGCCAAGTCTGCAGAGTAGAAAACTAAAAATTTTCAAATATAAAAATAAAATTACGAAAAAATAAGAGTTACCTATGTCTTGAAAGTATAAAACCCTGTCACGGACAGGGTTTTAAAGGTGCCAGGACCCAGATTTGAACTGGGGACACGGCGATTTTCAGTCGCCTGCTCTACCAACTGAGCTATCCCGGCTCTAACCTATATACTCTAAATTAAGATGTGTAGTTTGTGAAACCCTTTTCGTTAAAAATTTTATATCTTTATCAAATATCAAGAAATTAATATTTTGAATTCATCGCTAATAAGGCAGTACCAAAAGAAGTGGTTTTATTACATGAAACTATTGGTATATTTATAATCTTTTCTCTTATCTTTCTCCACTGTGGGTTTTTTGAACCTCCACCAATAGTAATAATTTTTTTTGGAAGAGAACCCGTTAGTTTGCTTAGTTCTTCCCATCCTTTCAATTCGATCTTAGCTAGCCCCTCAAATAATGCATGTAAATAAAGTGCGTCGCTTACTGGTCTAGGACCAAGTATCGGCTCTAAATTAGAGTTATTAATAGGAAATCTCTCTCCTTTACTATTAAGAGGTAAAAGATTCAAAGAAGTTTTTTTTAATGGATTAATTTGGCGACTGAGTTCCTTTATTTCTAAATCAGAAAAGAACTTTGACAAGATGCCGCATCCAGCATTAGAAGCTCCTCCACATATCCAATCGTCGTTTACTTTATGGATTGTAATGCCCTGTTTTTTTATAGGATTATCAATAATTTTTTTAACCACAATTGTTGTTCCTAAAACTGTTAGACCATCTTCTTTACCTAAACCTGCAGCGATTAAACCTGCATTAGAGTCAGTGGTGCCTGAGATTAATATTAATTTCTTATTTAAGTAAAATCTCTCTGCCAAATCAGAATTTACTTGCCCAATAATTTTTCCACTTTTTATTATATGAGGTAGGCATTTTTGCCATGAAGTATTGAGATAGCTTTTTGGCCACGATTCTTTTTTTAGATCCCAACCAAGTTTTAAATTATTTCCTTCTTCTCCATGAGTCCAATCTTTTAAAAACCAACCAGTGATCCAATCAGATTGATGTCTTAAAAGTATATTTGTCCCATATTTATCAATTAGTTTTAATGCTTTAGCAAGACTACTGTATGGAGTTCGTAAATGATCTTCCCCAGAAGTTAAGGATTCAAGAAGGACTTCATTTTCAATACATGCTTGGTCATAGGGTATTGCTTCTCCTATCGGATCTCCTCGCAAATTTGATGCGATTAAAGTTCCCGAGGTGCCTGAGATAGCTAATTTATTAAGGTTTATTTTTACCTCAATAGGTAAACTAAGTAAGAGATTTTCACAAGAACTGATCCAAGAATTTGGATTTTTAAAGCTGTATGAATAAGGTACTGAATTTGAATATACTAATTTCTTATGAAGATTAATTATTGATATTCTTGCGCCACTCGTTCCAAAATCTAACCCTCCATAAAAATTATCAGGCATTAAAAAATATTTATAAAAAGATTTTGGAAGCCTCTGCTAATTTGGCTGCTTTTTCTTCTACATTTTCCCAAGGCAGCTCAAGATCTACTCTACCAAAATGTCCATAGGACGCAGTCTTTCTAAAAAATTTTCCACCCATTTTTTTTGGTAGATTTCTTAAGTCGAATTCTTTTATTATTGCTGCAGGTCTTAAATCAAAGTTCTCTTTAATTAGCTCAGTCAAATTAGCTTGTGAAATAACACCAGTATCAAAAGTTTCCACGAGAATGGAAATTGGTTTTGCTACTCCAATTGCATAACTTAATTGCACTTCTGCTTTTTTTGCTAATTTTGCCTTTACTATGCTTTTAGCTACATAACGTGCTGCATAAGCGGCTGATCTATCTACTTTTGTGGGGTCTTTACCAGAAAATGCCCCTCCTCCGTGTCTTGCATATCCACCATAAGTATCTACAATAATTTTCCTACCAGTGAGCCCCGCATCTCCTTGAGGGCCTCCCACAACAAATTTTCCAGTAGGATTTACCAGGAATCTTGTGTTGCTAATGTTTGGTTTTATTTCTAAATCTTCAGTAGCAGGAATTACAACGTGCGTCCATAAATCTTCTTTTATTCTTTGACGAATCTCCTCTTCATTTGTTATTCCATCAATCTCAGGATTATGTTGAGTTGAAATTAAAATCGTATTAATAGAGACTGGGAAACCTTTTTCGTAATCAATGCTTACTTGAGTTTTGCCATCAGGGAGCAGATAATTAAGGACTTCTTCATGCCTTACTTTGGCAAGTTGAATGGCTAATCTATGAGCTAAGCTAATCGGTAAGGGCATTAATTCAGGTGTCTCATCGCATGCATAGCCGAACATTATGCCTTGATCACCAGCTCCGGTATTATCTTCCAAATCATCATTATCATCATCTGCGTCGTTTACTCCTTGTGAAATATCTGGTGATTGCTCGTCAAGTGCTACTAAAACAGCACAACTATTTGCGTCAAAACCACCTGCTCTGGAGCCTTCATATCCAATTTCTTTAATTACATTTCTTACAAGTTTTATGTAATCGACTTTGGCCTTTGAAGTTATTTCTCCAGTAAGAAGACAAAGACCCGTGTTAACAACAGTTTCGCATGCAACTCTGCTTTCTGGATCTTCTGTTAATAAAGCATCTAAAACAGCATCACTTATTTGATCACATATTTTGTCAGGATGACCTTCAGTTACTGATTCAGAAGTGAAAATGAAATCACTCATTTAAAATTAATTATAAATTTTGACTTTATCCTAGATTAGATTATCGTTACAAATCAATTATTGTAAATTACAAAATAAATGTATTAGATAAATTAGGCTTAATTTACGATATTCTTTCACAGAAATTAGCCCAGCTTACACCGTTTCAGATAAAGCTGTTGGGGTTTCTTCGTTATCGTCAATTTGTTCAAATAACATTTGTTTGTATTTAGCAGCCATTTCTTCAGCTTTACTGAAGACTTTTTGAGGGTCAGTTAGCATATCTCCTGGTTCAGGTTCAAGCGCTTTAGTAGATAATGAAATTCGTCCTCTTTCTGAATCAAGGTCAATTATCATAACTTTCATTTGGTCACTCACATTTAAAACATTATGCGGAGTCTCAATATGTTCATGACTAATCTCAGAAATGTGCAATAGACCGCTAACTCCCCCAATATCAATAAAGGCTCCATAAGGTTTAATACCTTTTACAGAACCAACAACAACTTCGCCTACCTCAAGTCGGTTCATTTTTTTCTCAACCAAAGCTCTTCTATGACTTAGTACTAATCTATTTCTCTCTTCATCAACTTCAAGAAATTTTAAAGGTAGATATTCACCTTCTAAGTCATCTTTAATTTTTCTAGCACTTATATGAGAGCCTGGGATAAAACCTCTCAATCCCTCTACCCTAACAAGAGCTCCACCTCTGTTTGTTGCAAAAACTTCAGAATATATAGTTGCATCTTCTTTTTGGAGTTGTCTAACCCTCTCCCATGCTCTTTGATATTCAATTCTTCTAATGGAGAGGGCTAATTGACCATCTTCATTTTCTTCGCTCATTATGAAGAATTCTCTACTTTCTGAAGGTTGTAAAACGTCCTGAAGTCCTTCGACTTTATTTATTGAAACCTCCTGAACAGGCATAAAAGCAGCTGTTTTTGCCCCTATATCTATCATGGCCCCTTTGGGCTCTAGAGCAAAAACGGTACCTTTAACTAGATCGCCAGGCTTGAAATTGTAGTCATACTTACCCAAAAGTGATGCAAATTCTTCTTGTGTGAATCCTGCGTTGTCAAAATCCGTATTTGATCTACTAGAGGAGGAATCTGCTGAAGGTATATCGCTCTTCTCGAATGATAAATCTTCCTCATTTTGGGATACTGAATCATTATCTAAATCAGATGAATTTTTAGTTACTTGATCCTCAGAAAGTTCTTTAGTAGGTAGAGAAGGATTTTCGTTCATTTGTTATATCGCAGACTACCTTAGGTAGTTAGAAAGGGATGCTACTAGCCTGCAAACCAATAGCAAAAATATTTGTGATTTATATTCTACACTTTAAGATGCTGAATTTTATGAAATTGAAGCTAATTGGTTTTTTGAAGTTCCTTTTAGAGATTCAAGAGTAGAAATAAAATCTTTTACCCCATTAAATTTTCTGTAAACTGAAGCGTATCTTATGTAGGCGACTTCGTTTTCTTTCCTAAGATTTTTAAGTATTAATTCTCCGATTTGTGTAGATTTAATATCTTTATTAGAGTCTTGAACGATTTGTGATTCAATTCCATCGACGAAATTAATAATCGCTTCACTACTGAAGTTAGTCTTTTCGCAAGCTCTTGATATACCAGAAAATAATTTTTGTTTATCAAATAATTCTCTGCTCCCGTCTTTCTTTATAATTGATACTGGCATTGTTTCCACTCTCTCATAAGTTGTAAATCTAAAGCTGCAGTTTAAGCACTCTCTTCTTCTTCGAACACTTTTACCACTATCAGCAGATCTTGATTCCAAAACTCTGCTATCTGTGTTTTGACAGGTTGGACACTGCATATGGTGAAATAGGTGCTCTTCAACTCTAATAGTAGATTAATATATTAATTATGAAAAGTAAAAAACCTCTTGTTAAAGAGGTTTTTTAAAAAATTCATTTTCTATCAAATTTAGGAGGGTCTCTAAAGGCGACAGCAAAGAATAAGGTAACAACTGCGAGAGTTAAAATAAGAACGTAAGCGAAAGCTTCCATAAGATTAAGTAATAAAGTTTAGTTTAAACCCTTCCTGGGATTCTTCTTGTGGTTTCGTCACCAAGCTTCTTGAATAAACCAAATTCAACTTGGTCTCCAATCTCAGCGTCAATACCAGCAAAGGAATTTCTGTAAAGAGTCCTAGAAGCATGCCACCAGTGGCCAAATAAGAATAGCAATCCGAAACATAAATGTGCATATGTAAACCATGCTCTTGGAGAGCTTCGGAATACACCGTCAGATTTATAAGTTTCTCTGTCAAACTTGAATGCTTCTCCAAGTTGAGCCTTTCTAGCTAATCTTTTCACTACTGCAGGATCTGTAAATGTTTGCCCATCTAGGTCTCCCCCATAGATAGTTGCAGTGATACCAGTTTGTTCAAATGAATACTTTGCTTCAGCTCGTCTAAATGGAATATCTGCCCTTACATTACCTTCTTTGTCCTCAAGAATTACAGGAAAGTTTTCGAAGAAATTAGGAATTCTTCTAACTTCTAATTCGTTACCTTCCTTATCTTGAAAAGCAATATGACCTTGCCAGCCAGTAGGTAAACCATCACCATTAACAAGAGCTCCAACTCTGAAAAGTCCTCCTTTAGCTGGACTATTTCCAACATAATCGTAGAAGGCTAATTTTTCTGGAATCGAAGCATATGCCTCAGACTTAGTGGCACCATTATCTATAGCAGCTTGTACTCTTCTATTGATTTCAGTTTTGAAATAGCCAGAGTCCCATTGATATCTGGTAGGACCAAAAAGCTCAACTGGAGTTGTTGCTGAACCATACCACATTGTTCCTGAAACAACGAAAGATACAAATAATACAGCAGCTAAAGCACTTGCTAGAACTCCTTCGAGACTTCCAAGTTTTAATGCTCTATAGAGTCTTTCTCCAGGCCTATTGGTGATGTGAAAAATACCTCCAATAATACCCATAAGTCCTGCCGCAATATGATTAGCAACTATCCCTCCTGGATTAAAAGGGTTAAATCCTTCTACTCCCCAAGAAGGAGCAACAGGTTCTACATGACCAGTTAAGCCATAGGGATCAGAAACCCAAATCCCTACGTTTGCGCAATGAAATGCTCCAAAACCAAAGCATGTAAGTCCTGCTAGGAGAAGGTGAATTCCGAAAATTCTTGGCAAATCAAGAGCAGGTTCACCAGTTCTTGAATCTTCCCAAAGATCCAAATCCCAGTATGTCCAGTGCCAAATGGAGGCCAACATCAATAGTCCGCTGAATACTATGTGTGCTGCTGCTACACCTTCAAAACTCCAGAATCCAGGATCTACTCCCGTCGCACCTGTAATATCCCATCCGTTCCAACTACTTGTGATACCAAGTCTCGCCATGAAAGGCATAACGTACATTCCCTGTCTCCACATAGGATTGAGAACAGCATCAGAAGGATCAAAAATGGCTAATTCATAAAGAGCCATAGAACCGGCCCAGCCGGCTAATAATGCAGTATGCATAAGATGCACAGCAAGTAGTCGACCGGGGTCATTAATAACTACTGTGTGAACTCGATACCAAGGCAATCCCATCGGTTAATTTCTAGTAACTATGCTGAATAAACAGCTAAACATCATGATAGTAAGGGTTTTTTAGTCTTTGAGGGATTTTTGTAAATAAATTTATTTTCTTGCAAAAATTGGGCAAATCAGTTTGTAGGACTGCATTTAGGAGGAATTTTTAGCTAATAATTGTTAATATTTTGGTCACAATTCTCAAAGTAAAACGCCAAAATAAGAAAAATAACTAAAAAAATGGCAACTATCAGATTTATCCGTGAGGATTTAGAAGTTCAATGCAATCCTGGTGAAAATTTAAGGGAATTGGTAATGAAAGAAAATTTACAACTTTATGGATTGAAAGGTATCTTGGGAAATTGTGGGGGTGCGGGACAATGTAGTACTTGTTTTATTTCAGTTGAAGGTGGAAATAAGAATTCTTTTAGCCCTCTTACACCTGTTGAAGAAGAAAAACTCAAAAATAGACCAGAAAATTGGCGACTTGCATGTCAAACATTGATAAAATCATCTGCAGTAGTTTTAACAAAACCACAATCTCCCCCCTCAAATTTGGAAGAGCTGAAAAAAAATAGTGAAAATAAAAAATTACCTCGCTAAATTGTTTAAGACTGTTAATCAGTTTATAAAATTTGTTTATTTTTCCACTTTATTCCTAGTTATATGTTTATAGTTTTAATACCTAAAT
>QCDL01000027.1 GCA_003280915.1 Prochlorococcus sp. AG-355-I04 | reverse complement strand
ATTTCTGAATCTAATAAAAATCTTACAAAACAATCAGATTTAAAAAATAATTATCATATTGTTCAAAATGGTGAAAATCTGACTGAGATATCAAACAAATATAATTTAAAAGTAATCGATCTGATAGAGATTAATAATCTTAATAATCCTGATTCAATAAAAGTAGGTCAAAAACTCATAATAAGAAAAAAGAACATAATTAATTCAGAAAATCAAGAAACAACTGAAAATAAAAAAAATAATGAATTACTTGAGTTAGATAAAAAAATTTATGGTCCTATAGTTATTCAAAATAAATCACATGAATATATTAAAGGTAGAAAAGTTTTAAACGTATTAAATCGAGAAAATAAAAAACTGATTCTTTCAATCAATTGTGAAACAAATGAATTAGATGTAAGGATACCTGGCAGGAAATGGATGGGCAGTAAGCCTGCTAAAGAAGAATTCGAAAATAATTTAATAAATGATTTTTGTTAAAACTTTTAATTAATATGTGTGAATAATTTGTCTAAGAATATTAATGATGGGTTATTCTACAAAAAGTTAAATTAATAGTAATGGCTATTTCAAGAGGAGATCTCGTAAGAGTAAAAAGACCAGAATCATATTGGTACAATGAAATAGGCAAAGTTGCTTCAGTTGATACCTCAGGTATTAAATATAACTGTGTAGTTAGATTCGATAAAGTAAATTACGCTGGGATTAGCGGAACTGATGGAGGAGCAAATACAAATAATTTCGCAGAAAGTGAATTAGAGAAAGCCTAAATAATTGCCTGAATTACCTGAAGTAGAAACAGTTCGCAGAGGTTTAGAACAAAAACTTAATAACTTTATTGTTAAAAAAATAGAAGTCTGTAGGGATTCAACTGTTGCATTTCCAACAAATAAAAAAGAATTCATTGAAGGACTTCGCAACTCACTTATTTATAAATGGGATAGAAGAGGAAAATATTTAATAGCTCAATTAAAAGAAGTTCTAAATGAGAATACTCAATTTCATGAAGAAAATACACAAAATAACGGATTTCTTGTAGTTCATTTAAGAATGACTGGATACTTTAAATTTATTGAAAACTCAAGCTATCCTTGTAAACATACAAGAATAAGACTTTTCGATAAAAATAATAATGAGCTTAGGTATATTGATGTAAGAAGTTTTGGTCAAATGTGGTGGATTAATAAAGACCTATCCCCTAACAAAATAATTAAAGGATTAGGTTCATTAGGACCAGAGCCATTTTCTAAAGACTTTGATGCAAATTACCTTAAAAAAGTTATTTCAAAAAAAACAAAATCTATAAAAGCTATTTTATTAGATCAAACAATAGTGGCAGGTATAGGTAATATTTATGCTGATGAGAGTTTATACTCTGCTGGCATCTCCCCTTTTAGGGAAGCTCGAACAATAAAAAAGAATGAGTTAATCAAGCTTAAAGAATCAATTGTAACTGTATTAAAAAAAAGTATAGGTTCTGGGGGTACTACATTTAGCGATTTTAGAGACTTGGAAGGAGAGAATGGGAATTTTGGTTTACAGACAAATGTCTATAGGAGAACTGGAAAAGAATGTCATAAATGTGGCAATTTAATTGAAAGAAAAAAAATTGCTGGAAGAAGTACCCATTGGTGTCCTAGATGTCAAAAATAAAAAAGGGTTTACTCAAGAAGAGTAAACCCTTTAAATATTTTTACCTGGCATTGAGCTATTTTCTCAAGGGGCTACCCCCTAAATATTTTTGCCGCTGATGCGTTTCACAACCGAGTTCGAGATGGATCGGAGTGGTTCCACATCGCCATGAACACCAGGATAGTGTGAACCTTGAGAACTGCATAGAAAATTATATAAATGAAAAACAATAAATTAAGTTTATTTGGTCAAGCCCTCGGTCTATTAGTACTCCTCCGCTGCACTTGTTACCAAGCTTCCACGTAGAGCCTATCAACGGGTGTTCTTCCCGTGACCTTACTGGCTTAAGCCATGGCAATACTCATCTTGAGGTGGGCTTCCCACTTAGATGCTTTCAGCGGTTATCCACTCCGCACATGGCTACCCAGCGTTTACCGTTGGCACGATAACTGGCACACCAGAGGTGCGTTCCTCCCGGTCCTCTCGTACTAGGGAGAAATCCTCTCAATATTCCTGCGCATACACCGGATATGGACCGAACTGTCTCACGACGTTCTGAACCCAGCTCGCGTACCGCTTTAATGGGCGAACAGCCCAACCCTTGGGACCGACTTCAGCCCCAGGTTGCGATGAGCCGACATCGAGGTGCCAAACCTCCCCGTCGATGTGAACTCTTGGGGGAGATCAGCCTGTTATCCCTAGAGTAACTTTTATCCGTTGAGCGACGGCCCTTCCACGCAGAACCGTCGGATCACTAAAACCGACTTTCGTCCCTGTTCGACTTGTAGGTCTCACAGTCAAGCTCCCTTCTGCTTTTGCACTCAACGACTGATTTCCAACCAGCCTGAGGGAACCTTTGTGCGCCTCCGTTACCTTTTAGGAGGCGACCGCCCCAGTCAAACTGCCCATCAGATACTGTCCGCTTCCCGGATAACGGGTAAGCGTTAGAACCCTAGCTCTAAAAGAGTGGTATCTCACCGATGACTCAATAGTACCCACAAGCACTATTTCAACGTCTCCCACCTATTCTGCGCATTCAGAGCCCGAGCACAATATCAAACTACAGTAAAGCTTCATAGGGTCTTTCTGTCCGGGTGTATGTAGTCCGCATCTTCACAGACAATTCTATTTCGCCGAGCCTCTCTCCGAGACAGCGCGCAAATCGTTACACCTTTCGTGCGGGTCGGAACTTACCCGACAAGGAATTTCGCTACCTTAGGACCGTTATAGTTACGGCCGCCGTTCACCGGGGCTTCAGTCGCCAGCTTCACTAAAAGCTAACCAGCTTCCTTAACCTTCCGGCACTGGGCAGGTGTCAGCCCCCATACATCGTCTTGCGACTTAGCGGAGACCTGTGTTTTTGGTAAACAGTCGCTTGCGCCTCTTCACTGCGACCAGCTCTCGCTGGCACCCCTTCTCCCGAAGTTACGGGGCCATTTTGCCGAGTTCCTTAGAGAGAGTTATCTCGCGCCCCTCGGTATTCTCTACCACCCCACCTGTGTCGGTTTCGGGTACTGGCATTTGTGTCTTAACGAGTATAGGGCTTTTCTTGGAAGCATGACATCACCAACTTCGCTGCCGTAGCAGCTCGTACTCACGCCTTAGCTCAAGATGTTTTCTCCATCTCTCAAAGCCTCGAACGCTTGAACCAGTAACCAACATCTGGCCTGGTTAGCCTTCTCCGTCCCCCTTCTCAAAACACATCTGGTACAGGAATATTGACCTGTTATCCATCGACTACGCCTTTCGGCCTCGCCTTAGGTCCAGACTAACCCTCCGCGGACGAGCCTGCCGGAGGAACCCTTAGGGTTTCGGGGCATGGGATTCTCACCCATGTTTTCGCTACTCAAGCCGACATTCTCACTTCTATGCTGTCCACGTCCGCTTACGCTAACGCTTCACCCTACATAGAACGCTCCCCTACCATAAATAAATTTATCCGCAGCTTCGGTATAACGCTTAGCCCCGTTCATTTTCGGCGCAGGATCGCTCGACCAGTGAGCTATTACGCACTCCTTTGAGGATGGCTGCTTCTAGGCAAACCTCCTGGTTGTCTGGGCAATCCCACCTCCTTTATCACTTAGCGTTAATTTTGGGACCTTAGCTGGCGGTCTGGGCTGTTTCCCTCTTGACTATGGAGCTTATCCCCCACAGTCTGACTGCCTAGTTACACACAGGGTATTCAGAGTTCATATCGATTTGGTACCGCTTTCGCAGCCCGCACCGAAATGGTTGCTTTACCCCCCTGCTGGAGCACTAGACGCTACGCCTCAACGTATTTCGGGGAGAACCAGCTAGCTCCTGGTTCGATTGGCATTTCACCCCTAACCACAGCTCATCCGCTGAATTTTCAACTTCAGTCGGTTCGGACCTCCACTTGGTATCACCCAAGCTTCATCCTGGCCATGGTTAGATCACCAGGGTTCGGGTCTATAAACACTGACAAACGCCCTATTAAGACTCGCTTTCGCTGTGGCTCCACCATTTCCGGTTTAACCCGCCAGTGCCTATAAGTCGCCGGCTCATTCTTCAACAGGCACACGGTCACCCGATTAGTCGGGCTCCCATTGCTTGTAAGCTCACGGTTTCATGTTCTATTTCACTCCCCTCCCGGGGTTCTTTTCACCTTTCCCTCGCGGTACTGTTTCACTATCGGTCACACAGTAGTACTTAGCCTTACGAGGTGGTCCTCGCAGATTCACACGGAATTCCACGTGCTCCGTGCTACTCGGGATACAGCTAGGTCAACTTATCTTTCGATTACGGGGCTTTCACCCTCTGTGGCACGCCATTCAAACGTTTCTTCTAGACTTGTTGATCCATATTGCTGTCCCACAACCCCGATAGTCAAGACTATCGGTTTGGGCTGTTCCCCGTTCGCTCGCCGCTACTGAGGGAGTCGTTATTTACTTTCTCTTCCTCCAGCTACTAAGATGTTTCAGTTCGCTGGGTTAGCTCGCACCAACCTATATATTCAGTTGGCCGTACATGGGGTTGCCCCATTCGGAAATTCCCGGATCAAAGTGTGCTTCCAACTCCCCGAGACTTATCGCAGGTAACCACGTCCTTCATCGCCTCTGTGTGCCTAGGTATCCTCCGTGAGCCCTTTGTAGCTTGACCAATAACTTCAAAAATTGAAGCATCAGCTTAATAGAATTGTTATTAATGCATTTGCACAAATAATAAATCTGCATCATTAAAGATGCTTATTGTCTTTAAAAATAATCTATGCAGTTGTCAAGGTTCTCTGAAAACAATGAAATTAATTCAATGAGTCCAGCATCTTAATGATTTCATTAGGAGGCTAGATTCTTTCAGAATTTGATCACAACTCAAAACATTTCCTTTACTACCGGTTATGGAAGAGGTGGTAATCAGTGGAGGTAAGCGGACTCGAACCGCTGACATCCTGCTTGCAAAGCAGGCGCTCTACCAACTGAGCTATACCCCCAACATAGAGATATGGGCCATCCTGGACTTGAACCAGGGACCTCACCCTTATCAGGGGTGCGCTCTAACCACCTGAGCTAATGGCCCAGGAAAAATAATGGGTGTGACCTAGAAAAACTTAGGAAATGAAATTCTTAATAAATTAAGAACGTGAGATACCGATCGACCTAAGGTGACAAAATAATAATATTAAACATTTTGTTGTCTCCCTGTTAGGAGGTGATCCAGCCGCACCTTCCGGTACGGCTACCTTGTTACGACTTCACCCCAGTCATTAGCCCCACCTTCGGCGTCCTCCTCCACAAGGGTTGGAGTAACGACTTCGGGCATGGCCAACTTCCATGGTGTGACGGGCGGTGTGTACAAGGCCCGGGAACGTATTCACCGCAGTATGCTGACCTGCGATTACTAGCGATTCCTACTTCACGTAGGCGAGTTGCAGCCTACGATCTGAACTGAGCCACGGTTTATGGGATTTGCTAGCTCTCGCGAGTTTGCTGCCCTTTGTCCGTAGCATTGTAGTACGTGTGTAGCCCAGGGTGTAAGGGGCATGATGACTTGACGTCATCCACACCTTCCTCCGGTTTATCACCGGCGGTCTTTCTAGAGTGCCCAACTAAATGCTGGCAACTAAAAACGTGGGTTGCGCTCGTTGCGGGACTTAACCCAACATCTCACGACACGAGCTGACGACAGCCATGCACCACCTGTCACTGCATTCCCGAAGGCACCCTCAAATTTCTAAGAGGTTCGCAGGATGTCAAACCCTGGTAAGGTTCTTCGCGTTGCATCGAATTAAACCACATACTCCACCGCTTGTGCGGGCCCCCGTCAATTCCTTTGAGTTTCACACTTGCGTGCGTACTCCCCAGGCGGAACACTTAACGCGTTAGCTACGACACCGAAGGGGTCGATTCCCCCGACACCTAGTGTTCATCGTTTACGGCCAGGACTACAGGGGTATCTAATCCCTTTCGCTCCCCTGGCTTTCGTCCATGAGCGTCAGTAATGGCCCAGCAGAGCGCCTTCGCCACTGGTGTTCTTCCCGATATCTACGCATTTCACCGCTACACCGGGAATTCCCTCTGCCCCTACCATACTCAAGCCTTTCAGTTTCCACTGCCATGATGGAGTTAAGCTCCACGCTTTAACAGCAGACTTGAAAAGCCGCCTGCGGACGCTTTACGCCCAATAATTCCGGATAACGCTTGCCACTCCCGTATTACCGCGGCTGCTGGCACGGAATTAGCCGTGGCTTATTCCTCAAGTACCGTCATATCTTCTTCCTTGAGAAAAGAGGTTTACAGCCCAGAGGCCTTCGTCCCTCACGCGGCGTTGCTCCGTCAGGCTTTCGCCCATTGCGGAAAATTCCCCACTGCTGCCTCCCGTAGGAGTCTGGGCCGTGTCTCAGTCCCAGTGTGGCTGATCATCCTCTCAGACCAGCTACTGATCGAAGCCTTGGTGAGCCATTACCTCACCAACTAGCTAATCAGACGCGAGCTCATCCTCAGGCGAAATTCATTTCACCAGTAGGCATATGGGGTATTAGCGGTCGTTTCCAACCGTTATCCCCCTCCTGAGGGCAGATTCTCACGCGTTACTCACCCGTCCGCCACTAACCCGAAGGTTCGTTCGACTTGCATGTGTTAAGCACGCCGCCAGCGTTCATCCTGAGCCAGGATCAAACTCTCCGTTGTGTTCAAATCCTTTTGTAGATAAATCTACTCAAATTGAATTGCTTTATCCAAATAAAAACATCTGTTTATGTATTTAGTTTCAGCCTCCTTAAATTTTAAGGATTACATTGAGTGCACATTAAAAATATTTCTAAAGTGACTTTCCAAGATCTCAGATCCGTTTACATCAAAGCTAAAAGTTAGCAATTGATGACATTTTTTATATATTCTTGACGGGACCTCACACCTTTATTGCATATACATCTTGAAGTAACTAAAAAACATCTAGTTATTCTTGACGCAATAAAAGCATCAGTTCCTAAGTTTTTAAATTTTCTAGGTGCAGAGTTAAACAACAAGTGGATAACTCATTTAGAAGGGTAAACCCTTCTTCTGGCTGAAAATAATGATCGAAATCAAATCTTCAAAGAATTCACTCACT
>QCDL01000026.1 GCA_003280915.1 Prochlorococcus sp. AG-355-I04 | reverse complement strand
TAAGCACGGGAGTAATTGGCGCCATGAAAAAGAAACATGATTGGTTTTGTAGTACTTATCGCGATCATGTTCATGCACTAAGTGCGGGTGTTCCCTCGTTTGAAGTTATGAGTGAACTTTTTGGTAAAGCTACTGGCTGTAGCAAAGGCCGAGGTGGATCCATGCACTTATTTTCAAGAGAGCATCATTTACTCGGAGGATATGCATTTATTGGAGAGGGAATTCCAGTTGCCTTAGGGGCAGCCTTTTCAAGTAAATACAAAAAGGAAGTTGCAGGCAATATTAATAGTGATGCGGTAACTGCAGCATTTTTTGGAGATGGGACTTGCAATAATGGGCAGTTTTTTGAATGTTTAAATATGGCCCAGTTATGGAAATTACCCATAATTTTTGTTGTTGAAAATAATAAATGGGCTATTGGCATGGCTCATGATAGAGCTACTAGTAATCCTGAAATCTGGAGAAAAGCATCTGCTTTTGGTATGCACGGCGAGGAAGTTGATGGAATGGATGTGTTGGCGGTAAGAGGAGCCGCACAAAGAGCAATTGAGCGCGCTAGAGCAGGAGAAGGTCCAACACTTTTAGAATGTTTAACTTATAGATATCGAGGACATTCTCTTGCAGATCCAGATGAATTAAGGTCTGAAAAAGAGAAGGAGTTTTGGGGGAAAAGAGATCCTATTAAGAAATTAGCCAAAGAAATTATTGACGGTAAATTCGCAACGGAAGAAGAATTAAAAATTATTGAAAAGAAAATTGATGCAGAGATATCTGAGTCAGTTAAAAATGCTATTGAAGCACCGGAACCTCCTTCAGAAGAACTAACTAAATATATTTGGGCAGAAGACTAAATACCGCTAGGTAATTTTCTGGTTAAATTCCTTAATTTTCTTAATGCCTTAAGTTCAACCTGTCTTACTCTTTCTCTAGAAACTTCTAATAATCTTCCAATTTCTGCAAGCGTATGTCTCTCATTTGCATCAAGCCCAAACCTTAGTTTGAGAACATGTTGTTCTTGCTCGCTTAAATGACTTAACCACTTACCAAGTTGTTCTTGATGCATTTTCTGCTCAACTTGATCTAAAGGCTCTTCATTATTACTATCTGCAATTAAATCACCTAAAAAGCTCCTACCATCATCACCATTTACTGGAGCATCTAAACTACTTGTTGATAAGGCTTGTCTTAAAACAGAATCCAATTCTTCAACATCAATTTCCATTGCCTCTGCAATTTCAATCCTGCTTGGCATAGCACCAAGTTTATGAGCCAAATCTCTACTAACTTTTCTAATAGAAGCTAACCTTTCACTTAAGTGAACAGGTAAACGGATAGTTCTTGATTGACAGGCAATTGCTCTTGTCATACTCTGCCTAATCCACCAAAAGGCATAAGTAGAAAACTTATATCCTCTTGTCGGATCAAATTTCTCAACAGCCCTCTCTAACCCAAGAGAACCTTCTTGTACTAAATCAAGCAATTCTAGTCCTTTACCTTGATATTTTTTTGCAACACTTACAACTAATCTTAAATTAGCTTTCATCATTCTTTCTTTGGCTCTTCGACCAATTTTTATAGTTCTTTTTTGCTGAGTAGTAAAATCATTAATCTTTTCATTCAATTGTCCATCTTCTGTAAGAATCATCATCTTCTGGACTTGGTTACCCAATTCAATCTCTTCGGCAGGTGTTAGTAAGGGGACTCGGCCAATATTCTGCAAGTACCAACTTATTGGATCATTACTTCTCCTTTTAGGTTGTTCTGATTGAGTTGGTATTGATGAGACCATTTTTTGACCTAATTAGGTAGTAAAACTCTCCTACATTTTTAAGGAAATGGCCAAATATTTAATGCGCGCTTCAGATTTCAAGTAATATTTGTACACTTATGTGTTTAAAACTATAAATAACTCTCTTAAATTGTTTCTTTCAAGATATTTGTCTCGTTTTTATATTTCTCATTAATTTTGCAAGTTCGTCACCAATAGCAGAAGCATTTGACCCACTTTTGCTCTTCGATGCAGCAAATGAATGCAAAAGTACATATTTAGCAAAAAAATCTGTTGATATATTTCTACACAAGGTTAAATCCATCGCAGAACTACCAGCTACAAAACCAGATAAAAGATCACCCAATCCAGCTCGAGCTGTCTGAGAATCGGTTCCAAAAAGTTGCCATACTTTTTTATTATCAGCAACTATACTGTTAGCTCCTTTTAACAAAATACTGATATTGAACTCTTTTGCCGCCTCACTAGCAAGCTCAACATTGGTCTTAGATTTGATATTCGGAAATAATCTTCCAAACTCTCTGCTATGTGGTGTAATCCAAGTCTTAAATTTCCTTTCTAAAAAGAAATTTGACCCCAACTTAGATTCCGAAATTCTATTAAGTGCATCTGCATCCAATATTAATAATCCTCCAAAAGCCATAAGATAATCTTTTGATTTTTGCCAATCATCATAATCAATTCCTATTCCTGGGCCGACAGCTATTGAATCAAATGAACTTAAATCAATATTTTTTAATGCACTAAATAAAGATGCATTTCCATACTGGTTAGATTGCATAGTTTCTTTTAAAACTATTTCTGGAGCAACTTGCCAAATAGATTCAGCAACTATCTCAGGAAGAACCGCGGAGACAAAGCCTGCCCCACTTGATATGGCCCCTTTAAGTGCTAAGTATGCAGCACCAGGATATTTTTCACTTCCGGCTATTAATAATGTTCTACCTCTTTGATATTTGTTGGAATTTTTTGGTAAAGAAGGTAAATCAATATTTTTTATATCTTTGTAAGTAACCTTAAAAATCTTTTTTTCAACTTTGGACAGCTTACTAGTAGGGATCCCAATATCTATATGGTGCAATTCTCCAATAAAAGGTAAAGCAGAATCTTGGGTCAACCCAATCTTATAAAGACCAATGGCCAAGGTATAGTCTGCCTTTACTGCGTCTTCTAAAAAAGGCTCTCCTTTATCAGGACATAATCCTGTTGGAATATCAATACTTATTACCTTGCCATAATTGTTATGAAATTTTTGATTGAATAGTTTAATTAATTTATCATCAATTTTTCTCGTTTGATTATTACCAAAAACTGCATCAATCCAAAGATCTTTCCTATTCGCATCAGGAGCCTCTACTAATTTTGTGACACCAATAGATGTAAGATAATTAAGATGGTCATTTGTCAGTGTTTTTTTTATCGGGAATGGACACCATACCTGAACATAAAAACCTTTCAAAAAAAGCTCTCTAGCTATTACAGCACCGTCCCCGCCATTATGCCCAGGACCTATAAAAACAGTTATTCCATTCTTTAGAAGAGGTTTCTTTTTTAAGAGCCATCTACTAATTTGGATACCAGCTTTTTCCATCAATGCTTCTTGTGGCATTCCATCAGAAAACATTTCTTTCTCTATTATCAACATTTGCTTTGAATCAACAATTAAATGTTTAGAATCAATTGTTGGCCATACAATTTCGTTCATAATTAGTACAAAGCAATTGAAGAACTGTTCAAAAATTTAAACTTCCATGTTAAAGACACAAAAGGATAAAAAATTAGAGAACTTTATTTCTTCTAATAATAAAACTAAAAAGAAGAAAAATATTATTGTAGGTCTATCTGGTGGCGTAGATAGTTCCCTTTCAGCTGCTCTTCTTGTAGAAAGAGACTGGAATGTTGAGGGACTAACTCTTTGGCTAATGAAGGGACAAGGCTCCTGTTGTTCTGAAGGATTAGTAGATGCTGCTGGCCTTTGTGAAGATTTGGGAATTAATCATAAAATAATAGACTCAAGAGAAATTTTCGAAAGAGAGGTAATTAAAAAAACTACTGAAAGCTATGAGAAAGGATTCACTCCACTGCCATGTTCGATGTGCAACAAGAATGTGAAGTTTGAAGAGATGCTTAATTACGCAATAAGCAAAAAAGACTTTACTCATATTGCGACCGGACATTACGCAAGGATAAAAAAATCATCTTATGCTGAGAGACTTAATTGCAAGAGCTTTGTATTTAAAGACTTCCTTCTTCTCAGAGGTGCTGACGAAAACAAAGACCAAAGTTATTTTCTTTATTCTCTTTCCCAAGAAGTACTAAGCAGATTACAATTTCCTCTTGGTGAAATGAAAAAAGAAGATACAAGAAGGGAAGCCCTCAGATTAGGCCTTAGAACTGCTCAAAAACCAGAAAGTCAAGATTTATGTTTAGTTGAGCATTATGGATCAATGCAAATATTTATTGACAAACACATAGAACCCAAAGAAGGAGAAATTATGCATGTAAATGGGAAAGTCCTTGGGAAGCACAATGGAATTCAGCACTTTACGGTAGGCCAGAGAAAAGGGTTAGGCATTGCTTGGCCGGAACCTCTTTATGTAAAAAGTTTAGACAGGGAAAAAAACATAGTTTTTGTAGCAGATAAAAGTGATCTATTTACCAGAGAAGCAATAATTAGTGAGTTTAACTGGGTTTCAATCGAAGAACCTAAGCAAGAGATTGAAGTAGAAGCACAAATCAGATATAGAAGTCATCCAGTAAAAGGAACTTTAATCCCTTTGAAAAATAATGATAATCCTACTAAAACATTTAAATTAATTTTTGAAGAAAGTCAAAGTTCGGTAACGCCCGGACAAGCTGCAGTTTTTTATAAAGGAGAAATTTTATTAGGTGGAGGGTTAATTAATTAATTTTCCAAAAGATATTTAATCCCAAAAAAAATATAAACAAAAACAAAATAGGTTTATCTCCAAATTTTGTATAGAAAGTTTTTTCGGATGAAAAATTAGGGAACACTATTTCATTTCGCTCAACATCATAATCTAAGAGTTTAATTATTTTTCCATCATCTTGAACTAAGCCCGAAGGGCCCGTATTTGATACTAGTAAATTATTTTTCTTATTTTCAATACTTCTTAATCTAGCCAAAGATAGGAATTGATTATAAAGCTTAGCTGGATATGGATCTAAATTTGCTGCAGTTATTATTAGTTTTGCACCGCTATTAATAGCCTTTCTTATTTCTAGTCCATCACTAATTTCATAACATATAGCTACTGCTAGTGGGGGTGTAAATTTAGTATCAAAAAATCTTGAATCAGAGCCTGGTTGAATTCCTCCTACTGCAGATAATCCTCTTGAAAAAATATTTAGAAATCTAGGTATTTTTTCACCTATTGGAACAAGTCTATTTTTATCTATAAATGAGGTAAAAGATTTATCTCCAATTTGAAATCCGAGTAAAGAACTTCTTAACTCATTATTTGAATTTCTGAAACCTCCTGACAAGGTATTAACCTTAATGCCTTTAGAAAAATAAAAATTATTAGATAGAGTTCCTTCAGGAGCAACAAGAAGTTTCGCTTTGTTTGACAAAGCATATTTTTGAGCGATGGATAGCTTTTCTTCAATAAATTCATCATTGATTTTTAATTTTTCTCTTGTTGGCATATTAGTTTGCCAAATAGCTACTGGATATTCATAATTTCTTTTTAATGGAGTTGTTAAACTTCCAAATAAATGTAAGAAAATAAAAACCAAAAGTCCTAAAAGAAATATTTTTTTAAATTGAAGTTTTCTTTCCCATCTACCTTGAATATAAAAAATCCAAAATCCAATCAATATTTGTAATACGCATAAACCACTTGCACCAATCCATCTTGCTAAACCAGCAAGATAAATATCACCTGGGATAAGACTCTCTCCTAAACCTATCCAAAAAAAAGGTGTTTGAGAAAGTATCAGTTCACCAATGCCCCAAGTCAAGGATAAAAAAAATACTTTTACTGTTAAAGATAATATTTTCATTTTGAAAACATCCCCTTTCCAGAGAATAATTTCAACTAACAATCCCCATAAATAAACTAATATCCCGCCCAGAAAAGCGCAAAATAATAATATTAAAATGGCAATTATTAAACTTGCAAGCCATGAAAACCCAAGCCATGTCAATGGATGAAGATCATAAAGCCAAGAATGACTTATCAAGATAAAGAAAAAACCCCAACAAAAATTTGCTATTCTCCTTTCACTTCCCTTCCATAAAATAAATAAAGATATCGGCATAAAAATCAGCCAAAAATTAGTTGAAACTGAAATTCCTCCTAAAATCCCTCCTAAACAAGGGTAAAAATATTGTCTTAGAATTTTAATTTGAGTTGAGATTAACAATCTAAAATTACGAAATTAAATTTATAATCACCCATTTATTGTACCTTCATTCTGTAGACTAAGTTTTAGTAACTTTCAAAATTTAAGTGAAAGAAGTCTTTATTAGTTTTGCAGTTTTTGTTTTTTGTGTTTCATTAACTCTTTTCAGTCAATTTAATTCACCTCAAGTTGTTAATGCTGCTGAATCAGAAACTCAGTCAATTCAAAGAACACCTGTCGCAAAATCATCAAATGTCTCAAATAATAATTTATTTGAACTAGACCCATCAGATCCAAATCCTATACTTTTCGCTATGGCAGAAGAAACACCATCAGACAACAATTCAAGGACTACAGAAAGTGGTCTAATTATTGCAGATATCGTAAACGGGGAAGGAGATGAAGCTAGTGCTGGGCAAACAGTTACTGTAAATTACACCGGAACTCTAGAGGACGGGACACAATTTGATACCAGTATCGGCAGAGCTCCATTCAGCTTTCCCTTAGGTGCTGGACGAGTAATAAAAGGTTGGGACGAAGGTGTGGCAGGCATGAAAGTTGGAGGCAAAAGAAAATTAACAATACCTCCTGAACTTGGATACGGATCAAGAGGAGCTGGAAATGTAATACCTTCTAATGCGACTTTAATATTCGAAGTTGAATTATTAAAAGTCAATTAAATTAAGTAAGAAAAATATCTAAGACTTTTCAATTTAGTTAATCTCCAAGTAATATATATACAACACCAAATATTTGAAATGTTAAGTAAATTCATCAATTCTTTTCTAGATAACAATTCCCCAATGACAGTCCATGCTCACTGCGATGGTCCTTGTGGTGTATACGACCCAGCATCTACGAGAGTTGCAGCTGAAGCAGTTTTATCAATGACAAAAAAACTTGTTGCATTAGAAGCTCCTTCTAGCACTGATTCAGCAGAGTGGGCTGCATACAGTAATACATTTGCTAGATATGTTGCAGTTAAGGAAGAGCAAGCAAAAGAAACAAAGAAAGAGATTCTAATTTTGTGGACAGATTACTTTAAACCAGTTCACTTAGAAACTTATCCAGACTTACATGAAACCATTTGGAAGGCGGCCAAATTATGCAGTGCATGCAAAGTTAATATTGACTTAGCCCAAGCTGAAGAACTCATGAGTTATGTAGAAAAAATTCATAATATTTTCTGGGCTTCAAAAGGAAGATCAGACGCTTTTGTAAAAGCTAGCTAATCAAAGTTATTTTCAAAAGTTTTT
>QCDL01000025.1 GCA_003280915.1 Prochlorococcus sp. AG-355-I04 | reverse complement strand
TTAACAGGAGGATATCCCTGCAAAAAGTCATTTAAAAAATGGGCAATTGTTTCTGAAGAAGAAATTATCGAAATAAAATCCTAAAAATCATCCCATTGACGTGAATCAAATATTTCTCTTAAACATACCAATTTATACTAAAAAGTCTCGTTTATTTTATTTATAAACTAATTTATATTTATTAATCTATTTTTTTAAAAGTAAAAGTAGATAATAAAAAATTTATACAGCTAATGCCCCTTTCTTTAGCAGACAATCCACGTTATAAAAAAAATAAACACATTTTATAGAAATGAAAAAATTAATACCCTTGATTTTATTTCCATTTCTTATCATCCCATTTGGGGCAAAAGCAAATGATAATTTTTCCGTTGAGATAGAGGCGCTTAAACTTGTAATGGAGCAATATAAGGAAGATACTGAATCAAGCGTTGAATTAGACATAGAAGATAAAAAGCCTAGTTACATGGCTCTCAAACAAGACGAATGTAATGCAACTGTTGAAGTAACAGAAAAAACAGGATTAGAGGTTATAAATACTGAATCATTCGATGTAAATGTTTGCTTGAAAGAAATCTATAAAGTAATCAACTAAATAAGCAGGTTATAAAAATATAATAAAAACAAGCAAATTAAAGAGGTCTTTTACTTAAAGAAGGTAAGACCTCGAGACCTAACAGAAAACTTTGGAACGGGTTCTGCATACCTAATTGATAACTACAATAAAATTGTAGAGATGTAATTAAAAGTACAAAACCTAAAATTATTTTTTAAATAATTATTTCTTCTTTGATAATGTTTTTGATTCTTCTCTAGACATTAAAGCTTCGATTTGAGCAAGAACTTTCTGAAGTTCATCCGTTTTTGTAAGAGATGCTTCTGCTACTTCTCTTAATTTTTCTAACTGTTCTTTAGTTTTATCCATGATAAGTAAATTAGAAATTAACCACTTTTAAAAATGGTTTTAATACAGATTTTTCACTCCCACACAAATTCATATTCTCTCTTTTTTTTATAAAGTCAAATAAATTTCCCTTTATTAGGGTTTTATTAGGACTTCCAATTAATTCATTATTTAATATTGAAAGCATAAGACTACCTGAAATAAAAAACTTTTTTAATTATGAAGTAAATACAGGCAATCCTATTGTTGCAGTTGTTATAAGAGCCCCTGCAAAAATCAAGAAAGGTAGAAAAGGGTAGTTTTTCAAAAATAAACTTACTAATTCGAAATAACTATATAGGTATTTATACTGTTTGTCTACCCTTTATCCGTTTTAAAGCTAAAAATCTTTCTTTTAAAAGTAAAAATTTAACATCAGCCAAATTTACCTGATATATATTCCTGAGTGGTTTTTTCTTTTGGAGAGTTAAAAATTTTCTTAGTAGAATCAAATTCGGCAAGATAGCCGACTTTCCCTCCATCACCATCTTCGTATTCAACTGCATTAAAAAATGCAGTCATATCACTAACTCTCAAAGCCTGCTGCATATTATGGGTAACGATTATTATTGTGTAATTCTTCTTAAGTTCGTGCATCGTCTCTTCTATTTTCAAAGTAGAGATTGGATCTAAAGCTGAGCATGGCTCATCCATGAGAATTATTTCAGGCTCAATTGCGATGGTTCGAGCAATACATAATCTCTGTTGTTGTCCACCAGATAAAGAGTAACCACTATCATTTAATTTATCCTTACATTCACTCCATACAGCAGCTTTTCTCAAGGAACTTTCCACTAATTCATCCATATCTCCCGTAAAGCCATTGATTCTTGCTCCGAATGCAATATTTTCGTAGATAGATTTTGGAAAAGGATTAGGTTGCTGAAAAACCATTCCGATTCTTCTTCTAACTTCAACTGGATCTACTCTTTTGTCATAGATATTAGTTCCATCAAAGAGGACTGTCCCTTTTAACGAACAATTAGGGATTAAATCGTTCATTCTATTCAAAGCTCTAAGAACGGTTGATTTACCACAACCAGAAGGGCCAATGAGTGAAGTTATATCTCCTGCTTTAAAATTTAAAAAAACATTTCTTACCGCTTCAAAAGTGCCATAACTAATAGAAACATCCTCAAGAGATAAAATGTTTTTCTTTTGCGACTTTTTAGTGTTTTTAATCATTTCATACCCTCTTAGTTTTCTCAGTAAAAGCGGCAAATATCCTTGAAAAAATATTAACTGTTAGTATTGATATGACAAGAATAAAGGAAGCCGCCCAGGCTAGTTTATTCTGTGCATCATAAGGTTCAAGGGCAAAATTATATATCAAAACAGCTAATGAGCCCATCTCGTAAAACAAATCTTCAAAACCTACTATGTAGTAGTAAGAAAATAAAGCAGTAAATATCAAAGGTGCTGTTTCGCCTGCAGCCCTTGCGATTCCAAGCACAACCCCAGTAGCAATAGATCTAAATGCTGTGGGTAAAGTTATTTTTAATATTGTTGTATACATACTTGCTCCTATGCCTAGAGAAGCATACCTTAATTCATTTGGTACTAACTTTAAACCTTCATCAGTAGTTTTTATAACTGTAGGCAACATCAATATTGAAAGAGCCATACCTCCTGCAAAACCACTGTACATACTGCCAAATAAAATTTTTGTTGAAACGATTAAGGCATAAATAAATACACCGGCAATTATTGAAGGAACACCAGCTAAAACATTAACTCCGAATCTAATAAATTTTGAAAAAGGTCCACCTTTAGAGTATTCAGCTAGATATATGCCACCGCCAACACCTACTGGTATGGCAATAATTGAAGCAATAGTTGTAATAACTAGTGTCCCAATTAATGCAGGATTAATTCCTCCCGCATCTAAATCATCTCCAGGAGGATTTGGTTCTAAAGTAAATAATTCTGGTGTGATTTGAGCTCCCCCTTTAATAAGAATATATGTAACCACAAAAATCAAAGGAAGAATTGCAATGAGTGCACAAAAAACTGATAAAGAAGTAAAGAATTTATCTCCTACATTTCGTGATAGTTTTTTCTGGTAATAAAGAGAATTCATAATCATCTAATATTTGAGACTAAATTTCTTAACTAGCCATTGAGCAAAGATATTAACCACTAAAGATAGGATCATTAGTACAAAAGCCGCATAAAAAAGTGATGAGACCTGACTTCCATCGGCTTCACCAAACTGGTTTGCAAGCATAGAAGAGATGGTATATCCAGGAGATAATAGTGACCAACTAAATACATTAGAATTTCCAATAATCATCGTGACAGCCATGGTTTCACCCATTGCCCTGCCTAACGCCAATAGAACACCTGCCATAATTCCTGATAATGCCGCAGGCAAAATTACCGAAAATATAGTTTTCCATCTACTTGCACCAATTCCATAGGAAGCATTCCTAAGCTTTTTGGGAACTTGATTCAGACTATCTCTAGCTATCGAGGTCACTATTGGTAAAAGCATTACCACTAAAATTATTATCGCTAAAAGTGAATTCCGACCTGCAGGCTCCGAACTAAATAAAGGAATCCAACCAAAGAATTTATGTAAAAAAACAAAAAACTCTCTAAAGAAAGGTTCCATAACAAATATCGCCCATAATCCCAATACGACAGATGGTATAGCTGCTAGTAATTCAACAAATGAACCTACTATTTCTCTGACAAATTTCGGAACAAAATCCTCCGTAATAAATATCGCAGTTCCAACACCTAAAGGGATAGTAATCAATAATGAAAGAAGAGAAGTAACTAATGTCCCATATATTGCTGTAAAAGCTCCATATTCATCTTTTACTGGATTCCATTCAGAAGTTACTAGAAAATTTAAGCCATACCTTGAAAATGATTCAAATGACTGAAAAAAGACTACTAAAATAATCCCAAATAGTACTATTGCGACAAGACTAGACAAGACTAGGGTTGTATTTTTAAAGATGATATCTATATTTTTTTCAATCCCGAATCTTTTACGATTCTTGAAAAGAATTAATTTCTCTTCCATTAAAAAAAGTATGTTTATATAAACCTACTATTAAATTTTGCAAAAAACTTTAAGAATGGTTAAAGGTAAATGAAAGTCATGAAAAGTAAACATCCTTATACTTAATTGGTTAAGATTTTTTAAAAGCAAACCTCTATTTAAAATTTAATTTTTGTTTTTACTCTGTTTTTATTTTGAGATTTGAATTCAAAAAGTCCTGTTTCAGTAAATATGGTCAACTCATCTCCAGATGTTTCTTCAATTGCAATTCCCTCAGACTCTAAATTTTTTACATATACATTACCAATAAGTTTTAGAGATTTATCATCCTTGTCAAAAGAAAGCTTGTCCGAATAAGCCTCAAAATTACCACTATTGCTCTTAATAACTACATTTCCAATAGCCTCTAAATCACCTTCTAAAGTATTTACTTGAGAATCAGATGTAATTGTGTAATTAGTTAATTGCTCAGCAAAAGAAAATTCAGCTAATAAAAATAAAAACGAAGCAAAAAATAAGCTTTTCATTTACTCCCAACCCTTTTCTGCATTTTGAATGATCCATTGTGCAAGAACCTTATCCTCTCCATCCTTCAATTTATTTTTATAACCCTTCATAAAACCAATTCCATCATTAGCAATTATTGTTATTGAATTTACATCTGCTATTCCTCTTTTTTCAAGGTCGGAAAGTTTTAATGATTTGGATCCTCTAAGAACTACTGATCCACCTCTTACATGGCAGCCTGCACAAACATTTCTAAAAATTGTTTCTCCATCTCTAATATCAGAAGCCATTAGATATCTATTTTGCAGAGAGGTTTGAAAAATAATTATACAAGTTATTACAGGAATTACAAATAGGAATTTAAATATTTTCATTTGATTTTTTCACCCAAAATCAATCTAGCAATTAATTCTGAATCTTGATCTATCTACTTTAAAAGCTCTACTGCTACGACTAGATTTCCTAATAATCCGTTCAAAATATTTAGTTGTTCTTTACTACCAAATGCAATTAAAACCTGGCCTGGCTGAAGAATGAAATTACCGCCAGGATTAGTAAACAACTTTTCGTTTTCCTTAATGGCTAATATTTTCGCACCACTCTTTTTACCTATTCCAAGTTCAGAAAGTGATCTTTTCTCTGCAGTCTCAAAAAGACTAATATCATTACTTAATTCAAATTCTTCAATTTCACATTCACTTCCTGCGAGAAGATCTAGAAAGTCAATGGCGATTGGTCTAAGAGCCATTGATGCCATTGCTCTTCCAGCTGCTATGTAAGGGCTTACGACTATACTTGCTCCAGCTAATCTCAACTTACTTGCGGCCTCTTCAGTTCCAGCTCTTGCAATTACTCTTATAGAACTTCTTATCCCTTTAGCACTTAGAACCACATATAAATTTGCAGCATCATTAGGTAAGGTGACGACCAAACTTTTGCATTTTTCTAATCCTGCCAGTTTTAACGTCTCATCAAGAGTTGCATCAGCACAAAGAACTTCTAAACCATTTTCTTCCGCAATCTTTTTTCTATCTTCGTCACTCTCAACAACGATAATTGGAATATTTTGCGTTTTTATTTGGTTAGATATTTCCTGACCTACCCTCCCATATCCGCACAAAATTACATGATTTTCCATTTTTCTAAGAAGTCTTTTAAAACGTAATTCGTTTACTCTTTGAAAATAGCCGGATTCAAATAATCTAACAGCTTTTTGAAAAGTAAATTGAATAAAGATCAATCCGCCAACGATTACTAAAACAGTAACGATTCTGCCTTCAGGACTTAAGGGCTGAACTTCTCCAAAACCAATAGTGGTTATTGTGATCAGAACCATCCATAAGCAATCACTCCATTCCCATCCTTCTGTTATTCGATAGCCAATTGCACCTAAAAAAAACAGAAAGAATAAAGAATAAATAAGACCAAACCAAGGCCTTAAATAGTCTTTAATAAAATAGAACTCAAATAATCTAAGCTTCATATTCCTTATTATCGTTAACTATTCAAAAATTTCAAAAAAATTTTCTATTATGTTCCTAAAACTATTTATTTGTTCAAGTGAAATATATATTAAGCAGAATAATAATATTTATTCTCGTGGCTCTATGCATTAAACAAATGATCACTGTCTCAGGACTTATTTAATGCTTCATTAAAAATTAATTCAAGGTTTTACTTGTACCGATTCAATTAGAAAATCAGAAGCTGCTTTTAACCAATCAGCGACCGTAAGACGGAGGTCAGGTTGAGAATATACAAGCGCGACAATAATTCCAACCAAGATTATCTTTACCATGACATTTCAAATATTCTTATGAATTAAAGCACACCTATTTAGTAAAAAGAACCTTAAATTTATAAAAAATAGATTAATTAAAATTTTTCTAATTGATTAAACAAGTATTCCACTCTTCTTAGATTAACGCCTAAATCTGATTGCCCTAATCTTGCTGCAGATCTTATCTGAATAATTCCTTTTGATCTATCTACATAACTTCTTACATCAAGCTTTAAAATTTCAAGGTCATCAGGAAATCTAAAAATCAAGCTTCTACAAACACCTCTCCAATAATTCCTTCCACTTTCAATAACTTCTGTCCGAGGTAATCCTTCTGCCAGAGAAACAAGTTGAATAAACTTCTGATCAACATTTATTAGTTTCTTTTCTATTAAGACACTGTTTAATGGATTGGTTATTGGAGCAAGACCTTGAATGGAGGAAACCATATTTTATAAGAACGATGTAGATGTTCTAACCGATTTCACATACAAAGTGAGAGAAAAAAAATAAAGAATTTTCCCTTAAATTTGATCTCTTTATAAAGATTCCTTATTTTGTGATCAAAATTCTAAAATTTGAGATTTTTTATTGTTTTTTTTGATAAAGATGGTTGCCTACTTTGTTTACTATTTAGTTTCCTAACCCATAGAAAAACTCCCACAAACAAAAAAATTTCAACAATAATTCCAACTTTTATTAAACTCATTTTTTATCCTCTTTTTTCTTGTTGGTGCCCTCTATGTATGGCACAAGGATATTTAATAACCATTTTTTAAATGAACTTAACGGTTTCATAATCTATTTACTTGCCTTTTCTCCACATACTCCTTCTTTTAATGAGATCCTCTATATTTGGCCAAGCTGCTATTAATTCTTTAATTGCCTTTCTATTAGGAGTATAGAAAACACATGACAATGCACTTATTACATAAAGTATGAACCACAACTTACTTTCTGAATAAGCTGAAAACAAAGAGAAAAGAAAACTTCCAATAAAGAAAAAGAAAAATGACCTATTTAGTATTTCTAATGGAGTTCTTTTAAGTCTGTAAAATTTAATCTTTTTACTATTTTCTTCAGTATCTTTTTGAAATTTACTTTCGTACGAATTAATTATTTCTTCTTCTATAACTTTTTCATACTCTAAATTATCAATTGGATCACTACTATCCTTTTTATTTAT
>QCDL01000024.1 GCA_003280915.1 Prochlorococcus sp. AG-355-I04 | reverse complement strand
TCAGAGTTGCGACAGAACTTTCAATGATAAGAGCTTTAAAAAAATTAAAAGAAAAGCCATTTGAATTAATAATTGATGGCCCCTTATTATTAAGGCCATGGAACGGCATTCAGAAAAGCATAATATTTGGAGACTTGAAGTTTACTTCTATAGCTTCAGCAAGCATTATTGCTAAAGTTGCTCGCGACAATCTAATGGAGAGATTGGAAAAAAAATACTCAGGTTATTTGATATTTAAAAATAAAGGTTATGGTACCAGAGAGCATCTATCATTAATCAAAAATAATGGAATAACTAAACTGCATAGGAAAAGCTTTTTAAAAAAATCAAATCTTATTTAATTCACACCAATCAAAAAAATCTTTTACTAATTGCTGTTGAACCCTTGACTTTATACCCAACAAAATCCCATTTAATACAGAATGGCCAGTAGATTCCAAAATTTTCTTTGGTACCAGCTTCAATAGAGGGGGTTGGCTTACAGATACCCCAAGAAGCGCCTCACCTTCTAACCCTATATCAGTAGCTTCCAAATTCGCTTTCAAAATAAGATTAAAATCATCTATTATCCCCAAACCATCCAATGTACTTTCAAGGGCACTCATTTTTAATATTCCATCTTTATTTTCTACCGCAATTGAAACAACAGGGTTAATATCTAATTGAAAAACCTTAAAACTTGTTACTGTATACTTATATCTACCTATTCCTTCTGGTACTAATTTATTGGAGTCAAGCATTGCTCCAACAACTCTTTCTTCTTCCAAAAGATATTTAGAAAGATATTCTTTATTACGTGTTACGGAAAGCTTTAATTTCTGTTTAGCATCAAAAGACAAAAGCATTTTCTATATTCCTCCAATGCTTATTTGATCTCTTTTTTTTTTACTATTAATCATGCGCAAACAAGTTGCATATTTAGGTCCTAAAGGAACATACGCAGAAAAAGCAGCTCATATATTATCAAAGCTTGCCAATTTTCAGACACCTATATTTGTACCATGTAATGGGTTACATTCGGTCATTAAATCAATAGCGTACAACAATTGTGATGCTGCTGTAGTCCCTATAGAAAATTCCGTAGAGGGAGGAGTTACTGCTACTTTAGATGCCCTTTGGAAATTTCCTGAAATTTTTATAAATAGAGCAATTGTTTTACCTATAAAACATGCACTAATTAGTGATGGAAAACTTTCAAACATTTCAGAAGTTTTATCTCATCCTCAAGCATTAGCTCAATGTACAGAATGGTTATCTGAAAATCTTCCAAATGCAATTCCTCTCCCAACAAATTCAACATCGGAAGCTGTTAATATGGTTAAGGGGAGTAAATTCAGAGCTGCTATCGGTTCAAAATCACTAATCCAAATTGAAGGACTTAAAGAATTAGCTTTTCCTATTAATGATGTTCCAGGTAATTGCACTAGATTTGTCTTATTGAGCAAGGAATCAAATTCAAATTTAGCAAATATTGCTAGTTTTGCTTTCTCATTAATATCAAATAAACCTGGTGCTTTGCTTAAAGCAATAAATAATATTGCAGATTTTGGATTTAATATGAGTAAGATTGAATCTAGACCCTCAAAAAGAGAATTAGGGGAATATATAATTTATATTGATTTAGAAATCAATAATCATAATAATATCAAAAATTTGGTTGAATTAAAAAATAAGCTAGAGCCACTTTGCAAGAATTTTGTGGATTTTGGAAATTATTTTTCCGAAAATATTGAACTAGATTAATCTATCCTCTACATTTATAAACTCCAAACTCCATTAAACCTTTTCTAAATGCCCAATTCATGAGAAGTATTGTTGGAATCTCTCTAATCGATTTCACTATCGCAAATGGGCCAAGAGACAAAATTGCAAAGGGCCTTCGAATACCTTCAATAACTGAATCGTACCAGGAAGGATTTGTATAGGAATTCCAATTTTCAGAAATAACTTTTCCTGAACTATTATTGTTCATTCTAAGAATGTTACCAAATTCGTTAATGCTAATAAAATTAGGATGTACCCATTGTTCAAGTAATTGTTTAAGAACTATCTTCTCAAAAAATGATGGGGGGTATTTCTCGAGGTCTCTTGAGTTCCAATCAGCCAATGCCAAATACCCCCCAGGTCTTAGAGTTCTAAGCATTTCATTTGCAAACCTAGTTTTATCATTCATGTGTGCGCCAGCTTCAACACTCCAGACCGCATCAAATGATCCATCTTCAAATTTCAAATCCAACGCATCCATAACTTGGAAGTTGCAATTTAGCTCATGAGGAGTAAGTTCTCTTGCTCTCTTTACTTGAGCTGGGCTAATTGTAATACCAGTGACATTAAACCCATAGTATTTTGCAAGAATCCTAGAACTTCCACCTATTCCACAACCGATGTCGAGTATTCTAGAGCCTTTTGGTAATTTATCTAAGCCACTCCATTTGACTAATTCGTGAACAAACAGTACTTTAGCCTTTCTAAAATCGACATTTATTTTCCCTGAGGGATAAAAACCCAAATGTATATGTTCTCCCCACAATCTCTCAAGTAATTTATCTTGGGTCCAAGCATCATATGCAGAAGCAACAGTACTGGAAGAAATATATTTTCTAGCATTAATTCTCCAGATTATAGATAGGAATAGGAGGAATAAAACTAGCAAAAAAAAAGGAAATAATGATTCAAACATTTAATTTTCTTTTATATCAGGAAAACTTTCTTTCAACGCTGTTCTTGCTGCAAGTTGTTTTCTTGTATGATCAAGCATTTCATATTCTCTTTGCAAACGGGTAAAAGTATTTCTTTCTTCAAGAAGTCTTTGCTGTTCCTCTGCAACAGGACCACCCAAATGTGCTCCAATCCAAAATGATAAATCAATAGGGTTGTCAGGTAATTTATCAGGTAAATTTTTATTAGTATTAGTCAATTTACTTGTTAAATGAATAACATCATTAAGAGCTTCTTTTACTGAGGATTTTAGAGAATCTAATTTTTGAAAGTCATCAATATTATCATCATTAATCCAACTAACCATCGCGGAACAAAAGGGGGTCGAACGCATAATTTCTAAGACTTGAAATCTTTGTTGTCCTAGCGTGATAATATTACTTCTTCCATCCTCTGCAGTTTGGTGTTTTATTATTTGCGCGCAACATCCAACGTTAGCCATACTTTTAGTACTTGGATCCCACTTAATAACTCCAAACATAGAATCACTCTCAAGAACAGATTGGAGCATGATTTTATATTTCGATTCGAAAATATGTAAAGGCAATACTTCTTGAGGAAAAAGGACTACCTCTGGCAAAGGAAATAAAGGTAATTCCCTTACTGAGAGTTCTCCCATTTAAACCTCATTCGTTATTTTTATGTTAATCAATTTAGGTCGGTTTCGGGATTTATTAAAGTTTAACTTCTATATCTACACCACTAGGGAGATCAAGTTTCATCAGAGCATCAATAGTTTTTGCAGAAGGACTATAAATATCTATTAATCTTCGATGTGTTCTTGTTTCAAAATGTTCTCTAGAATCTTTATCAACATGTGGTGATCTTAGGACACAATAAATCTTCCTTTTTGTAGGTAAAGGTATTGGACCTATAGCGGAGGCAGCTGTAGTGTCAGCAGTTTGGATTATTTTGTCGCAAGATAAATCGAGCATTCTTCTATCAAATGCTTTAAGTCTTATTCTTATTTTTTGTTGTGCAATTGATGCAGTCATAGTTTCAAATATCTTTTAGTAAGGGGCCATTTAAATTAATGACCCTTATCTATGTACCTATATTAGATGATTGAGGTTAAATTTTTAAAATTCAAATATATTATTTGAGTATTTTAGAAACAACTCCAGCACCAATGGTTCTTCCCCCTTCACGGATTGCGAATCGCATACCTTGTTCAATAGCTACTGGACAAATTAATTCTCCAGTCATCTTAATTCTGTCACCAGGCATAACCATTTCAACATTAGAGCCATCATCAGAGGTAAATGCTGTTATTTGTCCTGTTACATCAGTTGTTCTGATGTAGAACTGAGGTCTATATCCTGCAAAGAAAGGAGTATGTCTTCCGCCCTCTTCTTTTTTGAGAACATAAACTTCTCCTTCAAACTGAGTGTGAGGGGTAATAGATCCTTTCTTAACAAGTACCATTCCTCTCTCAATATCTTCTTTCTGGACACCACGTAAAAGTAAACCGACATTATCGCCAGCCATACCTTCATCAAGCAGTTTTCGGAACATTTCAACTCCAGTAACAGTTGTTACTCTCGTATCTCTTATTCCAACTATTTCAACTTCTTCTCCAACCTTAACTTTACCTCTCTCAATTCTTCCAGTAGCAACAGTTCCTCTTCCAGTAATTGAGAAAACGTCTTCAACTGCCATCAAGAATGGTTTATCAACTTCTCTCTCTGGTTCAGGAATGCTAGCATCAACTGCTTTCATTAATTCTTCAATCTTTGATTCCCAAGTTGAATCCCCTTCGAGAGCTTTTAAACCAGAAACTTGAATGATAGGAATATCATCTCCTGGGAAGTCATAACTATCTAATAGTTCTCTGATTTCCATTTCAACAAGTTCAATAATTTCTTCATCATCGACCATATCGCACTTGTTGAGAGCAACTACAAGAGCAGGAACTCCAACCTGTTTTGCTAAAAGAATATGCTCTTTTGTTTGAGCCATAGGACCATCTGTAGCTGCGCAAACTAGAATAGCTCCATCCATCTGGGCGGCCCCTGTGATCATGTTTTTCACATAATCAGCATGTCCTGGGCAGTCAACATGAGCATAATGTCTGCCTTCAGTTTCATATTCAACGTGAGCTGTATTAATGGTAATGCCACGTTCTCTTTCTTCGGGAGCACCATCAATGTCTCCATAGTCTTGAGCTTGAGCTTGACCTTTTTTGGCTAATACATTTGTAATAGCAGCAGTTAGTGTTGTCTTTCCATGATCAACATGGCCAATAGTACCTATGTTGACATGTGGTTTGTTCCTTTCGAACTTCTCGCGAGCCATTTTGAATTAAAGAATCGAGGGTTTAATAGTGTTTTAGTTTAGAGATCAGGAGTTGCCCTGATTCTTGGAAATGATAGCTTCAGCAACATTACGAGGAACTTCCTCATAATTTGCGAACTCCATCGAAAATATACCCCGACCTTGAGTCATTGATCGGAGTTGAGTGGCATAACCGAACATTTCGGCTAAGGGCACCTTGGCCTGTACCTTAGACAATCCATCATCAACAGATTGTCCTTCTACTTGACCTCTTCTAGAAGAGAGATCACCAATTACAGATCCAAGAAAGTCGTCAGGACTTTCGACCTCAACTTTCATCATAGGCTCTAAAAGGACAGGGTTGCATTTTTTAACACCGTCTTTAAAAGCCATAGAACCTGCAATTTTGAAGGCCATTTCAGATGAGTCTACATCGTGGAATGAACCATCGACTAGTGTTACTTTTACATCAATGAGTGGATAACCGGCAAGAACACCAGATTCACAGGTTTCTTTCATTCCATTAGATGCAGGACCAATATACTCTTTTGGTACTGCTCCGCCAACAATTTTGTTTACAAATTCAAAACCTTTACCAACTTCAGCTGGTTCCATTTCAATAATTACATGACCATATTGACCTTTTCCGCCGGTCTGTCTTGCATATTTACCTTCACCTCTAGAACTAGACCTGATGGTTTCTCTATATGAAACCTGTGGAGCACCTATATTTGCTTCAACTTTAAATTCCCGCAACATTCTGTCAACAAGGATCTCTAAGTGTAACTCACCCATACCTGCAATAACAGTTTGATTTGTCTCAGGATCTGTACTTACCCTAAAGGTTGGATCCTCTTCAGACAAAGCAGTTAAAGCTTTTGATAATTTTTCCATATCGCCTTTAGTTTTTGGCTCAACAGCAACCGAGATAACTGGTTCAGGGATAAATAATGTCTCCAAAACTATTGGATCTTCTGTATTACATAAAGTGTCGCCAGTTGTTGTGTTTTTAAGACCTAATACAGCCCCTAAATCTCCAGCCCTCAATTCATCAACCTCCTCTCTTTCATCAGCCTTAAGAATCACTAATCTAGATATTCTTTCTTTAGCATCCTTAGTGGAATTCATGACATAACTTCCCTTTGAAAGAACACCCGAATACATTCTTACAAAAGTTAATTTCCCATAAGGATCTGACATCACTTTGAAAGCTAAAGCACTGAAAGGAGCATTATCATCTGAAGGTCTAACATCTTCTTTTCCGCTGGGTAAAACACCTTGTATTGGTTTTACATCAACTGGCGCTGGCAAATAATCAACAACAGCGTCTAAAACAAGTTGGACACCTTTATTTTTAAAAGCTGACCCACACAGAACAGGAACTAATCCATGTTTTAAAACACCTTCCCTAATACCTTTTTTCAGTTGTTCCTCGGATAATTCTCCTGTCTCAAGGAAAATTTCAATCAACTCTTCATCATTTTCTGCAACGCTCTCCATCAACTTGACCCTCCACTCAGCAGCTTGCTCCTCCATTTCAGATGGAATCGGTGCTTCTTCAATGTCAGTACCTAAGTCATTTTTGTAAAGATATGCTTTGTTGGCTACTAAATCAATAATTCCTGTAAGATCACCTTCAGCTCCAATAGGTAGTTGAATTGGAAGAGAATTTGCCTTCAGTCGATCTTTAATTTGTTTATTAACTTTAAGGAAATCTGCACCAGTCCTATCCATTTTGTTAACAAAAACCATTCTTGGGACAGAGTATCTATCTGCTTGACGCCAAACTGTTTCAGATTGCGGCTGAACACCACCAACTGCGCAAAATACAGCTATGACTCCATCTAAGACTCGCATTGACCTTTCTACTTCAATAGTGAAGTCGACGTGACCAGGAGTATCAATAATATTAATTCTATGATCTTGCCAACTAGTAGATATTGCAGCAGCGGTTATAGTTATCCCTCTTTCTCGTTCTTGAGCCATCCAATCTGTTACTGCAGCACCATCATGTACTTCTCCTATCTTGTGAACAACACCTGAATAAAATAATATTCTTTCAGTGGTTGTAGTCTTCCCTGCATCAATGTGAGCGGCTATACCTATGTTCCTTACTCGTTCTAGGGGAAAGTCGCGTGCCAATTTTAAAGCTCCAAATAAAATAATTTTTGATAAGTATAGTTCACCCTAAAAGCAAACTTTATTAATAATAAACTACTTAAGTACCTTTTTGATGAAATTAATATCTGTAATGTGCAAAAGCTTTGTTAGCTTCTGCCATTTTATGAGTGTCTTCTCTTTTTTTAACAGAACTGCCAGTTTCATTTGCTGCGTCCATCAACTCACCAGCGAGTTTTTGGGACATACTTTTGCCATTCCTAGCACGTGAAAATGTAACAAGCCATCTTAAAGCCATAGCTGTACCTCTCTCCTGACGTACTTCCATAGGTACTTGATACGTTGCACCACCAACTCTTCTAGCTCGTACCTCAACAAGAGGAGTAGCATTCTTTACAGCAGTTTCAAATAATTCGACTGCATTCCCACCTGTTCTCTCGCTTATCAAAGAAAAAGCATCAGACAATATTCTTTGAGCTGTAGATTTTTTACCGTGTTTCATCAATCGAGAAATCATCATTGAAGCAAGACGACTATTAAATTGAGGATCTGGAAGAACTGGTCTTTTTACTGCTGCATTGCGACGTGACATTTTTTTAAAAAGTGATGTTTACAAATTAATCTTTCGGAGCTTTTGCTCCATACTTAGATCTGGATTGACGTCTATCTTTGACTCCAGCCGTATCTAAAGTTCCTCTTATTATATGGTATCTAACTCCTGGTAAATCCTTTACTCTTCCGCCCCTTAAAAGTACTACAGAGTGTTCTTGCAAGTTATGTCCAATACCTGGTATATAGGCCGTTACTTCGAAACCAGAAGTTAATCTAACCCTAGCAACTTTTCTCAAAGCTGAATTAGGCTTTTTTGGTGTTGATGTATAAACTCTCGTACATACCCCTCTTCTCTCAGGGCAAGATTTTAATGCAGGAGATTTTGTTTTCTTTGTCAGACGTTTTCTTTCTGAACCTACTAATTGCGAGATGGTGGGCATCTATTAAAAATTAGAT
>QCDL01000023.1 GCA_003280915.1 Prochlorococcus sp. AG-355-I04 | reverse complement strand
ATTTTTGCCATTGTCAGAGAAGTAAGAGTTTCTTCCATTTTTAGGTAATTTGATTATTGACCATTGAATGAGGCCTAAAATATAGATTAATAATGAAAATAATCCTAAGAATTTTGCTATCGGCTGAGTAAAGTTAGCTCCAAAGAAAAAATTAAATAAATTCTTTATAAGAGTATATAAATTTGAAGAAGGCTGAAGCCATATTGCACACGCATCCGAATTAATAAAAGAAAAACAGTTGAAGTTTTGTAAACTCTGAATAAAGAAATTGAAAGATATAAAAGTTATTGTCCATCTCCATATTTTTGTCGTTGTGGTAAGGGCGTAAGAAAAATCATATTCTCTTAATTCATCATTAATATCGTTCCAAAACCAAACTGAAACTGTCATTAATAATGTTGAAATATTTGTTATCACAAGAGCATAATTATACTTTCCTATTAAAAGTAGAAGGCTTATAAAAAATAAAAGAGATACTTTCCAATAAATTGATAGAAGTTTAATAACTGCTTTATTTCTTTTTTTAATTGACCAGAAGAATAGAGTAACAGGAATACCAATAAGGAAAATTATTGAAAGTTGAAATGATAGCCAAATAGAAAGTTGATTAAAAACGTTCAAAACTTTTTCTTTTTAAATACATAATAATTAAACATCAAACTGTTACTTTTGAACTTACTATTGTCATAGTTATGAATATTATGCATCCTTATATTATTGCCTAAAAATATATTAATAATTGTATGAGACAGCATGTTAATCCGCTAAGTAGTAATTTTAATCAGATTGAGAGAATTCCTTCTTTGAGCGACATGTTTGGAAATTCTAAATTGAATCTTCATTTGGATATAGGTTCTGCTGCTGGTGAGTTTCTATTCGATTTAGCTTTAATAAATACCAGTTGGAATTATTTGGGAATTGAAATTCGTGAGAAATTAGTCAAAAATGCTAAATTAAAAGTGATTGAAAAAGAAATCAAAAATCTATATTTTTTATTTGGTAATGCTAATAATATTTTGAATGATGTCCAAAGTAAATTTATTATCAAAAATTTAAAAAGCATTTCTTTTAATTTTCCTGATCCATGGTTTAAAAAGAGACATTTTAAAAGGCGTGTAATTCAGCCAGAATTTATCAATATCCTCTCAAATTCATTACAAAAAGGGGCTCTAATTTTTATAAAAACCGATGTAAAGGATCTATTCGATTACATGGATAGCACTATATCAAGTAATTTTTATTTTAAAAAAATAGATAAAAAAGATTTTAATTATTCCGAAAGTTTTAATCCAAGTAAAGTTAAAACTAATAGGGAAAAATATGTAATTGTTAACCAACTTGAAATTTTTGAAAGGATTTATATAAAAATTGATTAATTGTTAGTTAATTATTTTTTTAATTTCTAAAAGTAGTTTGTTTGTTATTTCGCTAGATAAGAAGTTAACTTCCTCATCATTTTTGGCTTCAACTAGAACTCTAATTAAAGGTTCTGTCCCACTAGGCCTTATATAAACTCTACAATTATCCGAATATGATGCCTGAAAATTTTCTATAGTTTGATCGATTAAGATTTTGGTTTTTGGATTTAATTTTTTAATATTAAAATCTAATTTGATATTGGTTAGTTTTTGAGGAAGAGGTTCGAAACTACTTTTAAGCCAGTCATTTAAATTAATATTTTTCACTTTACAATATTTAGAAATTTGAAGTGCAGTCAATATCCCATCTCCGGAAAAATTATTAATTTTTGAAAGTATATGACCTGACTGCTCCCCTCCTAAATCAGCTCTTTTTTCCTTAATTGCATCATGCACATATTTATCTCCTACGTTAGTTCTATGTAAAATTCCTCCAATTTTCTTCCAAGCACTTTCAAAACCTAAGTTTGCCATTTGCGTTGATATTAATAAATTATTTGTCAGCATTTTTTGTTCCATTAGCTCTCTTCCCCAAAGAAAAAGAATGTGATCTCCATCTAACACATTCCCTTTGGAATCCATTCCAATTACTCTATCGGCATCTCCATCAAAGCTAAAACCCATATCTGCAGGATTCTCTCCTAATGCTTTTTTTAATGGTTCCAGGTTAGTAGAACCACAATTCATATTAATTTTCAAACCATTATTAGAGTTATTGATAACTTTTACTTCAGCACCAAGAGCCTGAAAAATTTTTTTTGCGCAAGTTGTCGCTGATCCATAGCATGTGTCTAAAATTATTTTCAACCCACTTAGATTTTCTCCACCCATTGTTTGGATGAGGCTTTTAATATAAACATCCATAAGATCTTTATTTGTTTTTAGAGGGATCACTTTTTTAGGAACTGATATATTTTGATTCGACTCTTCAATTAATTTTTGAATTTTATTTTCAAAACTTTTGCTAATTTTTTGACCATTATGATCAAAAATTTTTATACCATTGTATTCTGGAGGATTATGACTTGCAGATATCATGACCCCACTACTCAGTTTCCCTTGTTTGATTAAAAAAGGTATAGCTGGGGTAGGGCAGATTCCAAGATTTATAAATTTTTTGCCACTCTCATTTAGGCCTTGTGTTATTGCCTGAAGCAAAATATCTCCACTAATTCTAGTATCTCTTCCAATTAAAACTGGATTTTTCTTTTCTAAAGTCGAACCTAGAGCATAACCTACTTTATAGGCTAGAGAATAAGTTATTTCTTCATTAAACCTTCCTCTTATACCATCAGTACCAAAGATTGATTGCATAATTAAATTGCAGAAATCAAAAGATTTTTGATAATTATTCAGTACGTATCCTATCAGTTGATTAAAAACTTATAGATTTCAATTCTCCTTATTAGTTTAATTTATTTAAAATATTTTTAATTAGAGATACCTTAATAGTGAAATCTGAAAGTCGAGAGCCAATTTTTAAGACAGATTCAAAAACAATACTTATTTTTATTGTACCTATTTTGATTATTTCATTGCTTTTGTTTAGAAATCTTTTTTTTAAATCAACTTATCTTCTTAAGAGTTTTGGAGAATTATCTGTTGACCCTGAAATAGCTTTTACTAACAATAAGCCTACATTTCTCGAATTTTATGCTGAGTGGTGTGAAGTTTGCAAAGAAATGGCTCCGCAAGTTTCTGCTTTGAAAGATGAGTACGAAAAAAATATTAATTTTGTTTTTTTAAATGTTGATAATCAAAAATGGGGTAATTACATCCAGAAGTTTGCTGTCAACGGGATTCCTCAAATTAATCTTTTTGATAAAAATGGTAATCTAATATCTACTTTTATTGGTAAACAAGATGAAATAAAAATAAGAGAATCTATTAATAATTTAGAAAAAGAAGAAAAACCTTATGAGGAAATTATGAATGCTGAATTTTCCACTATTCAGGAAAATAAAAATAATGAAGTTAGTCCTCGTAGTCATGGATAATTTTTACCACTCTAAAGATTTTGATACAATCGGAAAACTTTCTTTAAAAATAGACTTGCAATTTTGGGCGATAGATTTGTGTTCTTTTTGGGTACCATGAGCAGATCTTAAATGAATGTAATGGATCCAAGATCTGCATGATCCAGACATGTAGATTCTTGTTGGAGTTGCTAATGGTAAAACAAATCTCGCACATTCTTTGGCTACGCCTTCAGCAAGTAAATCTTCATATAATTCTGAAGCGGCCTGAAAATGCAAACCAATTTTTTCATTGAATCTTTTTTTTAAATCATCAGGGAGATCAGGAATTGAATTTTGCCTGTTTTTAAAATCTTGACGCCTTAGCTCTGGTAAGGGAATATTACCCAATTGAGAACTATCTGCATATCTCTGTGAAAATTCCTGAAAAGTAAATGATCTATGTCTTAAAATTTGGGCAGCTATTCCTCTGTTAGTTTCTATTTGCAAGGTCATAAATGACTGTTCAAAAACACTCCAATGTTCATTTTTTATGCAATAACTCAATAATTTCGAATAATCTTCATTTTCCTGATTTTTTGGATTACTAACTCTTGCAATGTAAGCCATTGTTTTTTCTGCATCAGGAGTTAGCGAAATCAGTTCAACTTTACTCATTTTAGATCTTTGCAAGAGTTACTTTTTCTGGTTGGTTTTGATATTTACCTCTTCTATCTTCATAGGTTGTGGAGCATGGATCACCTTCAAAAAAGAGTAGTTGGCAAATACCCTCTTCAGCATAAATTCTACAATCTGCACCTGAACTATTACTAAACTCTAAGGTTAGATGACCTTCCCATCCTGCCTCTGCCGGAGTTGTATTAACAATAATTCCTAGTCGCGCGTAAGTACTCTTTCCTATACAGATTACTGTTATATTTTCTGGCACTTTCATTTTTTCTAAAGCTACACCTAAACCATAGGAGTGGGCAGGAAGAATAAAATAGTCTCCATCATTATCATGGTGAAGAGCGGTTTTTTCTAAATTATTAGGATTAAATTTTTTTGGATTCATCACAGTGCCAGGGATATGTCTAAAAATTAAAAATTCTTTTGATGAAAGTCTTAAATCATAGCCATAAGAGGAACATCCGTAACTCAAAACTGGCTTTTGTTTATTGTCAGGCTCAAGATGCCTCACTAAATTTGATTGAAAGGGCTTTATCATTCCTTCCGAGGCTTTTTGATTTATCCAGAGATCGTTTTTTAACATTTTTTTATGAGCGAAGTTCGGTAATTTGGTTGGCCATTAATAATAGATCTTTAGGAATATCTGTACCAGTAAGGATTACATCTCCTGATATAAATCGGTTTTCAAGTGTTGAAATCAAATCATCTTTCTCTATAATTTTCATCTCAATAGCTAAAAAAATTTCATCAAGTATGACTTGGTCGTTCTTGCCAGACTGTAGTTCTTTTTTACAAAAATTCCATAACTCAACAGTAGATTCATGAATATATTTTTTTAAATTTTTATTATTTTCAATCTCTTCTGAATTATATTGATCAAAGGAATTTGAAGATCTTAGCCATGTTAAATTACCACAAAGCTTTACGGCATTCTCAACTCCTTGTTTAACCCCTCCCTTCATAAATTGTATTAGGAGCACTTTTCTACCAAGAGCGGCATTTCTCAGAGAGTCTCTAATGATAGATGGGTAGCTTCCTCGATATGAAGATTGATAGATTTGAATTTGTCCGTTTTGTGTAAATCTTTTTACGTTATTTTTGTTGCCAGTATTTATGTTTAAAACATCAGAATTGGTTTTGGAATAAATATGTGATGAACTAATTACCATTATTTAAATTCTTTCTACATACAGTATAATTAGAATTTTTTGACGCTGCATATAGTGTAATTTTACTTAAAAAAATGGTTCAGCATGTGAAAACTGAATGAGAGGAGCCTATTGATAAAATAAAAAGAATTGAAAATTGTTACAGTTGATACAAGATTTTTTAGGGTGTCTCCTTAAATTTTTTAATAGTAAAGATATTTATGATACCTGCTTCACGAGGATTCAACCGCTTTAGTTCGCAACAGTCCGGACAAAGTAAAATTAACTCTTTTGGAGAACGTTTTCCAATTAATAGAACTTTAATGGAAGTTATTAAAGGTCTAGATGGTGCAAGCACGGAAATGGTTGAGAGATCTAAAACAATATTTTTCCCTGGGGACCCTGCTGAAAGGGTTTATCTTATTAGAAGAGGAGCAGTAAGACTGTCAAGAGTTTATGAGTCAGGTGAAGAAATAACTGTTGCTCTTTTAAGAGAGAATAGTCTCTTTGGTGTTTTATCTCTGCTGACAGGTCATAGATCTGATCGTTTTTACCATGCGATAGCATTCACAAGAGTTGAAATGATAACGGCACCTGCAAATTCTGTTTTACGAGCTATAGAGGAAGATGCATCAGTAGGACTTTTACTTTTACAGGGGCTTTCAAGTAGGATCTTGCAAACTGAAACAATGATAGAAACTCTTACGCATAGAGACATGTCTTCTCGTTTAGTAAGTTTTTTAATGGTTCTATGTAGAGACTTTGGAGTTGCAAGTGAAAAAGGTATTACAATAGACCTTAGGCTTTCACACCAGGCAATTGCTGAAGCTATTGGTTCTACAAGAGTAACCATTACAAGATTATTAGGGGATTTAAAGGATTCAGGGCTTCTTAATATTGAAAGAAAAAAGATTACAGTATTCGATCCAATTGCTCTTGCAAAAAGATTTAATTGATTCATCATAAATTATGATGTAGTGAGTGTATGCAAAAGTGTGGCTTGGATTTTAATTGCTTTATTAATTTTACTAGGGGGATTAATTGCACCATTTGGGGATATTCTTGGGACAAAAATTGGTAAAGCAAGATTTAGTATCTTAAGGTTAAGACCGAAAAAAACAGCAACTATCATAACGATAATTACTGGTGGTTTTATTAGTTCAATATCAATAGGGTTATTAATTTTAGTTAGTGAAGAATTCAGGCAAAGGCTTTTTGTTGATATTCCTTTTTTGCAAAAAACTTTAGATGAAAGCAAAAAGGCTTTAATCCCTTTACAGGAAGAACGAAAGAAACTTGAAGATAAAATTAATCAAAAAGAAAAGGAGTTAAATCAATTAAAAAATAATATTAAAGAATTTAGGAGAGGAAATATTGTAATTAAAAGAGGACAAACTTTATTTATTGCTGAGATTAATTCCAGTTCAAATATAAAAAAAAAATTAACAAAGATCTTTAATGAAGCTGATAAATTTGTTAGGAAAATTGTTATCCCAATCAATAAAGAAGCAAAAAATATTCTTTTGTGGAGACCTAGTGATATTACAAACATTGAGACAATAACTGCTAATGGAGGTAACTGGATTTTATTAATTAAATCAGCAACAAATGTTTTAAAAGGAGATAATTTTGTTTTTGTATCTCCCGATTTATTAGAAAATAAATTAATAGTCAAAAGAGGGGATGTTATTACAAGTTCAATTCATGACCAAAGTGATTTAAATCTTAAATCAATAAATTTAAAAATTAAATCATTGCTTAGAGAAACAAGGGATGAAATTAAGTCAAAAGGATCACAAGTTATTGAGATTAATACAAATCGTAATTTTGTAAAAAAAATTAGAGATTTTGTTCAAGAAAATCAAAATATCAAATTTAAGTTGGAAGTAGTATCTTTGAGAGATAGCAAAACTATAGAACCCATAGTCGTTGAAATTAATATTTTAAAAATTACACCTTAAATGCCCAGAGTAATAACTATTGATCCCGGAAAAAGTAAATGCGGCTTAGTCTTAGCTGAAATAAGTGAAAAAAAAGTTTATAAAGCGATTATTCTTAAAAGTGAATTACTTGAGAATTATGTCAGACATCTAATTAAAACTGAGGATATATCTCAAATTATTATTGGTAATGGTACCACTAGTAGAGAAATTAGAGAAAAACTATATTTTTTTAAAAAAGAGATAATAACTTTTGAAGAAAAAAATACTACCTACAGGGCTAAAGCCAGATATTTTGAACTTTTTCCACTTAGTGGTCTGAAGTTTTTAATCCCTAGAGAGGTATTTATTCTCAATAAAAACCTTGATGCCATATCGGCTTTGATAATTTTAGAGGATTATTTCAAAATGAATTTTACTCTGAATCAAAATATAGATTTTAAAACTTGGCTGAAATAGTGAACTTATATTCATTACCTGCTTCTAGTTGATAATCCTTTTTCAATAAAAATTTCAATAAGGCATCCTCAATTAATGCACGTCCCAAAGGTGGATTTACCATTAACAAACCTTTATTAAAGGACCATGTGAAAGTCCATTTAAATTGACTAGCTTCCACAACTCCCTGAATTTGTTTTTTTGAGAAGCAATATTCGTTGATACTTACATTGGCAATTGTTTCAGGTTTTGAACGCATTTCTTATTGTTGGTCTCTATCAAAAGAATTTAATTCATTTATTATATATTCTTCTTTTTTTGTATTAAGTTCTTCGAGGGATTTTATTACTCTCTTGTACACTTTATCCAATATTGACTTTTCTTCTGGAGAAATATTTCCTAATACATGCGAAATGGTATTGAAATGACTTTTTCCTTCTGTTAAGGGAGGTGACCCAATACCAATTCTTATTCTCTTAAAGTTTTTTGTCTGCATTTGTTCAATGATGCTTTTAAGTCCGTTATGTCCACCTGAGCTACCCTTTGTTCTAAATCTTATTTTTCCAAGGGGAAGATCTTTATCATCAACTATTATGAAAATCTGCTCTAAATCTATTTTGTACCAATTAACTATTGCTCGAACAGCATCACCACTGTTATTCATAAAAGTATTTGGTAAAAATAACCTGAAAGTAGAATTATTGATTTGAAATTCTGAGCAGTAACTTTTAAGCTTATCTTTTAATAAAAAATTTGAATTATATTTTTTTGATAGATTTTCAAGTAGTGAATAACCTATGTTATGTCTACTGTTTGAATACTTTCTACCTGGATTTCCTAATCCAATTAAAAATATTTCACGCATAATGTATTTCTCAATCTCTTTTTATTGAGAATTATATATATGAAAATAATAACCTAGTAGATTAAAACAAAAGTTTTAAAAAAGATTATTTAGTAATATTCTAATTATTGAAACACCTTCTTGATGGAGGTTTTTAGTTTCCGTTCCAATCTACTGAGAAACCCTGTAATAGAAGTGATTGGTTATAAATTTGTAAAAGAATAACTAAAAAAACCAAAAGTAGTAGGCCAATTACTGTCATAACAGGAACTGCTCCCCAACCAGGTACAACTTTACCTTGACCTGAATTGCCAATTGCTTTTAAAAGACTTCCTAAGGCTGTTTTTTGACCCATGTTAAAATCACTAAATCGAATATTATTTCGCTATTGTATAAGAACTCATACATAAATTGTTTACAAACTTAGCAAAATTGATGCAAACTTTATCATCTGCTCCAGATCCTGCTGTTTCCATAGCAGTAACAATTCTGGCGATACTTTTAGCTTTGACGGGTTTTGGTCTTTGGACTGCTTTTGGACCTAAAGCTGCAAAACTTACTGATCCATGGGATGATCATGACGATTAATTAAACCTTAAAG
>QCDL01000022.1 GCA_003280915.1 Prochlorococcus sp. AG-355-I04 | reverse complement strand
TTGGAGGGTTCAATGGAGATGCCTGCGGCGCAAGTGTTGTACTAGTTGAAACTGCAATGATGTTTATGCATGCAATTCTTTTATAGGTAGTTCTAGATAGAAAACATTCTTCTTCTTAAGACTTTTTGATTTCTCAGTATTATCAATCAAGTTATTTTCTAGCAATCTCAAATCTCCTCCAATCTGTCTTGCTAATTTCCTAGCCAAAAAAAGTCCTACACCAGTGCCGTCCTTCTTTTTAGCAGCAGATCCTCTAAAACCTTTTTCAAAAATTTTCTCATTTTCACTTTTGGTTATTTTTTTACCATCATCAAATATACAAAGTCCATTACTCGTAATTTCGAGTCCAATTTCAACATCCTTTTGTGCATATTTAAACGCATTTTCTAATAAATTGGCCACAATTTCAGCAATTACAGCATATTTTGCCTTTAATGGCGAAATAGTCCAATCTGGCCAAAGAGAAGGTTCAGTCCAATCTCTATTCTCTAAGTTCGCATTAGCTTTACCCCTTTCTAATATTGGCCTCAATAAACTCTGAACAGTTATTACCTTTTTATTATCTAAATTTGGCGGTAATAATAATCTCTCCTCTCCAATTTCCAGAGGAAGTTGAATAGGTAAATTCAATTGCGCAAAAGAATCCATATATTGATTAATTTGTTTTTGCTCTATTATCATCCGTTCGACTATTTCAATAGAATCATCATCTGAACCAAGTCTTTTTATTAATAACTTTGCATATGTTCTAATAGCAGCCAATGGATTCCTTAATTGATGAATTATGACATTGACCTGATTTTTTAAATAATTGACTTCTTCATTTTTATTTTGACGTTCTAATTCGATAGAAACGCATTTAGCTAAAGATATTGAAAGAGCTTTTAATCTAGAATCCAGAGATACTGGCCAATTCCCCCCTTTCAAATCAGTTTCCACCCTAAGGACTCCAAGTAGAATATCGTTTTCTTGTAGCGGGTACCATCTTCTATTAGGAGATGAAACCTTTAGTGAAGGATCATCTTCTATTGAAGTAAGTAGCATATCAATTTGTGGCCATTGACCAATCATTTCGAAAGATGCTTTACTTCCTTGCTTAGCTGAAGCAAGATACATAACTAAAGTAGTCACGCCCATTGAGCAACCAAAGCTCTCTAGCTGTTTTAAAATTAACTCTTCAAATTTTTTTGAAATATTCATAATAAATGAAATTTTGAGAAATTTTTTAAAAAAAAACTTGAAAAAGGGCTTGTAAAATATGAAAAAAGTATTAAGATATATAAAGAGGTCTGACTTTAGCCAGCCTTAAATATGAATATTTAATCATATTTTAAGCTACATCAGGGGTTGATGGGTCCTCTATGTAATTTGAAGTGAATTTAAAATCACATATATAAGATTAGTAAAAATAAATAAGACTAATCTCATTAATAATTTCAGGAGTACCAATCAATGTCAAAAAAAAGAAAAAGAATCAGCAGAAGAAGATTGGCTGGCCAAAGAGTAATGGCACATGTACCTATTTATCATATCGAAACTGGCAAACATAAACCAGTTACGGCAGCAAGAAGATTTATAGCTGAAAATGGGCTCTCTGCACCTTCAGTTTTTAATGTCAGAAGAAATGAACACACCACCGATAGATTTTTTTGGGGTGAAAAAGGGTTATTTAGCGCCCAATATGCTGAAGAAAACCATTTTCTATTTCCATCACTAAAAGTTGTAGTTGAAGGAATTGGTGAAGAAAAAATATTTGAGGGTCTAGAACTTACTGCTGATGATTGGGAAGAGATTGAAGAATATGAATATGCTTTTGTTTAAAAAATATTACTTATATTTGAACTTATAAAATTAATTAAATTTGAATCAATTTGATGAAATCCATCGAATTCTAATAATTCACAAAATTTAGAAGACTTACTCTTTACCCTTTCATAAATAGTCCTAGAAGCTTCTATAGGCACAACTTCATCAAATAAACCATGACTAATAATCAATGGCGAGATTTTTTCTCCAGGGGCCCAGTTAGGGTGTGGATAACCACTACAAGCAACAATTAATCCAAAATTTAACTTAAATCCCGCATCAATTGCCATTGCCGCCCCCTGGGAGAACCCCAACAAAATTGTTTTTTTTATTGGAATCTGATCAGTATCAAATTTTTTTAATGTAATTAAAAGTTTATTTACTTCAACCTCAGCTCTATTCCAATCATGTGGATATAATCCATACCACTGTCTTCCCTGACCACTTGGGTGTAATCCAGGGGCTCTCAAAGAAATTACCTCAAAATCAAGATTTATTTTTTCAGTCATGTCCTTTCCAAATGTTAAAAGGTCATCTGAATCAGCTCCCCAACCATGCATCAAAATAATTCTATGAGTTGCAGTTTGAGAGCTAATCGAGACAAATTCATGATTAATAGCATATTTCATGTTTATATTCTTAAGTAAGTAAACTTTCCCATAATGTCTCCACTAGCTTTAGTAAGTGTGTCTGATAAAAAAAACATAATCCCATTTTGTAAGGAATTGGTAGAGCAATTTAATTATAAAATTCTATCAAGTGGAGGAACTGCCAAACATCTTATAGAGGCTAAAATTCCAGTTATTAAAGTTGCTGATTTTACTAATTCTCCAGAAATTCTTGGAGGAAGAGTTAAAACTTTGCATCCAAAAATACACGGGGGGATTTTAGCTAAAAGAACTGATGAGAAACATAAAAAAGATATAGAGGCTAATAATCTTGAGTTAATTGACTTAGTAGTTGTAAATTTATATCCTTTTAAAAAAACTGTAGATCAGGGAGCTAAATGGGATGATGCTATTGAAAATATAGATATCGGAGGGCCATCTATGATTCGTTCTGCAGCTAAAAATCATAAAGATGTTTCCGTTTTAGTAGATCCTAGTCAGTATCAAAATTTTCTTGAAGAAAGTAAAAAAGGTGAATTGAAAGACTCATATAAAGCAAAATTAGCCCTTGAAGCTTTTCAACATACAGCAGACTATGATACTGCAATTTCTAATTGGATAAGAAAAGAAAGAGATTTACAGTCTTCCAAATATATTGAATCCTATCCACTAATCAAAACCTTAAGATATGGGGAGAATCCACATCAAAAAGCGTTCTGGTACGGTTTAAGTAACATTGGATGGAACTCAGCAGAACAATTACAAGGAAAAGACTTAAGTTATAACAATCTCTTGGATCTAGAGTCGGCACTTTCTACAGTTTTAGAATTTGGCTACACAGAAAAAGATGAACTTACAAACGATATGTTTGCCTCAGTTATTTTAAAACACAATAATCCTTGTGGTGCCTCTTTAAGCAATTCAGCTTCTAAAGCATTTTTGAATGCTTTGGAATGCGATTCTGTTAGTGCATTTGGAGGAATAGTTGCTTTTAATTCAAATGTTGATAGTGAGACCGCAATTCACCTCAAAGATATTTTCTTAGAGTGTGTCGTCGCTCCCTCTTTCGATGACGAAGCTTTAGAAATTTTAAAAGTAAAAAAAAATTTAAGAATTTTAAAGTTTTCAAAAGATCAACTTCCAAAAAAGAATCAAAATTCTACTAAATCAATAATGGGAGGATTACTAGTCCAGGATACTGACAATAATGAAGAAAAAACTGAAAATTGGATTTCTGTAACTTATAAAAATCCGAGTAATCAAATTAACTTAGATCTAAATTTTGCATGGAAAATTTGTAAACACGTTAAATCTAATGCCATTGTTATTGCAAAAGACCAAAAAACTATTGGCATTGGAGCTGGACAAATGAATAGAGTTGGAGCAGCAAAAATTGCATTAAAAGCAGCTGGAAGATTCTCTTCTGATGCTGTCTTGGCAAGCGATGGGTTTTTCCCATTTGCAGATACTGTAGAACTAGCAAATGAATATGGAATAAAAGCTATTATTCAACCCGGAGGAAGTGTGAGAGACCAAGATAGTATTGATATGTGTAATTCAAAAGGAATCTCAATGGTATTTACGCAAAAAAGGCATTTTTTACATTAAATTATGTTGATTTTGGATAGTATGTAATCTTATTAGTTTTTCTGAATAAAGATAGCCTTCCTGGACCTGCACATAGAAAGTAGAGGGAAATAGCTCCGTATATAAAAGACAATTCGAAAGCATAATTATGACCTTCAACCACTGCCAGAGGAAAACCTTCTAGTCCGGTATCAAGGAGATGAAAATATACTGCAAATGCCATGGTGGAGAATAGACCAAGAGAAGAAAGCCTCGCAAAGATCCCTAAAGCCAAACCAACTGGGCATACCAGTTGAGTAATTGCTGCTCCAAAAGTCCAAATAACAGGATCACCTGGTAAAAATGGAAAGTACTTACCAACTACAAACTCAGCAAAACCCTGCGGATCCTGAAGTTTCTCAAGGCCATGATGAATCATCAAAGCACAAAAACCTATTCTTAAAACAAAAATTGATAATTCTCCGAGGATATTTACTTCTGACCCTGAAGATGAATTAGCAACAACAACTTCAACTTGTTGGGGGGCTTTCGTTCTATTAATACTTGCGGTTTGAACCTGATTAGTTTGTGCTTTGTCTTCCATGCTTCATTTATTTTCCATCATTCTAGTTAATAATGTAGAACTTTTGGAATTATCTGACTTATAAATTAAAAAAACTAAGCAAATTTATAAGTGAATAAAAATTCAGGAAGCAATATCAATTAACTTTTCAATAACATCTGCAACGACTTTATCAGGAGTGGATGCACCTGAGGTAATTCCAACATTGATTTTTCCACTAGGGAGAAAATTATTTTTAAGTTCTAATTCAGATCCTAGTGGTTTATGAAATATTGAGTTTTCTTTAACTGATATCCTCTCTGGAGTATCAATGTGAAAAGAAGAAATATTTTTAGTAATTGCTATTTCTTGTAAGTGAGTAGTATTGGAAGAATTGAAGCCTCCAATAACCACTAGAATATCAAGGTCTTCATCAACCAAAGAAAACATTGCATCTTGTCTTTCTTCAGTTGCATCACAAATAGTATTAAAAGCTAAAAAGTGACTATTTAAGTTTTCTGGTCCAAATTTTTTTAACATCGTCCTTTCAAAAACCTTTCCAATTTCTTCAGTCTCGCTCTTAAGCATAGTTGTCTGATTTGCAACTCCCACTCTATCTAAATCTTTATCAGGATCAAATCCATTAGAACAAGCCTTAGCAAATTTGTTCATAAACTCATTCCTATTACCTCTCCCGAGAATATATTCAGATACGTAGTTTGCTTCTTCTAGATCAAGTACAACTAAATATTTTCCCGCGAATGAACTTGTTGCGAGAGTCTCTTCATGCTTAAATTTTCCATGAATAATAGATGTGAAAACATGTTTTTTATGTTTTTCAACTGTATGCCAAACCTTAGAAACCCATGGACAAGTTGTATCAATAATATGACAACCTTTCTCATGCAAGAGTTTCATTTCTTGAACAGTAGCTCCGAAAGCTGGAAGTATAACAACATCACCATTAGAAACTAAAGAAAAATCTTTAATTCCATTTTTAGCTGAAATGAATTTTACATTCATTTTTCTTAAGTGATCATTAACCGAGGGATTATGAATTATTTCGTTTGTTATCCAAATATTCTCATTTGGGTAATGTCTTCTAGTTTCATAAGCCATCGCCACGGCTCTTTCAACTCCCCAACAAAAACCGAAGGCTTGGGCTAACTTAATATTTAGTCTGCCTTTAGTATAAGTAAAACCATTATCCCTAATAGAACTTATCAAATCACTTTGGTAAGCTTCTTCTAACGCTTGGGCTCTTTTTGTTGGAGAATCGAATCCCCTTCTATTGTATCTATCAGAATGATGAAGGGATCTTCTAAAAGCTTGAGTATCCATTTTTATATTTTACAACGTTTTAAATAATTTTTCGTAAAAAAAAAGAAACCTGACATAAGTCAGGTTTCTTAAATCAATTTTTGGTTAGATTATTTAGCAGATGCAAAGTCTGGATATGCTTCCATACCATGCTCTCCAATATCTAAGCCTTGTGTCTCTTCCTCTTCAGATACTCGGATTCCGCCGAATAATCCTCCAATTACAGACCAGGCAATCCAGCAAGTAACTAGTGTCCAAATAGCATAAGCTGCGGCACCAAGAGCTTGAACTAGAAGAAGGGTAATACCTCCACCATTGAACAATCCCATACCTGCTCCATCCCCTTGTACAGCTGTACCCCAAAGACCGATTACTACAGTACCCCATACACCGCAAACTCCGTGAACAGAGAATGCACCTACAGGATCATCGATCTCAGCGGCATCAAGTGCTGCAACAGAAAATACAACGATAATTCCGCCTACTAGTCCTGCGAACCAGGCTCCAGCAAGAGTCATATCACCACAACCAGCAGTGATACTAACCAAACCAGCAAGGATACCGTTAATTATCATTGTAAGATCAGGCTTACCAGAAGTTAATGTTGAAACAATAGTTGCACCAATAGCTCCAGCTGCTGCTGCCAAAGTAGTTGTTACAGCAACATATGGAACCCATTGATCCATAGCAAGTTGAGAACCGGGGTTAAAACCGTACCAACCTATCCATAGGACTAATGCACCTAAAGTAGCTATAGCCATGTTGTGTCCAGGCATAGCCTGTGGTTTCCCGTCAGAGTATTTGCCAATCCTTGGTCCAAGAAGCATAGCTCCTACAAGACCCGCCCATGCTCCAACTGAGTGAACAATTGAAGAACCAGCAAAATCAACAAAGCCTAGAGAATCAAGCCAACCACCATTCCATTTCCAGCTACCAGCGATTGGATATATAAATGCAGTTAATACAACAGCAAAAACAACAAATTCTCCAAATTTAACTCTTTCAGCAACAAGACCGGAAACGATAGTTGCCGCAGTTCCTGCAAAAGCAGACTGGAACAAGAAATCAACAGTAGGGACTAATCCAGCATCAGTTACCATATCGGCAGTAACTGTTGGATCAAAAAATAAGCCGCCAAAATAAAGCCAACCGTCGGCAACGCTTCCTCCGTACATTAATGAATAGCCGATAAACCAATAAGAAGTTACAGCTAGAGCAAATACAAAGAGGTTTTTAGCAAGAATGTTAACAGCGTTCTTAGAACGGCACATACCTGCCTCAACCATAGCGAAACCGGCGTTCATAAAGATCACTAGAATAGTAGCGATCAAAAGCCATAAATTGTTAGCAAGAAAAGCTGCATTCAACTCAGGTAAATCAGCTGCGTGAGCTGAAAGATTAAAAATACCTAAACCAAACAAAGCTAGGGGAACAGTTGCAAGCCACAACATAGAGCGGTTTGAACTAAATCCTCGAATACTCCTCAAAAGGAGCATAGGTCCATTGACAAGACTTGCATCTTGAAGTTTGGACCTAGAGCGCCTTTGAGGCGTTTGCAAAGCAGTGGTCATAAAAAAAAATTAGATCTGCAAAAAAACAGTTTTACTGTTTCCTTTCAAATTTAAATTTATTCAAAAAACTTATCGGTGTCTAGTAGTTGTTGATACCATTTTTATAGTTGCATCTTAAAAAATAATTTGTTAAATTTAAAAATTTTATTTTCAGAAGTTTCAAAATATCAAGATTTTATTTATTTCAAAGGTTTAATTCCTCTCCATGATATGTGGTCTTTATGAAATTCAAAGGAACAAGGAATCGTTATCATTCCTGCACTTAAAGATTCTCTAAACAGGTTGCCATATAAGGGATCTGCCTCATCTCCGGGGGCAAAAAAACAAGCGTCTTTTCTTGTAATACAAAGTACTAATACACTTTTACTTTCTGGAATTAATTCCTTTAATTCTATAAGGTGTTTTTGGCCTCTTTTCGTTACTGTATCAGGGAATAGAGCAACATTTTCTCTAATCCAAGTCGTATTTTTAACCTCTATGTAAATGTTACGTTTATCAGGATTTGAAGATTTTGGAGTTAAAAAAAAGTCAATTCTGCTTTTTTTATCTTTTCCATAAGGAACTTCAGATTTAATTGTCTCTATTTCTCCTATTATTTCGTCAAGCAAATTTTTCTCAATAACCTTTTTGATTAACTTATTTGCAAATATAGTATTAATCCCAACCCAAACCTCCTCATTTTTTGCATCTAAAACACATATCTGTTCCCAAGTAAAAGGTAATTTTCTTTTTGGAGAAGGGGAAACACTTATTCTTACCTTTGCTCCCTCACTCAAAAGTCCCTTCATTGGGCCTGTGTTGGCACAATGAGCAGTTACTACCTCTCCGCTCTCCAATTTTATATCTGCAAGAAACCTTTTATACCTCTTGATTAAAACTCCTTCAATTAATGGATCAAATTCAATTATCCGATCATTCATAAATATGTCGTTAGTTAAAAATCAAATATAATTGAAACTTAAACTTCTTGAACAATTTAGACAAATCCAAATGCATGCATTTTTAAAAAATAATGTTTTTTCAATTTCATTTGGTACTAGTCTTAGTAAATTAGCTGGATGTATAAGACAAATATTTATAGCTGCTGCTTTTGGAGTTGGGTTAACATACGACGCATTTAATTATGCATATATAATTCCAGGGTTTTCGCTAATAATCATTGGAGGAATTAATGGTCCCTTACATAACGCAGTCGTTGCAGTTCTAACTCCCCTTAACAAAAAAAATGCAGGGTTTGTTTTAACTCAAGTAAGTATAAAACTTTCGATATTATTAATTGGGTTAGCTATATTGATATATCTTAATTCCAGTTTATTAATTGAATTATTAGCCCCCAATTTAAGTTACGAAGCTAAATCTATTGCCACTTACCAATTACAAATACTTACACCTTGCATCCCTTTATCCGGCTTCATAGGTTTAAGCTTTGGCGCCTTAAATTCTCAAAGAAAATTCTTTTTATCAAGTATAAGTCCAGCAATAACAAGCGTAACTATTATTTTTTTTATTTTATTTAGTTGGATTTTCAACCAAGAAAATACATCTTCTAATTTTTTTCATTACAAGGGATTACTGGCATTTGCAACTTTAACAGGAACTTTAATTCAGTTTGTTGTTCAAATTTGGGAAATAAATAAAATTGGTCTCTTGAGATTAAAGTCAACCTTCAATTTATTTAAAGATGAACAGAGGAGGATTTTCAAATTAATTATTCCAGCATCTATCTCATCAGGTCTAAGTCAAATTAATGTTTTTATCGATATGTTTTTCGCTTCAAGTTTTCAAGGCGCAGCATCTGGACTAGCTTACGGAAACTTTCTTATACAAGCCCCCTTAGGCATATTATCTAACTCCTTGATTCTGCCAATACTTCCAAAATTCTCAAAATTGAGAAGTGAAAAAGACGATAGAGGTCTCGAAAAACAATTGATAGCAGGGATAGAGTACTGTTTTTTGACAGCTATTTTTTTAACCGGATTTTTCATAACATTCAATAATCAAATCGTACAATTAGTTTTTCAAAGAGGATCTTTTGATTATTCAGCAACTTTAAAAGTAAAGAATATATTAATTGCTTATGCAGTTGGTATACCCTTTTATATTTATAGAGATTTATTAGTAAGAACTTACTATTCAATAGAAAAAACAAATTTCCCTTTTAAGTCTTCATTTGCAGGGATAATATTTAATATTTTTTTTGATTGGTTTTTAATTGGTGCCCCAATTAAGAATATTGGGAATCTTTCTCCTTACAATTTTGGAGTCGTGGGAATAATTTTATCTTCAGTAATAGTAAACTTTATTGTTTGCATTTTTC
>QCDL01000021.1 GCA_003280915.1 Prochlorococcus sp. AG-355-I04 | reverse complement strand
TCATCAATCAAAGATTGCTGACTCATTACTAAATTATTAATTATTTCAGAAGAACTACCTAGAATATTAATATTTTGCATTTGACCAGCAAAGTAAATCCCAACGCCCAGAGGTCTTGACATCATGAGAATATCTCCAATATTCATTCCAGATTTAAGCCATGGTTTTGCTCCATTTTTTAAAATACCTTGAACTGTTAAAGAAATATCTATTCCTAATGAATAAGGTTTATTTACTAAACTTCTTGCCTCGAAAGTATGGCCTCCAAGTAATTGACCTCCATGATCCTCAACTGTTGATTTAATGCCTTGAAGTGATTGAGAAAAAAGGTAACTCTGAAATTCCCCTTCAACTTTTGGTAATGAAATTAAAGCCTGCGCGGATGAAAGTTTTGCTCCGCATGCCCACAAATCTGAGCAAGCATGCAAAGTAGTAATTTTTGCATTAAGCCAAGGATCACTTACCAAAGCAGGAAATCCATCTACACTTTGCAAGATAATATCTTGACCATTTTGATATATCTCAACTGAATCTTCAGGTGATGAGGCAAAAGAATTTAAATTGGAATTTATTAATGATTTATTTAAAACAAACTGAGGAATTTTCGCTGCACATCCTCTGCAATCATTCAATGAAATATTTTTTTCACTACTTTTCATAATTAGCCTTTTTGATCTGAACTTTTTAATAAAGTTGAGATCAATCTTATACTTTAGAATCCAAAAAAGAAAAGAAGGGCCGAAAACAAAATTGCGATAAATAGCAAAAGCCTTTGGATGATGGCTTGGAAATATATTTACTATTTGCAATCCGATCTTTTGAGGAAACCACTTTTTTAATGATCTCCCTCCTATATCTTTTTTTAGATTTTGGACTAATGTATTTACAACTTTTACTGCAAAAACTCCCGATGCCGGCCTTTTTGCTGAACCTACAACTGCACAATCACCGACAGCGAAGATTCCAGAGAAACTTTTTATCTGCAAATTCTGATTTGTGATTATTCTGCCATGAGAATCAGAATGTAATAATTTTTTTTGTGCCCACAACGGAGATATATTGCCAGTACATAAAAGAATCTTGCCATAATCAAAATTAAGTTTTTCAACTAAGTCAATATTGGAATTCCGTAAACTTTTTAGAATTGTATTATTAATTTTTCTTGAATCACACAATAGTTTTAAAGGTCTATCTCCCCATCTTTTTCTCAAAGCATATGATACTTCAATTGCCGCAAGGCCACTCCCAACAATTACGAATGGAAGTTCATTAACTGAATCAAAAATGTCCTCTTTTTGTATTGATTCATAAGCCCTTAAAAAAGGTTTAATTGGAAAAGCATTTCGATTTTGAACTAGTGATTCAAATTCTTTTGGAATTATTGTTTGACTTCCATAATTAAGCACCAACTTCGAATAATTAACTGAAGGTCTATTACTTAAAAGAATTTTCTTTAAATTGAAATCAATATCCTTTACTTCTTCTTCCATAAAAGATACTTTTGCATTTTTTGCTAAAGATTTTATATCAATTAAACTCTCTTCTAAAGTCATTGATTTTGAAATCACCGATGGAAATATCGCCGAATAAACCAAATGAGAATCCCTAGATATAATTGAAACAGGAATTTCTGGCATTAATTTCGGAAACATTATCCATTTCCTCAATAACGAAACATTTGAATGTCCCCCTCCAATTAGTACTAGATGATTAAAATTCATTTACATTACTATGAATAAAGAACATTTATTACCAATTGAAAAATCAAGATTAGAAGTGATTGGTGGAAGTGGATTTTATTCAATGGATAAAAGAGAGTCTTTAAGAGAACAAGAAATCAATACTCCCTATGGTAAACCTTCTGATTCAATAAAAGTATATAATTTTGGAAACCTAGAGATAGCATTCGTTCCTAGACATGGCAGAATACAAAGTTTAAATCCTTCTGAAATCCCTTATAAGGCAAATATTTGAGTTCTAAGATTAATAGGTATAAGATGGATTATTGCTGCATCAACAGTTGATTCATTAAAAGAACAGATAAGATCACTTGATATAGTGGTTCCAGATCAATTTATAGACCGGACAAAAAATAGACCTGCAACCTTCTTGAACGAGGGAGCTGTTGCTCAAGTAACTATGGGAGATCCCTTCTGCACAAATTTATCGGGCATATTAAGTGAAATCGGAGAAAAAATATTCCTGGCGGTAGACAATTTCATAGAGGGGGTACCTATCTAACAATGGAAGGTTCCGCTTTCTCAAATAGAGCAGAATCTAATTTATTAGGAGTTTGGGATGTTCAATAATTAGGATGATGAACCTCACAGACGCAGGATTAGCTAAAGAAGCTGAAATCGCTTACTCCTCCTTATCTATGGTTACTGATTATGATTGCTGGCATCAAACTCATCAAGAAGTTTCTCTAGAGATGGTTTTGGATAATCTTAGATCAAATACTGAATTAGCTAATAAAGTAATATTTGAAGTAGCTAAATTAATTGAAAAAGAAAGACCAAAAAGTAAGTCTCATTTTTCATTAAAAGACGAATTTATAATCCAAAAATAAAATATCCCTAGCCCTAAAAAAAGAAGCTAAGGATATGTACTGGTTTTATTAGGCTTATAAGATATAGGTGATTGTCAGGTCAAGGTAAGTATTTGTTAGCCTCCAGCTCCCACGCCTTGATATGAACCATAGAAAAATATTCCTAAAACGAAGATAACTGCAATTCCACCAGCTGTAGCAACAAGCCATAGAGGAAGAGTCCCCTCAGTCCATCTTCTTTCCCATGCAACTGCTGGTCTACCGTCGGGAAGTCTGTCTGGAATTCTTCCATCAGGTCCTTTTAATTTACTCATGATTTTAATTTAATTGAAAAAGTAACTGGAAAATAAAATTCCCAATACAAAAACTGATAATAAGCCTAAATAGAGGCTTGTACGATTAAGTTCAACTGGAACTTTGTTAGGATTTTCGTTTACTTGCATGATAGTTAAATTTATCGGGCTACGAATTGCATAGCAGCAATAGAACCTAAAAAGAATACTGATGGTATAGCTAGAGCGTGAACTGCTAGCCATCGGACAGTAAATATAGGATAAACGCGGACTTCCGCAGCCTGCATTGGAGCTTGTGAGTTAGTCATAGTTATTTTGTTCTTAAATCTAATTGAGATTTAGCTTCATATCTTTGTGTCACGACAGGTGCTTTAGATTCAGATGACTGGAAATAACTATCTGGACGAGGAGTTCCGAAAGCATCGTAGGCTAAGCCTGTATATACAAATAAGAAGCCTGCTATAAAGATAGCTGGTAATGTTACTGCATGAATAATCCAGTATCTAATACTGGTGATTATTTCAAAGAATGGGCGTTCACCCGTTGAACCTGCGGCCATAATCACAAATGTTTACCTTATGATCTTACAGTGTAAAATCATAAGTTCGCGAAGAAATTAACAGGTTGGTTACAGACAGTTGCTAAATTTTTTAAAAATTTAATTTTTTTTTTACTATTAACTCAAGTTATTCAAAGTTAGCTATTCCATTTAAGGATATAACCACGCTCGCCAAGTACAAATCCTTTTTGATTGTCTAAAGCCTCCTTATCAAGAAAGACTATTTTAATGTAGTTTGTTGGTAATTCAGAAGCAATAGGATCTTTATTCCAAGTTTTACCTTGATCTTTACTTACTATTAAAGTTCCATTACCCCCGCCAGCCCATATATCACCATTTGGATCCCATCCCATGTCTAAATAATTGTATCCATTAAGAATTGGTATAATTGGCTTTGACCAATTTTCTAAGTCATTAGTATCTTCGTTAAATCTAATTTCTGCTCCTCTAGAAAGCATCCATAAACTTCCTTCTGGATTAAAACCAATACTTTGAACTCTTTTGCTACTTGCTCTTTGATGAGCTATCCATGTATCACTATCCTTTTCCAAAGTAGAAAAGAAATTACCTAGACTACTAACACTGACATAATCTCCTTTATTAGTTCTTCTTAAATCTCTTACACCTCCAGAACCAGATGCATCTACAACTTTTGCATTCCATGATTCACCACTATCTGATGTTCCATAAATAGCACCTGCAGTGGTAGCCAATTCTGCAACACCAGCATCGACAGTTGTTATTAGAAATGGTTGGCCTGGTAATTTGTTCCCTAGTGATAAACGTGTCCAGTTCTTTCCTGCATCAAGTGTATGCATAACTAATGAAGGCTGACCTATTAACCAACCCTCTTCACCTTTAAAATCAATATCTAGGAGACGAAAGTTCTCTTCACTTGGCAAATCTAAATTTCTTTTTTCCCAAGTTTCTCCTCCATCATTGGATTCCATAATAAGTCTATTTGAACCTACTAAAAATCCATTTTTATCATCTATAAAATCAACATCTAAAGCATTAGCCTGGTCCTCAAACTGAATTGTTTTCCAAGGGCTGCTATCACTCATCTTTACTCCTGTAGAGGAACAACTGCTCAATACAAAACAAAGAAGAACTGATAAAAGAAGATTGGGAATACTAGTAATAATTTTTTTCATTTGTATATATTAATGCAAAGAGTATAAAGAAAGGAACATAGCAGCAGCAAACGCCAGACCTCCAAAAATCAATATGTTTTTTTGTCCGGGAGGTAAACTATTAAAACCAAACCCATAAACTAAATTTTCTTCAAAACCACTAGGTTTAGATTTAGGACCTATATCCTTATAAAAATTTTTACCAGCTCGACAAACAGGGCAAGCGAAGGTATTCCCATCCAACTCTGAAAAAGGAGTATTTTTAGGTATGTTTAATTTTTTATTTCCCTCAGATGGATCATAAATATACCCACAACTTCTACATTCGAATCTATTTTGTTCTAAATTAAGAATGGATTGTTCAACATTTACTCCTGAGGAGTTTTCAGAAAGTTTTTCTTTCTCAGAGTCTGCAACTATCTTGTTTTCCTCAGAGGTTGGTTGAATGTTTTCACTCACGGTTTATTATTGTTCTTTAAGAACTTTAAAAGATTTTGCTTAATTAAGCGACTTTTATTCAAAATTAATTTTTTAAGATGTTTTTATTAAATGGCTATGAATATTTTTTAGGTTTCCTTCTAATTGCCGCAGCTGTACCAGTATTAGCTTTAGTTACTAATCTCATCGTTGCCCCAAAAGGCAGAACAGGGGAAAGAAAACTTACATATGAATCTGGAATGGAACCTATAGGAGGAGCATGGATTCAATTTAATATTCGTTATTACATGTTTGCCTTGGTTTTCGTTATATTTGATGTTGAGACAGTATTCCTTTATCCTTGGGCTGTTGCATTTAATAGATTAGGATTATTAGCCTTTATTGAGGCTTTAATTTTCATTGCAATACTTGTTATCGCTCTGGCATACGCATGGAGAAAAGGTGCTTTAGAATGGAGTTAAAAAATTGAATCCACAACTATCCCCAAAAGCAATAAGAGAAATCCGAGAAGGAAATTGTAATCCTCTTGGTGCACCCCAAGTAACTACGGATTTAAGCGAAAATATTATATTGACAAGTTTAGACGATCTTCATAACTGGGCTAGACTGAGTAGTCTATGGCCTCTCTTGTATGGAACAGCTTGTTGTTTTATAGAATTTGCTGCCTTAATCGGCTCTAGATTTGATTTTGATAGGTTTGGATTAGTACCTAGAAGCTCGCCAAGGCAAGCAGATTTGCTAATAGTGGCAGGAACAGTAACGATGAAGATGGCTCCAGCCCTAGTTAGACTTTATGAACAAATGCCTGAACCAAAATATGTCATTGCCATGGGTGCATGCACAATTACAGGGGGGATGTTCAGTGCAGATTCTACAACTGCTGTAAGAGGCGTTGATAAATTGATACCAGTTGATTTATACCTCCCAGGATGCCCACCAAGACCAGAAGCTATTTTTGATGCTGTAATAAAATTAAGAAAAAAAGTTGGTAATGAATCAATTTTAGAGCGCACAAAAGCAGAGCAAACTCACAGATACATAACATCTAATCACGAAATGAATCTTGTTTTCTCAGAAAATACAGGTGAATATCTAAACAAAACGTCAGCTAACGTTATTTCCTCCTCCAAAAAAGAAAAGATAACTGAATTACCTGAAAACGCAGAAAAAACTGAAATTATTAATACACCAGAAGATTAATGGAAAAAGACGGTTTAGCCAAATCCCCAGATACTTCAATAGAAAAAGAAGGGTTTATAAGCCAATCTTTGTCTAGAGATGGGATTTCAAATCAATCTTTATCTGATGATCACATAGGAATTGAAAACATTTCTGTGGAACCTAACAAATTATATGAAGCAGTATCTGCCTTGAGAAATTACGGTTTCAACTATCTCCAATGTCAAGGAGGATATGATGAGGGACCAGGCAAAAATCTTGTTAGTTTCTATCATTTCATAACTGTTGATGACTTACAAAAAATCGAAAAAGTTAAAGAAGTCAGATTAAAAGTTTTCTTAAAAAGAGATTCTGATTTATCAATTCCTAGTTTGTATAAAATTTTCAAAGGAAGTGATTGGCAAGAAAGAGAAACTTTTGATATGTATGGAATAAATTTTATTGATCATCCCAATCCCAAAAGACTATTAATGCCAGAAGATTGGAGAGGATGGCCATTACGAAAAGATTATATTCAGCCAGATTTCTATGAACTTCAAGATGCTTATTAATTTAATTTTTTTAATTTGCGGTAAATAAACATAACTGCTCTTGCTAATCTCCTTGGATCATGTCTAAGAGTTGGAGTTATTCTTTTTGAATATAATGGTGCTTGCAAAACATAATAACCCTCAGATAATAATTTTTCTTTATTACATTGGACAGGCTCTGCCCCTCTACTCTCGTAATAGTCTACTAATGGAGACTTTTCAAATTGAATCTGAGATAAGATTGAGTTAAAAATTCGAGTATTAACTCCGAAATTTGATAATTGTTTTTCTATTGCTTTGATATGTTGATAGACATCAAGTCCATCTGTTTCTCCAGGTTGAGTCATCAAATTACTTATATAAATTTTAGGAGCATTACTTTGCAATAAGGCATCTACTATCTCTGGTACTAAAAGATTAGGCAATAAAGAAGTGTATAGACTACCTGGGCCAAGAACAATTAAATCAGCTTCTTTTATAGATTCAAGAGCACTTGGAAGAGCTGAAGGATTTTCTGGTAGATAACCAATCCTAGAAATTAATTTTTTAGCTTTACTGATCTTACTTTCACCAAAAATTTTTTCACCATCTTCTAATTCAGCCCATAACATAACATCAATATTTGTTGCAGGTAAAACTTGACCTTGTACCGCTAAAACCCTACTAGAGGCCTGAACTGCTTTTTCTAAACTGCCTGTAATTGTTGTTAAAGCTGACAAGAATAGATTCCCAAAACTATGACCTTCCAGACCACTTCCCCCTGAAAATCTGTACTGAAATAATCTAGTTAAAATAGGTTCTTCATTTGATAGGGCTGCCAAACAATTTCTAATATCTCCTGGAGGTTGCACTCCTAATTGTTTTCTGAGAATTCCACTACTTCCTCCATCATCGGATACAGTTACGATTGCTGTAATGTTACTACTGTAATTTTTTAAGCCTTTCAGTAAAGTAGATAAGCCTGTGCCGCCCCCAATTGCAACAATATTTGGGCCTCTGTTTAATTTACTTTTAACTCTTAATGCATCAACTAAAAATGTATCTTTTTCTGGAACCAGCGCTTTTTGAATAGAATTAATACTCCTATTTTGTCCAATCCATATCAATAATATTCCAATAATAAAAATCAAAGGGCCCATCAATGAAACAGGCAAAAAACTAGTTAAACCTGTCATTACCAAAAAAAAGATTTCAATAAGCCAATAGAGTGGTCTTAAATTTGTCCAGATTGCCACTCCTAATAATGTAGTCAAAAAGCCTATCGCAGATGTAAGCATCCATCTTTTTATTACCAATCCTGGCAAAAGCCAGCTCAATATTCTTAAGATTTTCTTCAATAAGTCAAAATTAGACTTTTTAAAATTTTTATAGTACCTTCTCACCCTTTTTTTACGCTTATTCATTAAAAACCTCTTAAATTATATTTCTCAAATTAAAAAACTATATAGAATTATTATAAATCAAATTCATACATCCTTTTTTTATTTCTAAAAATAGGCAAAATAAAAGATAAAGATGCTTTTTAAATATAAGTTTTGAAAAAATCAAAATATGCAGTTGAAACAAAAAACCTCTCAATAAGCTGGGGCGAAGTTGATGTGCTTAATCAAATAAATTTTGAACTTAATGAAGGAGAGAAATTAGCTATTGTTGGCCCCTCAGGTTCTGGTAAATCAACCATATTAAAAATATTAGCAGGACTCATCTTACCTACCAAAGGAGAATTAAGAATATTTGGAGAGAAACAGACATATTTGAGATTAGATCAAAATAATCCTCCTGATGTAAGACTAGTTTTTCAAAACCCGGCTTTATTAGGATCTTTAACTATTGAAGAAAATGTAGGTTTTCTCCTTAAGAGAAATAAAAATCTATCTAAAAAGTTTATTCATGAAATAGTAGTTGAATGCTTAGCTGAGGTAGGATTATTTAATGTTGAGAATAAACTTCCAAATGAATTAAGCGGAGGCATGCAAAAAAGAGTGAGTTTTGCTAGAGCATTAATTACTGATCAAACTCTTAATGCAAAGTCTAAACCTTTATTACTTTTTGATGAACCAACTGCAGGCCTTGATCCAATTGCCTCATCAAGAATTGAAGATTTAATTAATAAGACAAATGATAAAGCTAGCGGATCATCTATTGTAGTTAGCCATGTTCTGAGTACTATAGAAAGGACCTCCAATAAAGTTTTAATGCTTTATGGAGGTAAATTCAGATGGGCAGGCTCGATTGATGAATTTAAAAAGAGTAAAGATCCCTACGTATTTCAATTTAGGAACGGAAAGCTTGATGGCCCAATGCAACCTAAAGACATTTAGAAATTATGCGTAGAAGTTTACGAGATTCAATAGTTGGTTTTTCCTTATTAGGAGGGATTTTAATATTTACATTTTTTTCTTTTTGGCTAAGAGGAGTGAGATTATCTTCAAAAAATTGGTACCTCTTTGCTGAATTCAATAACGCGAGCGGTTTATCAAAAAAATCTCCTGTTACTTATAGAGGAATATTAGTTGGATCGATAGAAGATATCTTATTCACGAATGAATCAATTAAAGCAAAAATAGTTTTAAATAATCCTGAAATTATTCTTCCAAGACCAGCATTTGCAAGGGTAGTTACAAATTCTTTCCTTGGAGGAGATGTACAAGTTGCTTTAGAAACTAGTGATAAGACAATTCCTAAAAACATTGCAAAACCTATATCCGAAAAATGCGATACCAAATTAATAATTTGTCAGGGAGACACTATCACAGGTAAACAACTATCAAGTCTTTCAAATATAACTAATAGAATAAGTCAACTTTTAAAAGACACCAATCAAGAAAACTTAATTGAAAACGTTGTCAACTCAATTGACCAATTTGATAGAACACAAGAAAATCTTGATGAATTAATTTATTTATCGAAACAAGAACTACAAAGAGTTGAACCTCTAATAAAAAAAATTACAATTGCTGTCAATCATTTAAATAATATTTTGTCTACTATTGACGACAAAGAAACCCTTAATGACATTAAATTGACAATTAAGGCTTCTAAATCTATCTCAACCAAAATAGATGATATGAGCGATGATTTTGAAAAACTAACTAAAGATAAAGAATTAACTAAGTCTATAAGAGATTTAACGATTGGACTTTCAAAATTCCTTAACGAAATTTATCCATAAAAATATTTATAATTCATTGATAGCGTTTAAAGCCATAGCTGCGATTGCTTTATCTGTAGCTTTTGGCAACTGGACGTATTTCCCTTGAGCAGCCTCTGCTAATTCTTTACCAAATCCACTTGCTATAAATTTTCTCTCTGTATCAATTACTAAGAGCTTTATCCCAAGCATCGGATATTTTGCAGCGATATCTAGAACCTCCTGTTTTAAATTGACATTCTCATATTCATTATCTTTTCCCTCAACTTCATTTTGTCCTAGAGATAATCCTAATGGTACATTTCCTCGGCCATCAGTGATCCCCACAACAATAACTTGACCTATATCTCCTGTTGAAAGAGCATTTTTTGCTACTTTTGCTGATTGTGTTAGTCCATGTGCCAAAGGGGATCCACCACCACAAGGCATTGTTTCCAACCTTCTTTTTGCAGCAGTTATTGATCTTGTTGGAGGCAAAAGCACTTCAGCCTGATTACCTCTAAAAGGAATAAGAGCTACTTCATCTCTATTCTCATATGCTTCTGTTAAAAGTCTTATTACAGCGCCTTTGGCACTTTGCATTCTATTTAACGCCATAGAGCCACTAGCATCAACCAGAAAAATTACTAAAGCTCCCGCTTTTTTTTGAAGAAGCTTTGCCCTAAAATCATTTTCTTCAATAACTATTGATTTATTAGGGTTCCTTAATCTTCTCGATTTTTGATAAGGAGCAGCAGCTCG
>QCDL01000020.1 GCA_003280915.1 Prochlorococcus sp. AG-355-I04 | reverse complement strand
AAAAAAAGAAAGATATAAAAAAATAATAGAAAAGATTAATCATTTTAAAAAACTTGGACTTCCAACCAAAAAAGATAAAAAATCTAATAATACTCCTACTGAATTTCAATTAAAAAAATTAAGTAATAACTTATTTAAATTATTTGAAGCAATAAATAATTTTAAATTTTTAGAAAGCAAATTTAAATTATCAAGGAATAAAACTAATGAAAAGTATGACCAGAAAATTGGTATTGCATTTTATGGGGATCATAATCTAATTATTGCAAGTACAATAATTGATCTGAATAATAATATAAAAGTAATTTCTTTAAATGAAATGCCAATTCCAGGCAATGTAATTGGGGACTCATCAGTGGAGGATTCAAATGAATTGGCAAATATTATCTTAGACTCACTTACTCTCTTAGATCTTCTAAGTGCACCTCTTTTAATTATATTATCAAGTTCATTTTTTAATATTCATACTTTTGATGCATCTGATTTGAAACAGATTTCTCAATCCGATAGTCAAGTCCAATCCAAGAGTCCTTATTTACCTGCAGATACTCTTGTTGATTTTCTAAGAATGTCTGCTAAACAAATATCTAGTGGTTTAGTAAGAACTATTTATACAAAGCGAGATTTTATTAAGGGTTGGACTGATACTTTAGAAATCGTTAATGTGCCAATTATTGGCTTAGTCCCAGCAGCTATAAATGTTTTTGATTCTATAACTTCAAAGATTACTGAAGAGATTACTATTTTAATAGATATTGAAGCTACACAAACTACTTTATTATTAGGTAGTAACCTGGCTGAATTAAAATCTCACAAATTACCTTTTGGGTACTCGCTTTACATATCTAAAAATTTAAAGGAATCAAGAAAAAATTATTTTGAAAGAGTTCTAAATTCAGTTAAATTAATAATCAATGATACAAATCAAAAATTACCTTCAAATATATTTGTTATGGGCCAAGGATTAGATAAATTATCAAATTCTGAATACAAAATATTGCCCAAGGGGTTTCAAAGTATTTCTGATTTGAATTTATCTAATTATTCATATCAACCTAAAATGATGCAAATTCATGAAACTGTCTCAAAATCTATTGATAATAGTATTTGTTCATTGGTATCAATATTGTCATCATGCGTATAAAATATAACTTTGCTTTTAAAGATTCAAAATTAAGTCCATGGCAAAGGCCTGCGCCTCCAAATATTCTTGTTACTGATGCAAGCCTAAGAAAAAAAATAATTTTTCTGTATCAAGAATTCCATAGAAATTCAGAAATATTTTATCCATCATCATTAATTTTATTTCTAAGTTTTGGAATTTATATTTTTAATATTTTTCCAAACTTAACTATTAAGAGACTAGAGGCTGATCATAATCAATACTCCCTAATTTCAACAAAATTATCTGATTTAAATTCATCAAAACAGAAATATAGAAAAAATTTAAAGGACTTTGAAGAATATTTTAGTCAGCCTACTCCCTCATATTTATTTGCTTTTTATTTACAGAATTCTGTTCCGAAGGGTGTTCAGATCAAAAGCTATTCTTTTAGTGATAATGGATTTGATATTAATGTAAGTTCATTTAATTTGGATTCTTTGAATGAATTTATTACTTTAATTATTGAATCACCTGTAGTGCAAAAGCAAACCGTAACTGTTAATCAAATTAATCGCTTGGATTCAAATCCTATTAAAGAAAATAATACCAGCTCAAAATTTGATTTAGAAATATATGGCCTTATACAAAAAATTGATATTAAAAAACGAGAGAATTTATATTTAGAATCCAATGCAAATGGTTTATTAAGAAAGCTGCAAAGATTTAATTATTTAAAATCAATTTTAAGAGGTTAGTCAAAATGAAATTTGAAAATTATAAAAAACTTTTTCTTGCTTTTACTAAAAAATTAAATGAAATTGATTTAAATTCTTTCTTAGAGAATATAAAGAATTTAAAAATAGATGATTTAAAAAATATTAACTACAAAAGATTGTTTTATGATATTCGTAATTCTCAATATCTTAAACCATCAGTTGGAATTTTTAGCGCTTCTCTTTTAACAATTTTTCTTTTAGTTCCATCAATTGAGATAATAAGTTCCTCATTAAAGAAGGCAAAAAAATATAAATTTGAATCAGAAAATTTGCCAACAAAAATTAATGAACTAAAAAATAAAACTCTTAAATTTGAAGAAATAAAAACAAAAATAAATGAGATAAATTCTTCTTTTCTCAAAAATCAGCAAATCCTATTTATTGCTCAATTATTAAATGAGACTTCAAAAAAAACAAATGTCAATATAAACTCTTTCTCTCCAATATTTAAAGCAGATAATTCAAAACTATGTAAAACCTCTTCATATCAAAAAAAATCCAAAAATTTTAAGTCGGTAAAAAAGAAACCTAATTCAGCTAAAAAAGGATATTTAAAAGATAATTACTTTGAAGCAACTTTCAAATCAGATTATTTAGATATTGTTGAGTTTTTAAAAGAGATTCAACTATATGATGTAATGCTTATTCCACTCTGTTTAGAGATAAATTCTCAAGAAATGCTAATCAAATCAAGTTCTAAAAAAAATAAAGATAAGGATTCAATAATTATTCCTTTAAATAAAGAAGGTGTTCCTTTAGTTTCTTATGATGAAATAGATACTATTAATAAAAATCCTGATTTAGGAAAAGTCGAAACTAAGATAGTTTTTAAAATACCTTCTTTTAATAAATAAGTTTAATTTACAATATAAAAACCCAAAGTCAAAAACTATAATTTTGTAAATTATAGCTAGAATTGCTATCATTATTATTAATCTTTTAATAAATAATTTGCAGTTAAAAAGAAAGGCTTTTCGAAAATTATTCTCAACCTTAGCATTAACTTCTATTTTTGGTGCTAACGCTTTTTCTGCAGAAAATGTATTTTTTAATAATCATAAATCTAACAGAGTTTTTAACCAAAAAGATAATATTTCATTTACTGAATTTTCAAAAGATAATGCGTTGGTAGATAACCAATATTTATTATCTTCTTCTATAGTTAATCCAAATTTATTAGAAATTGAAGGCCCAGCCGTCTCATTAGTTTTTAAGCAAGCAAAAGCAAAAGCAATTTTTGAATATTTAGCAGAGGTAGGTAATTATGGATTTGTTTGGGTAAAGAATAGTCCTAATAAAGATAATGATGTTGATAATCAGAGATTAATTTCTATGACATTAAATGATGTCAGTTATAAAAAAGCTTTTAATTCGTTACTGTTAGCAAGTGGTTTACAAGCAAAGTTACATAATAATATTCTTTACGTCGGACCTAATGTAAGAAATACTGTTTTTGATACTAGAGATACTGATGTTTATCAACTGAATCAGATAAGCGCTAGTTCTGCTGCAGATTATTTAGCAAATCTAGGGGCGAGTGTTACTAAAACATTTACTATTACTACTTCAGTAACTTCTGGAGCTTCACAATCTCAAGCAGTACAGGGTGCCTCTACTTCATCTACTACAACTGACCAATCTGAGACATCAGTTAAAGTTTATGGGGCTACTATTGGTCCTTTAGTAGGCTTAATAGCGACAACAGATGAGCGCCTTCAAACTGTAACTATGGTTGGCGAAAAGTATCTAATTGATTTGGCTAATGGCTTTTTGCAAAAATTAGATGTCAAGCAAAAACAAGTTGCTTTAAGTGTGAAAGTCCTTGATGTAAATATGTCTGATAAAAATTCATCTATGAAAGATTATGGCGGCAAACTAGATGACTCATTCATAATAGGTACTCAAGGTAAAATAAAGTCAGCATTTGGTAGCTTTTTGCCAGTTTTCCCTGAGGGTAGTTCAACAGATCCGACAACAAATCCTGGAGGAGAGTTTACAAATAAATCGTTTTTTGGATTGTTAGAGGCGAGTATCGAAAATGGTTCTACCAAGGTTTTAGCAAGTCCAACTCTTTTACTTAGCGAATCTTCAGGATCAGCTGGAGATGGAAGCAGCATTGGAAGAAAAGTTGGGAATGAGGGTTTTGTGGAGATCGGAGATAAAGTTCCAGTGGATGCCACCAAAAGCGAAGGAGGTTCATGCTCTTATAGTTTTGAAACTGTTGGGGTAAAATTGGGGGCTAAAATTCTTGGTATTGATCAAAATAATTATGTTACTTTTACAATGACTCCAATTGTTACTGGCATATCAGGTAGTTTTAATATTGTTGGTTGTGGTTCAGTATCCAAAATAAATAATAGGAGACTTGATACGGGTGCTATACGTATCAAAGATGGGGAGACATTAGTTTTAACAGGGGTCATCCAAGAAACTGATATTGATACAACTTATAAATATCCAATTTTGGGCGATATCCCTTTATTAGGAGGACTTTTTAGATCAAAACAGTCTTCTAAAGATAAGAGAGAATTAATCATTTTAGTGACTCCAAAAGTTCTAGATGATAGAACATCAAACATTGCTAATTATAATCTTGAGTATCAAAATGAAGCATCCATAAATTTAATTAAGGATATAAAGTAATTATTTTTTAATTCCATATTTAAATTTGTTTATTTTATTTAGTTTATTCATTTGATATGCGTGCAATAAGATTCTGCTCCTTTTGAAAGCAATCCTAACCAGTTATTTCTAAATTCATTTTTAGAGGTCTCGCAAAAATTATGATAAAGCGATATTGTATCAATTACCAAAGCTCCAGTTTCAGATTTACTTCTAGTTAATTGATTATATTCATAAATAATTTCATCAAACTCACCATTATTTAGCCCTACGCATGGCTGATTAGTTGATGCGTTTATAGTTGATGGCTTCCACGCACTTAAAACTATCATTTGTCCAATATATTCTGATTCTAAAGCACTACAAATATCATCCCAAGGATCTATTTCTGATTGAACTTCAGCTGTTAAATTATTTAAGTAACTAAGTGCAGCAATTTTATTTTCAGTTGTCAATTCCTTCGGGCCATCTTCGAATAAATAATTAGATGAGCCATTATTTGCAATTATTTGCATATAAATTTGATCTGCTTCTGATGCATTATTAGATGATGGAAGCTTGTTAATATGTTGCTTTAAACTACTTATTGTGTGATCAAACAAATTCTTACCTTTTATCCTTGGAGATATTAATTCAGGATCATTAATTGGTTGCCAAATTCCATTTACTATTTGACCATTATTATGGAGATAATTTTCATTCATAAAGAATGAATTATCTATTATATAGGTAACTTTATTAGATTTTAAACAAATCCCCATCCAGCAACATTGTTCATTGAAACAGGAAGAAGAGTTTTCTAAATCACCTAAATTGTACTGACTCATATTTATTTGATTCTCATCTTGTATAGATGTAAAACCACCAATAGATGCTATTGATCTTATTTCATTACTTACAATTCCTCTTTGCGGATCACTCGCTTCTATTTGAATTTCAACTGCCTTTTTGAAATTATCTATACAAAAAGAAATTCCTTTAATAGTTTTAATTTGATTCCATTCAGCAGGACAGGATATTTTTTTATATTTAGTGGATTCAGTAATTCCATCAAGTAATGTTGTTTCTTGAAACTGTACATATGATGGCGAAATATAATAACCACTTTCATTATATTGTGGACCATATCTTATTAAGGCATAAGGGGATTTTTCAGTACTTAAACTAGGTCTTAATGAGTAAACTATTGGACACTCAACTTGATTTAAGCTAAATTGATCCCCCTCTGGAGCATAGTCACTTCTTACTAATGCTTGATCTGGAAGACTAATACCAAAAAGGAATTCGCTGTTATTTGGAAATGTACAGTTTTGATTTAATTGAGTAATTTCTGCTTCGTTTTCAATAATTCTTTTACTTGCTTTTACTTCATCTAAAATAAAATCAAGAGTATCATTAATTCTCCCATTAAGACCCATTTGAGTTTCATCTATTTTGTTCCCTTTTAGTGCAATTTGTAATAAAGAAAAACCAACACTTATTGCTGTTATTGAAATTGCTCCAGCAATAATAAGCTCAATTATGGAAAATCCATTCTTAATTGGTTCTTTGAAATTCATAATTTAAGAAAATTTGCATTTTTCTGGACTAAGAATATTATTATTATCTTTTTGGCTTACATTCATATTATTAGAAATCCAATCATTTTGTAAAAATTTACCTTTTACTATATGTCCTGTGGGAGACTGGATAACGAGACAATTTAATATCTTTACGCCTGATTTATGAAACTTAGATCCAATTACAATAACAATAGATTGATCCGAACTTATTCTTCCGTTGGGAGTTATTAAAAACTCTTTGTTAACAACCTGGAAAATGGAATTATTTATAGCAGGTGCGAGATTTTCAATTGAATTTGGACTCTCACTACAGGTTACTTCGTAACCATAATAATTTTTATCGTTTGCAACTCCATTATGTGGTATTGAATTTATATTGACTTGACAACTTGTACCCCATCTTCTGGAATCAAGTTTTACTACTCGAAAAAATTCTTTTAATTCTCTTGTATAAGAATTCACTTTTTCTGTTCTAATCAAATTAAGAAAACTAGGGAGCATTAAACCAGTAAGCAAACTGCTCATTCCTATTGCAATGATTATCTCTATAAGAGTAAATCCTGCGAAATCATTTTTTATTTTAAGCTTGAAATCTTTCATATTTATTCTAAATATTTTGTTTACACCAACTATGTGCTTCTGCTCCAAGATCAATACTTAACCAGTGCTTATTTTCTAAGCCCCATTCAACTCTATAATTAAGAGTTCCAATTGAGGTATTAAGATTTTGATCATTAACGGGAGAAGAAACCAAAAGCTCTCTAGTAATTAAAACTTTATTCCCGCTAAATACTTTGCTTCTTTCTTCTCCAGGACGCCAAGATTGACTTAATTGTTCTGTTGAATTTGATTGAGTATTCCAACTAGGTAGATTAATTATATTTAAAGCAATATCAGAACATTCATAATCAGAAAATTCATATTTACCTTCATCTTTATTATAAAAAAGACTCCATAAATCTAACTTCAATCTTTCAATATCTCGCTCAATTTCCTTATTTATAGAACGAATAAGATTAGATGAATGAACTGTACTTAGTCTCAAAGATGAAAAATAGACTCCATATGTAATTATCCCAGCTAGCAAGGTTAGACTTAAAATAGCATCGACTAATCCAAAGCCATTTTCAAGTGGTTTAGATTTTTCAAATAGTAATCTTAAAATCCTTTTTTTTTTCATTTAATTAGATTTAAAGTCTCTCAATGTATCCCATAAAATGATCGACTTTCCTCGATAATATTTTATTCCCCAATTAAAATTACTACCATGCCAAGTTACTAATTTATCCACAAATTCTTTTGAAAATTGCCAAGTTTTATCCCCAGTAGCATCAAAGCATAAATTCTTTACCCAAACTGCACCTGAAAAATTTCTTTCATAATTTTCACTTTGTTCTATTACATCTATACCAAATGCGTTTAACCAATTATTCGCGAGTGCGTTTTCATCCAAACTATTTCCAAGATTAATATCATTAAGGCTGTTTTTGCTATCTAGTATGGCAAAAGATCTTGGATATCCGTATTGAAGATTTGAACTATTTAATCGATTAACATTATTCACTTGAAAACTTCTCAAATGATAGTTTGAAGTTGAATTATCAAAAATTAGAAACACATCATTATTTGTAGAACTAAATTGTGAACCCGAAGGCATCTCGCTAACTTTTTGACCAATACCTATTATTTCTAGATTATTACCATTTTCCTGATATCCGCCATAAGGAATCAGTGTTAGATCTGAATCTAAAATTAAATTAGTAATATTCCCCTCAACTGATTTATTTACATTATTTAAAATATAACCATATGAGCCTCTTGAGGTAATTATCATTCCGGTATTATTAGGATTTGAAGTATTAATATCTTGAATCCATCTGTTTTTTTGATTTACTGAAATAAAAGTTGTTTTTGGTCCATAAATAAACGCCCCAAATTTTTCTTGGTAACTTTCTCCAGTTTTATCAATAAGAAAGCTATGGCCAGGTAGTCGATCATTGTCGATTGGATAACCAATATTTGTATAAATATAATTATTTTTAAATTTCACTCCCCCATAATTATTTTCTTTATTACATACAAGTTTATTTTCTTTAGGATTATTTTTTTGCTTAAACAATATAGTTAGATTTTCAGGCTTACCAGTGCCGCAAGATTCAGAACCATTTTTGTGACAAAAAATTCCTCCATTACTAATATCAATATCTCCCATAATTTCTAAAATGATTTTAGATTCATCTGTTGTTGATACTTCAAATTTTGAACCAACCCCTTTTGAAAAAAGTGAATAAATTCTGTATGTTTTTTGAGGTGAATCACCAGCGCTTAATTTACAATTCGAATTAATTTCTTCATACTTTTTCTTTGTACATATTAATGTCCCAATATCAATTACTTTTTTTAACCTTGGTTGTTTTGGCAAATTTATTGGTTGAATCCAAATTCCTCCATTGTTATTTCTTGGTAATGACGCATTTTCTGCGTTAGCCATTTTTTGAAAATCTCCACATTGGTTTATATCATCAATATTCATTCTCCAAATTATTGACCCTCTTGCAGTATTAAAAGGAGTAATATCGAGATTTCCTATAAATAAAGAATCTGTTTTATCAGCATTATCTTCCCCAGCCGAGAAAAATCCAAATCCAGATTCTGAAGTCTCACTATTCACCTTTATATTTACTCTTAATTTATTTGAACCAGAAATTTTATTGCTATTTTTTGGAATTGACAAACCCTCTATCAAAATTGAATTAATTCCAGAGTCTTCGGTCCCAACATATTTTGTAGAAATTATATTGAATGCCTGATCAAAATCTCTTTCTGAATTATTAAGTGTATTTCCTACATAATTAGTACTACTAAAAAGATTTTCAACTATTTGCTTTTCATTTGTCCAAGAATAATCGTCATTTGGAGTACAAACGGGTGCTTTTTGCCTTCCATTACAATTCTCTTCATCATTACACCAACTATCATCTGCCCAATATTGATTTGTTGGATCAGAAATATTTAGTGAATCACATTCTGACGATTTGTCTGAGCAATTATCTACTAACCAAAAATAATTAAATAATCTACCTTGGGTATTATCATTCAATAATGATCTTAGTTTAGTAATGCCGGAATAGGATGCAGCTTTAGCAAGTAGTTCTTGTCTTGTAATTCTTGAACCAGTTAAACCTAAAATAGATGCAGCCATTAGCCCACTGACCCCAACAGCAATTGCAATACCTAGTATTAAAATTTGAGGTATGGCAAAACCTAAATTTTTAGTAATGGATTTTTTTTTTCTATTATCAGTCTTAAAACTCATCTTTAATTGAGTTCTTATTAATTAAATACTAAAAATATTAATTAAAAAAATTTATAATTCAGGCTGATTAGCATAATCTGTAAGTTTTTTGACCTTTGTCAGCCTGTTTAGCAGTGTATTCATATACTTCAGAGACTGCAGCCACTGGGTTGTAACATCCAGTTACTGCACTGCCATTATCTGCATAAGGTCTACCGTTGGGATTTGCTAAAACTGTAAAAAGTGGATTCCCATCGGCATCTTCATTATCTTCAGAAGTAAAAGTTACATAGTAATTGCCTGAAGTTGTATAGAAGGCTTTAGCGGCAGCAGGAACAGCTCTTATAACTGTAGTTCCACTTGATCCTTCATCTTTGCAAGCTGCACCACCTCGAGTTGCCACATCCCCTGCATTACATTCTTGGAATTTTGCGTATTCTGAAAGTTCTTCGGCATCTACAGGTAAAACCCCATATTCAGTTTGATATGCAGTAGCTGCTTTAACTAAAGCAGAAACTATACCAGTCGCCTCTTTTTGTTTTGCTTTATCAGCAGCAGTCATAAATTGGGGAATCGCAATCGATGAAAGGATTCCTATCATCATGACCACAACTATAAGTTCTACGAGTGTAAAACCTTCTTCATCTTTTAATTGCTTTATTGAAGAAAGACTTTTTATTTTTTCAAACCTTATTTTTGGAGATAAAAGATTATGATAAAAAGAGTTTGCCATATTTAAGGTGGATTTTCTCTATTATTAATAATAGTAATTTTTGGAAAACATGACAATATACTATTTTTTACTGTTTTTATTTATTGAAACTGCTAAATAATTTTTGAGATTTTTAAGAAAATCCTTTAAATTATATTTAGATAATTAAGCTAATTAATTTAATATATTTAAATTAATATGAAACTCACAAAGATTCAAAAAATATACCCTTTTAAAAAGTTGAGAACTTCTAAACAACTTGGATATTCAATTAATGAAATGGTGATTGTTATAGCTATTATAGGGATTCTCGCAAGTATATTAGTTCCAAGTTTTAGACCTGCCGTTGAATTTATAGAAGTTTTAATGGCTGAAAAGTATCTATTAAGAGCTGCCCAGGAATGTAAAATAGGACTGATCAATGGCGAGCTAAGTCCTGCATACTCTAAACCAGAAAATGAAATTAGTTTAGGAGTTTTCAAGGAAAACAAATTTTCTTTTTCTTATACAGGTGTTAGTGGAGAATGTGCACCAGAATACGGTGGAAATGAATTAAAGGTATCAAGAGAAAATACTAATTCTGGAAATATTATTTATTCATTAATAATAAATTTGGTCACGGCTGAAAAAACATCTGAGGGTTCTCTTCCAAATTGGCTTGATTGGTGGGGGAAAGAATCTGCCAATTCGATAATAGATAATTAAATTTCATAAGATAAAATTTTTGCTTTTCTATTGTTGTAATAAAAAATTCTTACTTCTTTTTATAAAAAAGCTTAATTTCAAAGAAAAAATATTAATTAAAAATTTATTAATAGAAAATTCTGTTTAAAAAATTACCTTATCCATGGGGGTATTGGACCGTCAATTTTTTCTTCAGTAGAATCATCACCTTTTTTAAAAGCAGAATCAACTTGTTTTATATTAATTTCTCCTTGAGATAGTTTTTTGGTTATTGATTGAATAATAGTTTCGTCTAAATCTACACCTG
>QCDL01000019.1 GCA_003280915.1 Prochlorococcus sp. AG-355-I04 | reverse complement strand
GCCTCTAAGAGCTTCATTCACTAAATAGGTTATTTGCTCTTTTGTTATCTTGACATCCTTTAACCATTGCCTTGCCAAAATTAATTGAGTAGATAAATTATCGGATGCTTCCGACCATTTTTCTGAAAATTTAATATTATTTTCTGCGTGGAATAAAACAGATTTTGTAATCTCAACTCTTTGAGCATTATCAATAGATTGATCTGCGGAAAGTACAATAGCAAAACGATCTAAAACATGATCTCTTAAAGCACCTTCTTCAGGATTATAAGTTGCTATTAAAAGTGAATTACAAGGATGAGAAAGGCTTAAACCATCTCTTTCAATATTATTTTTCTCTCTTCCTGTAGCTTCAAGAATTAAATTTACAATACCATCATCCAATAAATTTATGTCGTCCACATAAAGAACACCTCTATGCGCCTCTGCCAAAATTCCAGGCTGAAAAACTTGTTCCCCCGTACTTAATGAAGCAGCGACGTCAATTGATCCGACAAGTCTGTCTTCAGTAATCCCAATGGGGACTTGAATAAATGGTGCCTCTCTTACTTTTTTTGGAATTTCTTCAATTTTATTCAAATAATCGCTTCCAATTACCTCCTCTAATAATTTATTAGTACTAATATCCCATTCGTCTGGTTTATCTGGATCTAGATTCCTACCAATAGGTCTTAATGAGGTATTACTATTGCACTTAGTTAATTTTTCAAGTATTGATTCATTATCTATTACCTCTATAGGAGGAAGTAAAGTATGCAGCCCCCTTGCCAATACTGACTTACCAGTACCTCTTCCCCCTGCGATAATAACTCCTCCTAAACTAGGATCCACTGCTGCCAAAAGCAAAGATAATTTCAATAAGCTATGACCTGTAATTGCCGCCAAAGGGAAAGCTCTAAAAGAATCCTTCGACTTCATTAAATCTTTTATTTCTCCTTTTTCTTTTAGCTCGGGGTTCAAAATCACTTTAAAAATGCCTGATATAGAATTTATCCAATAACTTTCTTTTTTGTAGTGGAATTATCAAATCTTAATATCAAAAATGGACTATGTATATCCCTCGGAGCAAATATTGACAGTAAATTCGGAAGTCCTCTTGAATCGCTATTAATTTGCAAACCAAAAATAGAAGAAATAATAAATGAGTGGGGAGATCATTTCAACAAAAAAAAAGAAGAGAACAGAAAATTTTACGCAAACTTTTTTTGGTCTTCAATTTATGAGACTTTACCTCATGGAGTTGAAAATGACCAGCCAAATTATTTAAATACCTTATTGCTTATAAAAAGTAATTCTTTCCCAAAACCATCAAATAAAAAAGCGAAATTACTTTTAAAAGAGCTAAAAAAGTTAGAGAGATTTTTCGGGCGAGAAAAGACACCAAAGGGTAAGAAATGGCTATCAAGATGTCTCGATTTAGATATTCTCTGGTGGGAAGATTTTTATATGATTGAAGAAGAATTAACATTACCTCACCCTAGATTCATGAATCGTAATTTCGTTATTACTCCATTATCTGAGATCTTAAGTAGAAGCCAAAAAATCAAAAAGTTGGATGACCCAAAATGGTCTATATAAATGAATTACAAATCCAAAAAATAACTGTTAGGCTGTTTTTATTTAAAAGTTATGGGCAATAAAAACCTTATTAAAAAATCAATTTTTAAAGAAAAAATATCTGAGTTAAAATCTAAAAAATTTACTTTCGAAATAAATAGAATTGAGCTTCCTAATGGACATGAAGGGGAATACGGATATATTAAGCATCCTGGTGCAGCCCTAGCCGTACCTATTACAAAAGACAATAAAGTTATCATTCTTAGGCAATATAGATTTGCCATTTCTAGATATTTATTAGAATTTCCAGCAGGTACATTGGAAATAGGCGAAACACCTTTTAATTCAATTCAAAGAGAAATACAAGAAGAGACTGGATTTAGTGCAAACAAATGGGACGAACTAGGAACTCTTGTCCCTGCTCCTGGTTATGCAGATGAAGAAATTCATTTATTTTTAGCGCGTGATTTGAGCAAACTAAATTCCGAGGTTAAGGGAGATTTAGATGAAGATATAGAAGTTTTAACTTTAGATCCCGACGAACTAGATGATCTTATTTCTAGTGGAGATGAAATTCTTGACGCAAAAACCGTTACAGCTTGGTTCAGAGCTAAACAATTTTTAGATAAATTATGAATAAACCTAGAATACTTTTTTGGCATAGAAAGGATTTAAGAATATTTGATAATCAAGCTTTAATCAAAGCATTTTCATTATCAAATGCTATTACTTCAACTTATATATTTGATACAAATTACTCACACGATTTCAATGCAAGTTCAAGAGCTTGGTTTCTAGGAAATTCGCTTCAAGAATTAGGTAATAACTGGAAAAAAATGGGTAGTAGATTAGTTATGAAAGAAGGAGATCCAGTATTAATAATTCCTCAATTAGCAAAGAAAATAGATGCTAAATTTGTTTTTTGGAATAGATCAATTGAACCTTATGAGATTAAACGCGATTTACAAATAAAAAAAAATTTAAAAGAACAAAACATTCAAGTTATTGAAACTTGGGATCACTTATTAGTAGAACCTTTAAAAATATTTTCCGGAAATAATAAACCTTATTCAGTTTATGGGCCTTTTTATAAAAACCTTAAATCAAAAATGAATTTTTTAGGTCCATATAACCAAGATAAAGTTGTTTTCCAGTTTAAAGATATAGATAATAAACTTAAAGAAAATAAAACAATAAAGTCATCTGATTCGGTTCTAGAGAAATTTATCAAAAATATTAAATTTCCTGGTTCAAATATTTGTCCATGTAGACCTGGAGAGAATGCTGCAGAAACATTATTAGAAAACTTCATTAACGAAAAAAAAATATATTCTTATAATTCTGCACGAGATTTTCCTTCCCATACGGGGACATCTTTTCTAAGTGCATCTCTCAGATTCGGCACCATTAGCATTAGAAAAATCTGGAACGCCACATTAAATTTAAATTCAGATTTTGCAAATCAAGGAAATTATCTATCAATTGAAACTTGGCAAAAAGAACTTGTTTGGCGTGAATTTTATCAACATTGCTTATTCCATTTCCCAGAGCTAGAGAAAGGTCCATATAGAAAAAAATGGGATCACTTTCCATGGCAAAACAATAATGAATGGTTTCAGCATTGGAGCAACGGAGAGACAGGAGTACCTATAGTTGATGCTGCAATGCGTCAACTAAATAGTACTGGCTGGATGCATAACAGATGTAGGATGATTGTCGCTTCATTTCTGGTCAAAGATCTTATATGCAATTGGCAAATGGGCGAGAAAAAATTTATGGATACTTTGGTTGATGGAGATTTAGCTGCAAATAATGGGGGATGGCAGTGGAGCGCTAGCAGCGGTATAGATCCTAAACCACTTAGAATTTTTAATCCATATACTCAAGCAAAAAAATTTGATCCTATTTGCGAATATATAAAATATTGGATTCCCGAATTATCTAAAGTGTCAAATTTAGAATTATTAAATGGGGAGATATCTAATTTAGAAAAAAATAATTATTCAAGCCCTATTGTCAATCACAACATACAACAAAGATTATTTAAATCACTTTATGCTGAAATTTGAATTTCCTCTATACAATTCTTTAAAACTTTATTTAAATTTTCTGCTACATAAACTTGCTCTTCATAAGAAATTTCAGGAAACATTGGAAGACTAAGAACTTCTGTACAAATTCTCTCTGTAGTAATGAGTTTTGTTCTAGAAAAATTTTTATTTTTGTAAGCTATTTGTGCATGTATTGGAATTGGATAATAAATAATTGAATTAATGCCTTTTTCAAAAAGTTGTTGTTTTACCAAATTCCTTAAGGAATAGTATTTTTTGCAATCAGTATCAAATAAATTTGAAAAATCTTCATTTAAAAAATATTTATCGTTTCTTAATTTGATTACAAATTGATTCCAAGAATGGGAAATTGAATCAGAGCTAATTTTTGGTAAACTAATAAATGGATTTTTTTCTAATAAATCAAGATAATTTTTAGCAATTTTTTGGCGATTATTAATCCACTTAGAAATATATTTAATTTTAATGTTTAATATGGCAGCTTGCATGGTATCAAGTCTGCTGTTATATCCAATTTGAGTATGATGATATCTTATTGGGCTGCCATGAACAGCCAGTTCTCTAATTTTTTTTGCAATCTTCTGATCTGAAGTTGTTACTGCTCCACCATCTCCAGCAGCTCCTAAATTTTTAGTAGGGAAAAAGCTAAAACAGCCTATATCACCGATACTACCAACTTTGGAAGTTTCCCACATTGTGCATGTTGCCTGAGCACAATCTTCGATTACTTTTAAGTCATATTTCTTGGCCAAAGATTTTATTACGGTCATATTCACTGCATTACCAAATAGATGAACTGGCATAATTGCCTTGGTATTAGAATTTATTTCTTGTTCTATTAGTTCAGTATTAATGAGATAAGTTTCTGGATCTATATCTACCAAAACAGGATTAGCACCAACTGCACTAATAGCCTCTGCAGTTGCAAAAAAGCTAAAAGATGAGGTAATAACTTCATCACCCACACCAATATCTAATGCGCGCAAAGCTAATACTAAAGCATCAGTTCCACTATTACATCCAATAGTATTTTCAACACCAATCAGATTTGAAAAACTCTCCTCAAATTTGGCAATTTCTTGTCCTCCAATATACTGGCCCCCTTTTAAAATTCTAGAAACCTCACTCTCAATTTCAGAGCCAATTTCTTGAAACTGCCTATCTAAAGTAAATGGAGGTATCTGCATAGTAAATATATTAACCCTAAACCATATTTCTATGGGTAAAAAAATTTTTAATTTATTTAAACCAACTTGGTTCTTTACCAGGAGTCCATTTTATATTACAACCTAAAGAAGGCATCTGATTTGAAGGATAAGAATTATCTTGATTCAAATCTTTTACGGCAGAGCGCAAATCTTTTCCAGATAGAGGGATATTATTACCTGGTCTACTATCGTCTAATTGGCCATGATAATACAATAAAAAATCACCATCTCCTTCATTTGAAAAAAGATAAAAATCTGGGGTGCAAGCCGCTTTTAATTTCTTAGCAAACTTTTGATTTTCATCATATAGATAAGGAAAACTCCATCCCTGTCCTTGTGCTTGTAATCTCAAATTTTTAGGAGAATCTGAAGGATGAGTGGCAATATCATTACTAGAAATTGCAACTGTTTGAACTGTATTTTCAATTTCTTTACTTAAGGTAAAAATTTGATTCTCAATATATTTAACAAATGGGCAATGGGCACAAATAAACATTAAAAGTAAATGCCGACTATCTAGATTATGAGAATTAAAATATTCATTTTTTGAAGAATTAGCATTTAACATTTCGAAATTCGGTAATTGAAAACCTAATTCCAAAACCATAGAATTTGTTCTTACCATGTTCAAGTTAAAAATTCTTTGATATTTGAAAATTATTGTATATTTTGCAGTAATCCGTAAAGATAGGTACTTTTATATAGGAGAATAATAGAAATAATAAACAAAATGCTTCTAAATCTAACTGGCAAAAAAATTCTTGTTACGGGAATTGCCAACAATCGTTCAATAGCATGGGGTATCGCTCAACAACTTTCAAAAGCTGGTGCAGAACTTGGAATCACATATTTGCCTGATGATAAGGGAAGATTCGAGTCTAAAGTTAGAGAACTAACTGAACCTTTAAACCCATCTTTATTTTTGCCTCTTGATGTTCAAAATCCAGCTCAAATTGAAGAAATTTTTAAAAATATAAAAGATAATTGGGGACAAATTGACGGATTAGTTCACTGCCTAGCATTTGCAGGACGTGATGAATTGATTGGAGATTATAGTGCTACCACTTCAGAGGGTTTTGATAGGGCTCTTAATATAAGTGCGTATTCGTTAGCGCCTTTATGTAAAGCAGCAAAACCACTTTTTAGTGATGGTGCTGGAGTTGTCTCGTTAACTTATTTAGGTTCAGAAAGGGCTATTCCTAACTATAACGTGATGGGAGTTGCTAAAGCAGCTTTAGAAGCTTCAGTAAGATATCTTTCTGCAGAACTTGGTCCCGAAAAACAAGTCAGAGTTAACGCAATAAGTGCTGGGCCTATAAGAACACTTGCCAGTTCTGCTATAGGTGGCATTTTAGATATGATTCACAATGTTGAAGAAAAGGCTCCTTTACGCAGAACAGTCACTCAAACAGAAGTAGGTAATACAGCTGCTTTTTTATTAAGTGATCTCTCTAGCGGCATTTCAGGCCAAACAATTTATGTTGATGCGGGTTACTGCATTAATGGAATGTAAACTAAGTTTTTTGCATAAAAATGTCATCTCTAAGGCAATCTGAAATAAAAAGAAAAACAAATGAAACAGATATTTCTGTATTTATAAACTTAGATGGAAATAGAATTTCTGAGATTGATACTGGGATACCATTCTTAGATCATATGCTTCATCAAATATCCAGTCATGGTTTATTCGATTTAAAAATAAAAGCAATTGGAGATACCCATATTGATGATCATCATACAAATGAAGATGTAGGAATCGCATTAGGCAAAGCATTTTCAAAAGCCTTGGGTGAAAGAAAAGGAATAAGCAGATTTGGACATTTCTTTGCCCCATTAGATGAAGCATTAGTTCAAGTCACTTTAGACTGCTCGGGCAGACCGCATCTATCTTATGATCTGCAACTAAAAGCCCCTAGAATAGGAAATTATGATACTGAACTAGTAAGAGAGTTTTTTATTGCCTTTGTCAATAACAGCGGTATTACTCTGCATATTAATCAAATACGAGGCAGTAATTCACATCACATAGTTGAGGCGTGCTTTAAAGCTTTTTCAAGGGCGATGAGAATGGCTACTGAGATAGATCCAAGAAGATCTGATTCAATTCCAAGCAGTAAAGGAATGTTAGAAAAACAGTAAAATAGGAATTTTTTCGAATCAGCCACAATTCAGTTGATTTTTGGCGAAAATAGATAAAGTGATTATTTCGTTGTGACTAATTTACAAGAAAAAAAAATTGATAAATTTAATATTTACAAAAAAGAAGATTGGTCAAGTGCTTATCAAAATGTAGAAAAGGAGCTAACTAAAGAGCCTCTAAAAATTAGCAAAGGTAATAATATTAAAAATTTAAATGGAACATTATTAAGAAATGGACCAGGAATATTAGAGAGAGGTGGACAATGGGTTCATCATCCATTTGATGGTGATGGGATGATAACATCCATAAAATTCGAAAATGGTCAGCCATTCTTAACAAATAAATTTGTTAAAACTAAAGGCTATTTAGAAGAAGAAAAAATAGATAAATTTATTTATAGAGGTGTTTTTGGAACACAAAAAAATGGAGGAATTTTAAATAATGCATTAGATCTAAAATTCAAGAATATCGCTAATACACATGTCATTAAATTAGGAGATGAAATCCTCGCACTATGGGAAGCAGCAGGTCCACATGCTATGGATCCCGATAGTCTTGAAACTATTGGTTTAACAACATTAAAAGGAGTTCTCAAGCCTAACGAAGCATTCAGTGCTCATCCCAAAACAGACCTAAACTCAAATGCATCTTCAGAACTTTTAGTCACTTTTGGAGTACAAACCGGACCAAAAAGTACCATTAGATTAATGGAATTTGATAATGCTGGTACAAATTCTGGAGAGCTTATTTTTGATAGAAAAGATACCTTTAATGGCTTTGCATTCCTTCATGATTTTGCAATTACAACTAATTGGGCAATATTTTTACAGAATGCTATTGATTTCAATCCTCTTCCATTTGTAATGGGTCAAAGAGGAGCAGCACAATGTCTAAAGTCAAACCCAAATAAAAAGGCAAAGTTTTTTATCATCCCTAGAGAAAGTGGATTATTTAGAGGACAGCCTCCTCTAACAATAGATGCTCCAGAAGGATTCGTTTTTCATCATGTAAACGCATTTGAAAAAGATTCCAAAATCGTAATAGATAGTATTTTTTATGATGATTTCCCATCAGTTGGTCCAGACGAGAATTTTAGGGATATTGACTTTGATAAATATCCAGAAGGAAAACTGAAAAGATCAATTATCGATCTAAAGACAAAAACTTGTGAACTTGAAACTTTCAGTGAACAATGTTGTGAATTTGCTGTTGTTAATCCTAAAAACTTAGGATTAAAAGCAACTTTTAGTTGGATGGCAAGCACATCTCAAAAGCAAGGTAACGCTCCACTTCAAGCAATAAAAAAAATAAATTTAACTTCTAAGGAAGAGATTTTTTGGTCAGCAGGTCCAAGTGGATTTGTTAGTGAACCAATTATGGTTCCATCAGAAAACTCTTCAAAAGAAGATGAAGGTTTTTTATTTATACTTCTATGGAACGGAGAAAGAAGAGGAAGTGATTTAGTGATATTAGATGCAAAAGACTTAAAAGAATTAGCTGTTTATGAATTACCCATTTCAATTCCTCATGGCCTTCATGGATCTTGGGTTAATTGAATTTAAGAAAAAATTTCAATTAAATCTGGAATAATTTTTTTTAATGCTTTACCTCTATGACTACAAGAGTCTTTGATATCATTATTCATTTCAGCGAAAGTTAATCTGGTAGAACTCTCCTCAAAAATTGGGTCATACCCAAAACCACTTTTTCCTCTGGGGTTTAAAATAATATTGCCATGACATTTGGCCTCAGATTCAATAATCACTTCACCATTTGGGGAACAAACACAAATATTTGCAATAAAGAAAGCACTTCTATTTTGAACTCCATCAAGTTCTCTTAAAACTCGTTCAATTCTCTTCTGATCATTGTCTGCATATCTAGATGAGTAAATGCCAGGCTTACCACCTAGTGCTTCAATACAAATTCCTGAATCATCTGCTATTGAAAAATTATTCGTTTTTCTCGAAACTTCACTCGCTTTTTTAAATGCATTATCTCTAAATGTCAGTCCATCCTCTTCAACTTCTAATGTTTCTGGCTGGAGTAACAATTTACACTTAACTCCAGCAAGCAATTTCTTATATTCTTCGATTTTACCTTGATTCTTACTTGCTAAAAATAAATTTTTCATCCTTATTTTCCTGCCAAATTTATAAATTCTTTACCCCACTCTAATACCTCAATTAAATGAGATTCTTTTGGTGCTTCACAATATAACCTTAAAAGAGGTTCAGTTCCTGAAAACCTAAAAAGAAGCCAAAAATTTTTATCAATTCTCAACTTTATTCCATCGATCTTTGAGATACTTTTTAACTTGTGATTATTAATATTCTCAGGAATATTATCTATAATAAATTCTTTTACGTTATTTTTTTCAGACTGATTTGGAAATTTAATATCAATTCTTTTATAAAAACTTGGCCCAAAATCTTCTTGAATTTCATCTAAGGTTTCATATAAATATTGAGATTTTTCAGCGATTCCATTTAATAAAACCATCGCTGCATATAGAGCATCTCTTTCAGGCATAAAGTCACCAAAACCAACTCCCCCAGATTCCTCTCCTCCAATAAATATTTGTTCTTTAATCATTTTTTCAGCAATATATTTAAAGCCAACTGGAAGTTCAAAAACATCTCTATTTTGACTCTCTGATATGTTTTTAATAATATCTGAACCACTAACAGTCTTTAAAACTGGATAAGAATTTTTTTTAATTTCGCCCAAATAGCTAATAAAGTATGGGAGTAAATCTTGAGTACTAGAATATCTTCCTTTTTCATCAAATGCCGCAATTCTATCACCATCACCATCAAATATAATTCCTAAAGTTTTCACTTCATTTGTTGAATTTATCATTAGTGTTTGTTTTAGATCATCTGCATAATTCAAAAGAGGTTCAGGAGGTTTTCCTCCAAAAAAAGGATCAGCATCTTTCCTGATTTCTGAAATAACTCCTAAATCATTAGAAGCAAAAATCTCAGCCATACAATTTGCAGCTGAACCATGCATAGAATCTACAAAAATTCTCAATTTCATTTTTTTTAATCTCTTGGAAATATAGTCAATATCAAAAAGAGATTTAATTCTATCTAAATGAAATTTCTTAATATCTACCAATTGATTAATACCATCTATTTTTTCAATTGAATTTCCAAGCATTAATCTTTTTTCAACTTCACTTGTAAAAGATTCGTCAACAGAACATCCATTAAAGCTCTTTATTTTCAGACCTAGCCAATTATATGGATTATGACTTGCTGTAATTACTAACGCTCCAAGACAACCGACTTCTTTGGCATAAAAACTACAAGAGGGTGTTGTAACGAAGCTATCAGATAAGATCGGTTCGAAACCACATCCTCTTACAAAAGGCACTATTTGCTTGGCGAATTCACATGCCATAAATCTACGATCATATCCAATAATAATTTTCTTTGAATTAACTTCTTTATAGTATTGATAATGCAACTCCTGACATGCAGCGACAACAACTCTTGAAAGATTGGACAGGTTAAAGTCAAAACCAATAATTCCTCTCCAACCATCAGTTCCAAATTTTATCTTATCTAATTTATCAGCTTTCAAATTTCAAATTTCCTTGATTTCTTTTAATTATCTATACTAATTTATATGAGTAAATTTTAAAACCGCCCTTAAAAAATAATTTGAATTCTCTTCATTTAAAAAGTTTTACAAGATGCAAAAGAAAAGCATGGCTCGATTTTAAGGGTAAAAAATCTTATGAAGTTTGGTCTCCCCATAAAGCTATAGATAAAATTAATCAGTTTCAAATTTTCTCTGAATTTTGTAATGGCGAAATATATAAAGGATTAAAAGCCTGTGAAAATGGTTATCAAGGGGTAATTGGATTAAAAATCAAAGGAAAGCTTTTCCAAAATATAAATGCAGAGATACTGCCACAATTACTTTTAAAGACTAAAGGTAAAAGTAAATGGGGACAATATAAATATTTACCCGCTGTTTATAAGTTAGGTCACAAAACAACTAAAGAACATTTATTCGACTTAGCTTTTTGTTCTATACTTTTGGAATCTTTTCAAGAATCTAAAATTGAGAAAGGATTAGTAATTTCAACTTTTTATAAAAAAGTAAAAGTTGAAGAAATTTATTTAAATAAAAAATTAAGAAAAAAAGTTTTAAATGTTTTATTAAATTTGAATGAATGCTTGGAGGGATCTATACCAGAAATAACTCAAGATAGAAAAAAATGTACTATTTGTTCTTGGCAAAAATTTTGTGACAAAGAAGCAAAAGAAAATGGATATCTAACAGATATAGATGGAATAGGGTCCAAAACAGCCTCGTTACTCAAAGCAAATGGAATAAATAATACTCAAACATTGGCTTCGTATAGCGAAAAACAACTTGGAGAGAAATTATCTACATTCAAAGATCAGAAGTATGAAAAAGCATCCATATTTGTAAAGCAAGCACAAGCATATATATCTGGAAAACCATATTTCATTTCTAATCAAAATAATACGGAAGATCTATTAGAAAAAATATGTTCGGGATTTTATATATTTGATATTGAGTCAAATCCAGATGAAAAGCATGATTTTTTATATGGATTTTTAAAAGTAAATAATTTGTCTATAAAAAAAGAAGATCTTATTTATGAACCAATCTTAAATCTTAAAAACAATAAAGGAGAATCTTACAGGCAAATTATTGAAATACTTTTTTCACAAAAGGAATGGCCAGTTTTGCATTACGGAGAAACTGAAAAAATATCAA
>QCDL01000018.1 GCA_003280915.1 Prochlorococcus sp. AG-355-I04 | reverse complement strand
TCCTTGAAAAATAACTTCATTTAAATTTAATTCGATTGGTTCATATGCTGGATTTGCAGCTTCTAAGAAAATCTTTTCCCCTTTTTTAACAAAATATTTTAATGTGGTTCCTAAGCCAGGGACCATTGCACTAACAATAGTTCCATTTTTGAGTGAATATGAGTCTTTAATGGGTTCCATTAAAACCATATCTCCATGTGCAATAAAGGCATCAATCATTGAATCGCCGTTAACTGTAAGAGCAAAAACATCTTTTTTCTTTAATACTTCTGATAAGTCTAAATTCTCACTAACATCAGCAAAAGTTTCAATTAACCCTCCAGCTGCAACTGATCCCATTATAGGAATTCCACTTAGCATATCTCCTACTATTTGAAGTGTTCTTGCTTTTCCTTCCTGCCATGATATGTATCCTTTTTCTTGCAAATGTCTTAAGCGACTTTGTATTGGAGCAGGTGATTTAAGCCCCATAGCTTTCATCATTTGCCTTATAGATGGACTATGTTGAAATTCTTTCAAATAATCTTTTATCCATTGATAAAGCTCATTTTGAGCATCTGAAAGAGCTCCCTCAGAAAAATTTTCCACGAAAACAAATGTGTACTAATACATTTGTACCTCTTTTATGTAATTTATGCAATATTTTCAAGAAAGAAGGCAGGATAAAAGAGCTTGCTGTACATGCATTCTATTTTCAGATTGTTCAAAAATTCTACTTTTTTTACTTTCAATTACATCATCAGTTATCTCTTTTGACCTATAAGCAGGAAGGCAATGAAGGACAATCGCATCTTTATCAGCATTTCTCACTAAACTATTATCTATGGTAAATCCAAGAAAGTCTTTATCTTTTTCTTCTTTTTGATTTTCTTCCCCCATTGATGACCAAACATCTGTGTATAAAACATTTGCCCCTTGGACAGCAGTAATAGGATCATTAGTAATTTTTAATAAATTTTTATTCTTATATATTTTTTTGGCACTATTGATTACTACATTATTGGGTTCATATCCTTTAGGGCACGCAACTCTAATTTCTATCCCTAATAAAGCTCCATATAAAATGAGAGAGTTAGCAACATTATTTCCATCACCTATAAAAGTCAAGACCACATTTTTAAAATCAACAAATTCCTCTTTAATGGTCATGTAATCAGCCAAAGCTTGGCAAGGATGTTCTAAATCAGTAAGAGCGTTAATAACTGGCTTACAAGACCATTTTGCATACTCATCTAAATCAGATTGTTTGAAGGTTCTTATCGCGAGAACATCGCAATATCTACTTAATACTCTTGCAGTATCTTTAATTGGTTCGCCCCTTCCAATTTGTGAAGTACTGGGGTTTAATTCAACGGTAGTACCCCCAAGTCTTGACATTGCAACCTGAAAACTAACCCTTGTACGAGTGGATGGCTTATCAAAAATTAGTCCTAAAACTTTATCTTTGAGTTCAATATTTAAATCTTTATTTTTAAAACTTTTAGCAATCTCTAAAATATGAAAAAACTCTTCACTAGAAGTATCCAAGCTCGATAAAAAATTTTTATTTACAAGCTTGATTGGGTTTATCATTTTAATTTGTATGTAAACCTAAATTCTACTACGTAGGCATTTTACTTTCTGCTAATAAAGTTTTGAGATCATCCCCTTCAATAACTTCTTCTTTGAGGATTTTTTGGGAAATAGATTCGAGAAGAGGTAAATTATTCCTCAAAATATTAAGAGCAGTTTCATGTGCATCATCAACTAAATCTCTAACTTCTTTATCTATTGCCTGAGCGGTAGCATCACTAACTGATCTTCTGGGATTATTTCCATTTCCCAAAAACTGACTCCCTCCTTGTTTATCGTAAGCAAGAGGGCCAAGAATATCACTCATTCCGAATGTACCTACCATTTGTTCCGCTATGTCAGTCGCTCTTTGTAAATCATTCGAAGCTCCTGTAGTAATCTTTCCAAAAACAACTTCTTCAGCAGATCTTCCTCCTAGAAGTGTAGCTATTTGTCCTTTTAATTCTTCTTTAGAGTTCAAAAATCTTTCTTCAGTTGGTAATTGGAGAGTATATCCAAGTGCACTCATACCTCTTGGTACAATCGAAATCTTTGCAACTTTGGAACCTCCAGGCATTAGATGACCGACTATTGCATGACCAACTTCGTGATAGGCAACAACTTTCTTTTCATCGTCTTGCAAAACACGACTCTTCTTTTCCAAACCAGCAACAACTCTCTCGATTGCCTCGCTTAAATCTTGTTGTTCTACACTTTTTCTTTTAGCTCTGGCTGCAAGTAAGGCAGCTTCATTTACCATGTTTGCTAAATCAGCACCTGCAAAACCACTAGTAGCTTGGGCAATAGAATCAAGATCTATAGAGTCTGCAAGTTTAACTTTTTTTGTATAGATTTCCAGTATAGTTTTCCTACCAGAAAGATCAGGTCTATCAACTAAGACTTGCCTATCAAACCTCCCCGGTCTTAGTAAAGCTGCATCGAGAACTTCTGGTTGATTAGTTGCTGCCAAAACTATAACTGGCTTTTCTGTCGAGGCGAAACCATCCATTTCTGTAAGAAGCTGATTTAAAGTTTGCTCTCTCTCATCGTTACCACCAACAACTCCCATTGATCCTGAACGACTTTTACCAATAGCATCTAATTCGTCAATAAAAATTATGCAAGGAGCTTTTTTCTTAGCTTGTTCAAATAAATCTCTTACTCTTGCTGCACCTGCACCTACAAAAAGTTCAACAAATTCAGAACCTGAAATGATGAAGAAAGGAACTTCTGCTTCTCCTGCAACAGCTTTTGAAAGAAGAGTTTTTCCAGTTCCAGGAGGTCCTACAAGAAGAACTCCTTTGGGAATTCTTGCTCCTATATCAGTATATCTTTCAGGTTTTTTTAAAAAATCAACAATTTCTGTTAATTCGTCTTTAGCTTCATCAACCCCAGCTACATCAGCAAAAGTTATTTTTGATTCATCATCTGGTACATAAACTTTAGCTTTACTTTTAGTAAAACTTAGAGCTCCTTGTGCTCCTCCTCCACCCATACTTCTTCTAGCGAAGAATTGTAAAACAAGGATGAAGATTAAAGGAGGGACAACCCAGCTTAAGATGGTCGAGAAAAAATTAGGCTTTTTAGGGGGAGCAGCAGCGAATTCCACTCCTTTGCTCTCTAACCTTTGAGGAAGGTCCATATCAAATATGGGAGTAGTAGCTAATACCGAAGGGGCACCTTCTTCAGCTCCATTTAACTCATATCTGATTTGTTCTTGGGTGATATATGCACGCCTAACTTCTCCATCGTTAACCTGATCTATAAATAAAGAGTAAGGTACCCTAGGGATTTGCATATTTTGATTAGGGAAGAGGCTACTAAATAGAAGTAATGCTCCAACTCCTATCAAAATAATATTTACAATTCCAAATCTTCTATTAGGTTGATTATCATCTTGTCTTATTGGCATAGTTATTATTTATTTGAACTTATTATAAACTAAACGAAGAGTTTCCGTATCTGTATTGTTTTTTTTGGGTAAGAACCGTACGGTACTTTGACCCATAGAAATTAGTATAAAAATTAATTTTTGAATGAACTATTTACACATATATCATTCCCAATCAAACTAAACTTAGGATCAACTAATTTCATAACTTCTTGCATTTCTTGAAATTCAAAATCACATAAGGGATTCATACTATTTTCTCCACCTAAGATTTTTGGAGCAATAAAAGTAATAATTTCCTGAATACAATTTGTTCGCATAGCGGCAGTAGCCAATACAGGGCCACATTCCCAAAGAACTTTATTACATCCTCTTTTTGCAAGTATTTTTGAAATTAACTCTGGATTATCTGATGATACCTTTTCAACCTCTACACATTTTGGAATCCTTGAGAGGTAGCTTTCATTTGCATTAGAAGAATCATAAATAACTAAAGTTTTTGCTTTATTACAATCCCAAAGATTAGATTTTGAAGGGAGATCCAAACTTTTTGTAAATACAACTCGCAGGGGCTCAGGTTTTTTAGAACCTCTAGTAGTCAAAAGTGGGTTGTCTCTTCTTAATGTATTTCCACCAATAATTATTGCATCAAATTCTGCCCTAAAAGAGTGAACTAATGACCTTGATCCTTCATTAGTAATCCATTTGCTTTTCCCATTTTTTAAGGCTATTCTTCCATCTATACTCATTGCCCACTTAAGAACACCAAATGCTTTTTTAGTAATATTCCTATGAATGAAAGCCTTATTTAAACTTAATGCTTCTTTTTTACATAATCCTAAATGAACTTTTATTCCAGCCTCTTTTAACAGCTTAATGCCTTTGCCAGAGACTCTTTTATCAGGGTCTTCAATAGCTATATATACTTTTTTTATACCAGAGGATATCAACTTATCTACACAAGGGGGTGTTTTACCTTGATGACAACAAGGTTCAAGATTTACATACATTGTTCCACCTTTAGCATCCTTTCTTAAATTTTTAAAAGCCATAGCCTCTGCATGAGGCATACCTGCCTTGTTATGAAACCCTTCTGATATGAGGTTTCCATCTTTATCAAGTATTACTGCCCCCACTCTAGGATTAGGACTTGTTGTATTTTTACCTAAATAAGCCAAAAAGATCGCTCTTTTCATCCATTTTGTATGACTTACATTTTTTTCAGACATCTCCAAAAATTAAATTCAATTTATTGATCTCCATTCTTTAACAAGAAAGGGAGGGACTGGCAACTCAGAAAAAACTCCCGACAAAGATAATCTTAGTGGTCTATTTTTATCTAAATTTTTAATCAATTCATCAAGATCAAATTCTGCTGCTGCTTGTCTTCCATCATTTGCTAATTCCAGATTAAGTAATGTTTTATCATCTAAAAACCACTGTTTTCTCCCTGATTCAACCCTTAAGTCAGTAGGATGATCAATTCTGAGATTTCCTGGATATCCTATTACTCTCAAAATCAATTTATCTTCAAAAAGAGGTGATTTATAAGCTACTAATTGCCAAGTTTCAAAATCTAAATCCCTTAAAAACTCATTACTAGCATTTATTAATTCTCCATTTATTTCAGTTTCTGCAACTTCTGCGGATACTTTTATTGGGTTAAAAACAAAGGATAATAGTACAAGTAAAGATAATATTCCTTTTAAAAAAATATTTTTATTTGATCTTGTAATTTTCTTCATTTTCAGAATCCATAAGGGCATCTAAAGTTACAGCTGTTCTAACAATAGCTTGATATCTTTTAATTATTTTACGATTTTTTTCTATAACTCGAGATAAATTCAAAGTATCTTTTTCAGAAAAATTAGATGTTAAATCGTTAGAATCTTCTTCAATAAACTCAAATTCACAATCTTTATCAATAAGGGTTAACAATAAATCATGTAATCTCTTTCTCCTTTCAGACAATTAATTCACTGTGGTGGCTTAAATAATAATAAGATACTTTAATAAAACAATCAAACATAATAGTCCCTTTTCCTTAAGTATTGATGACTGAAGTTAATAGAAAAATTCATGTAGTAGGTATTAATTCATATATATTCAGAGATTTGCCTTCCAAAGTACAAAATTTATTTATAAAGACAAAAAACATTGCGGTTCCCAATTCATATTTTGAAGAAATAAAATCATGGAGCGAAAATGATTTAGAAAAAAAGAAAAATTTTTTTTCGAGCAAAAGTAACGACGAACTTGTTAACTGGCTTAGATCTCAAAAAACTGATGTTATTTTAATTTCGAGAGGAGATCCACTTTGGTTTGGAATTGGCAGAATACTACTAGAAAATTTTTCAAAAGATGAATTAAGTTTCTACCCTTCAAATACTTGCATTCAATTAGCATTTAGTAAGTTAAAGATCCCATGGCAAGAAAGTGTTAATGTAAGTATTCACGGCAGAGATTCGAATAGGTTAGTTGAGACTCTTAAGGCAAGGCCTTCTAGTTTGGCAATTATTACAGATTCAAATAAAAACAGTTTAGAAATAATCAAAAAAAACTTATTGGAATTAAACCTTATTGACTTCTATGATTTTTGGCTCTGTGAAGAATTAGGCCTCAGCAATGAAAAGATAAGAAAATTAAACCCTAAAGATTCATTGCCGTCGGATATATCAAATTTGAACATTGTTGTTCTTGAAAAAACGAAGAAAAACAACTCAAATAATAATCTCCCTCTTTTTGGTCTCAGTGACCATATTTTTAAAACTTTCGATGATAGACCAAATTTATTTACTAAAAGGGAGGTTCGAGTTCAAATCTTAGCTGATCTAGAGCTCCCTAAAAATGGTATTATTTGGGATGTAGGAGCAGGTTGTGGGTCAGTTGGTTTAGAAGCATTAAAATTAAGACCTAATTTAGATTTGTTTTGTATCGATAAGAGGCTTGGTTCAAAAGCATTGATACTTGAAAACGCAAAAATACTTGGTGTAAGACCAAAGTTTATTTTTGAGGAGGATATAAATAATATCTTTACTAGAAGAAATTTTAGTTCTTTTAAAAAACCTAATAGATTAGTAATTGGAGGATGTAACAAAAAAACTAAACTAGAAATTATTAATATACTGGCTCAGGATATGAGGGTTGGAGATATTATCGTTATCCCTATAATTGACATTCAAACTGTTAAAGAATTGAGAGAGAAATTGGAAGAAAAAAATTTCAAAACAAATTTAAATTTAATTCAGATTTATAAAAGCTTAAGTATCGCTGAGGGAATAAGATTAGATCCAAATAATCCTGTTTTTATATTAAAAGGGAAAAAATAAATTTAAATAATGGTTATCTGTTAGGTTTTGCCACATGAGGCAAACCCCAACCTAGTTTATTTCTTAAAACTTGAAAAAATTCATGATCTTCAAGTCTAATGAATTTAACTGAGTGTTTACTTTTTCTTATTAAAACTCTATCTTCAGGCCAAACATAACAACCTGCATTTCCGTCAACAACCATTACTAACCTTTCAGGAGTTGCGGGGAAAACAGTTACTGGCTCTGAATCATTAAAAACCAATGCCCTAGATGCCAATGAGTGTGGAGCAATTGGAGTTAATTGCACAACTGGGCAATCAGGGGTAATAACTGGCCCTCCAGCACTCAACGAATATGCTGTAGATCCTGTTGGAGTAGATAAGATTACTCCATCAGCTGAGATATCTACAGGAGCATGACGTCCTATAGAAATCTCAAAATGACACATACTTGTAAGAGGTTCTCTATGAAGAGCCATCTCATTAAGACAGAGAGACTCCCATCTCCTCTGATCATTTCTCATTACACTTATAATAAAGCAAGTTCTTTCTTCAATATCCCAATTTCCAGCAATTATTTTATCTATTGCCTCATCAAGATTTGATAAATAAGCTTCCGCGAGAAAACCTAAATGTCCAGTATTTATTGTAAGAATGGGAATTTTAGCTGGAGCTGTTTGCCTCGCTGCAGAAAGCACGGTTCCATCTCCGCCAAGAACAATTGCAAATTCCATTGAAGAGTCAAATCCTTCGGGAACACAGTTCGCATATCCCAAAGGACGAACATGTTGATCAGGATTGGCGAATCCAACCATTCCACCAAAGCTACTAACCCTTACGACTTGATAATTAGATTTTTCCAATTTTCTCTCAACAGAACTTGCAGTTTGAACAGCAAGTTCTTTCCCATCATTAACTATTAGCCCTGCTTTACGTACCAATCAAAAAAAATAAACCTATGACCATATTAAACTAATTTGCTTGACAATCCTAATTTAAAATTTCAATTTCATTAGAACTGTTCTAAGAATCTAAGATCATTTGTATAAAATTTTCTGATGTCGTCAATCTGATGTCTAACCATACAAAATCTTTCAACTCCTAGTCCAGCTGCGAATCCAGTCCATTTCTCAGAATCAATTCCTAATTTTTCTAAGACCTCCGGATCAACCATTCCGCATCCCATTACTTCTAACCATTTACCTTTCCATTGAACATCAACTTCTGCAGAGGGTTCAGTAAAGGGGAAATAACTAGCTCTAAATCTTACAGGAATATCTCCAAAAAATGTCTTTAAAAATGTAAGAACTGTTCCTCTTAAGTGACTAAAATTAATATCTTGATCGATACATAAAACCTCAACCTGATTAAATACAGGGGAATGAGTAGCATCAACAGCATCTCTCCTATAAACTCTCCCAGGAGCAATAATTCTAACTGGAGGGGGGTTTTTCTCTAAATATCTTATTTGCACAGGAGAAGTATGGGTTCTTAAAAGTCGATTTTCACTTAAGTAGAAAGTATCTTGCATATCTCTTGCGGGATGATTTTTGGGTATATTAAGAGATTCAAAATTATAAAAATCAGTTTCTATTTCAGGTCCACTTTCAACTGAGTATCCTAAACCACAAAAAATATCTATTATTTCATCTTGAGTTGAAATTAAAGGATGTTTATTGCCTGGAGGTGTCCCAATTGAAGGGATAGTTACGTCAATTTTTTCTGTTTTTATCTTTTTTTCTAAAGCTTCATTGTTTAGTTGATTTTTTCTCTCAGTTATTAATTCTTGCAATTTTATCTTTATTAAATTTGCCTTCTGACCAACAAGTGGTCTATCAGCAGCAGATAATTGACCCATCGTTTTCAAGACAATTGATAAATCACCTTTTTTTCCTAGCAAGGAAACTCTCAACTGATCCAGCTCTTCATGAGTATTAGAATTATCTATATTATTTTTTGCTGTAAGAGAAAGATTATTTAGTTTTTCCTCAATTTGACTTAATGATTCAATTTGACTCACTGATATAGTAAAAATAAGTATTGCTTTATCTTACTTAAATATCGTCCATAAATAAAATGTATTGATTAATGAAATCGTTAAATATATTAATTAGCAATGATGATGGTGTTTTTGCTGCAGGTATAAGAGCTTTAGCAAAATCAGCGCAAAAAAGAGGTCACAAGGTAAAAGTAGTATGTCCTGACCAAGAAAGATCAGCTACTGGCCATGGTCTTACTTTACAATCCCCTTTAAGAGTAGAAAGAGCGGATGAATTATTTGGGGAAGGAATTGAAGCTTGGGGATGTTCTGGCACACCTGCTGATTGCGTCAAATTAGCACTATCTGAACTCTTGGATAATAAACCTGATCTCATTCTATCTGGAATAAATCACGGTCCGAATTTAGGAACAGATATTTTTTGTTCAGGAACAGTCGCTGCAGCCATGGAAGGCACGTTAGAAAATGTTCCTTCCATGGCAATCAGTGTTGCAAGTTTTAAATGGAAGAATTTTGAATTTGCTGGAGAAATTGCAATGAATATTGCTGAACAAGCAATTAACGATAGTTGGCCATCTTCACTTTTATTAAACTTAAATATACCTCCTTGCGAGAAAAGCAAAATCAAAGAATTATCCTGGACAAGATTATCAGTAAGAAAATATAAAAATCAATTTTCCAAAAGGGAAGACCCGAGGGGTGATGATTATTATTGGTTGGCAGGTGAGGTAGTTTTAGACCTTAAATCAAAAGGATATGGTCCAAAAAAATGGCCCAGCGACGTCTCTCAAATACAAGAGAATAAAATATCTCTTACACCTGTGGAACCAGATTTATTTTGGAGAGGTAATTTAGACAACTTACCAGTAATTAATAATTCATTTATAAATCCTTCTTAAAAGCCATAAAGAAAAGCAAAGCCCAAAGAAATGAGCAGCAATAACTTGTGTATTACTAAGAACTGATAATATTTCAAGTCCAGTAATTGGGATATCGGATGTAGCTGTAATCAATTGTCCAGTTGTTTGAGAAGATGCTTGGATAAATAAGGCACCCATAAGAGCTTGATATCCAATTAATCCAAACAAAATTCCTAATAAATCAACTATTAGTCCTCGTTTTATCAATTTACTGGTTTGTCCTCTTGAGGGTCTTGCGTTACTTGCGATTGCTCTTCCCGTTCTAACTATTAGCCAACCTTGCCAAAGACTAAAAAGTAGTAAAATCAAGGATATAGTTGTGAGTGATAGGCCAGGCGCTAATCCAAGTTGCCCTTCGCTATTATTTACAACATTTGAAAAAAGCAAAACAGCTGCAACAACAACACCTAAAATGGACTGAACCCAAAAGCGTATCCATCCAATGCGCCGCATTCCAAATGAAAGGGACTGAAAATCAATTTTGTCAGACATTCATTTGATTGAATAAACTATAATCTATTCAAATTTGCCATCAAAATCATAAAATTGCACGTAATCTTTTGATCTCTTTAATATCGCCATCTGAAGTTAAGAATCCTACTTCAATAGCTATTGGAAGTTTTGATGGCCTACATGCCGGTCATAGAAAATTAATTAAAAGTGTAGTTGAAGAAAATCAATTTACCCCAACGATTGCGAGCTTCTGGCCTCATCCTAGAGAAGTTCTGTACAAAGAGACCCGTCTTAGACTTGATCTCCCTTATGAAAAACTACCTATTCTCGAAGATCTTGGTATTGAACAATTAGTTCTGATCCCTTTTGATGAGAAACTATCTCAATTAAGCGCAGAAAGATTCGTAACAGATATTTTGATAAATCAATTACAAGCAAAAAATATTTCTGTTGGTGCTAATTTTAAATTTGGTTTCAGGAGAAGAGGAGATGTTAATACTATAAAAAATACGATTAAAGATAAGGATATTAAACTAAAAGTTACTCCAATTTTAGAAGACAAAGAAGGTAGAATCAGCAGCAGCAGAATAAGAGATTTATTAGAGAAAAGTGATCTGAAAAATGCTTTCAAAATTCTTAATAGGCCTTATAGTTTTAATGGAAAAGTTGTTAAAGGTAAAGGAATTGGAAAAAGTATAGGATGGCCTACCGCAAATCTTGAAATAGATGGCAGAAAATTTTTACCCGGAGAAGGAGTTTACGCATCTTGGACAACCATAGAAAATTCCAACAAAAAAATTGAATCTGTTATGAATCTTGGCTCTCAACCAACAATAAATCCTTTATTGCCTTCTGCAGTTGAAGTTCATTTAATAAATAAAGATATCGATCTATATGGTTTAAATCTATCTGTTGAACCAGTTGAAAAGCTTAGATCTCAAATCAAGTTCAAAAATATAGATCAACTTTCTAATCAAATTAAAAAAGATAGAGATAAAGCCCTGAAAATTTTTAAAAACTACAAAAAATAAATTACAAATGCTGAATTCCAATCCTAAAGACCCTGAAGATTTAAGAATTTATCAAATTATTGACGCTAATCTTGATAGAGCCAGAGAAGGGCTAAGAGTATTAGAGGATTGGGCTAGATTTGGCCTAGGCAAAGAAAAATATGTTGGAAAGATTAAAAATTTTAGACAAATTTTAGGAAAAAATCATTTAGAAGTTTATAAACAATCTAGAAATCACATTGAGGATGAATGTAAAGGATTGACTCATCAAGAGCAATTCAACAGAAAAACTTCTGAGCAAATTATAAGTTCTAATTCAGCCAGAGTTCAAGAAGCCTTAAGAGTTGTAGAAGAATTCTCAAGGCTGCAGAATCATGAGCTTTCAAAAATCGCTTCTGAAATTAGATATGAAATTTATACTATAGAGATAGACTTATTATGTTTGAGCAAGTATAAGAAATCGGAGAAAATATTAAAAGAAAATGACTTATATGTAATCACGGATAAAAAAGATAATTTATTAGAAATAATAGAAGAGGTTTTAATTGCTGGAGTAAGAATTATTCAACATAGATTTAAAACTGGAACTGATCAAGATCATCTTCAAGAAGCAATTCAGATTAAAAATCTATGCAAAAGATATAATTCTTTGTTTATCGTTAACGATAGACTCGATATTGCTCTGGCATCCAACGCTGATGGGATTCATCTTGGTCAAGACGATTTAGATTTAAAAACCGCAAGAAGATTATTAGGATACTCAAAAATTGTCGGTATAAGTGCAAATAATGCAATTGATATTTCAAATGCTCTTAAGGAGGGTTGTGATTACATAGGAATAGGGCCAGTATTTGAAACTACAACTAAGAAGAATAAGATACCTTTAGGTATTGAAAAAATCAAAACTTTAACAAAGGATTTAAATATTCCTTGGTTTGCTATTGGAGGAATCAAGTCAAAAAATATTTCATATTTAAAAAGAAATGGGTTTAAAAAAGTTGCATTAGTTTCGGAATTAATGAATTCTGAAGATCCTAAAGAAGAC
>QCDL01000017.1 GCA_003280915.1 Prochlorococcus sp. AG-355-I04 | reverse complement strand
CTTTATTTTCTTGAGGTGGAATATCGTAGGGAGTAAATGACATTAAAATAAAATTTAGGCTAATACTATTCTAGGGTTCTTATTGAAACTTTTTCATCTCTACTTTGTTAAAAATCAATGCAATAAAAAGAATTGCAAATGTAATTAGGGCACAAATTTCTGTCCAATAATCTAACCCAATTTTAGAAATCATTAATGGTGCAAGAACTGTAAATAGTCCACCAGAAAGAATTAACTGAGCGAAAAGCTGTTTTGACGTAAAAATTGGTAAAGTCTTAGAAATATTTTTAGGATCTGCAAGCCTTAAAAGAAGTAACCCGGAAGCTACTACACCTGTAGAATTCCCAAACTCTATCAAGCTTTTTTCAAACCAATAATCATCAAAAATAAAGTATGCGAAATAAGCAATGCAGATTAAATTCCAAAATAAGCCGAAAATAGTAAACACTAAAATAAGTATCCAATTATCAAAAACAACTGCGATATCTAAACTCGCCATAGCTGTAAAGATCAACAAATCTGTGGATAAAATACCAATCTCCCTTTGCAGAATATTTGAAATAAATTCTGTATTTTTGGTTTTCTCTAAAATATATCTTATAAGGAGCGAACCTATAAGGATAAAAGGGAATACTGGTAGTGAAAAAATAATTTCCTTTGAAAAATCTCCAAAAGAACTTGAAATATACCTTAAAAATTTAAGTAGCAAAATACCAAAAGAAATTGCCAAACCAGTGAATCCGAGATTTACTATAAAAATTCTTAAATCTGCAAAAATTCCTGTCTTATTTTTTCCCTTTAGATTATCCTTTTGTTCAAGGATTTCCTCAGTATCTGAAAGACCTAGAGTTCTACCAAGGAAGATGAATATGCTACCCAATATTGAAGAAGATAAAAGACCCATTGTTGCCATAGCCAAACCAAGATCTAAACCATTTGGGAAACCTAGTTTATTAAAACTTTCACCGATTATTGATGCAGCTCCATGACCGCCCTCAAAACCTACCTCTATTAAACAACCCATTAGAGGATTTGCGTCCATAGATGCAGGCAGAAAATATTTAACAACAAGGCCACCGACAAAAAATTGTCCGAAACCTAGTGAAAGAGCTAATAGAAACTGATTAAAAATCGGTTTAACTAAACCATTTATATTCGGTATAGGTCTTCCCATCATTAAAGTTGCGAAGACTAATGATAAAAGAGGAGTAGGAAAATTACTCCAAACATTTATTGTTTCTTTTGGTAAAAAGTGTATCGCACCAAATGGGCCTATAGATATACCTAAAATTCCTGATATGACTGCTATGGGCAATCCAAATCTCTCGAGTTGAACAGCTAGTTTAAATTTCCTTCCAAAAATCAACAAAAAAAATATAATTAACAATCCAAAAAAGCTTATCAAAAGAGAATTTGAAAAAATATCTTTATTCTGTATCGAAAAAATATTCAATGATTTCAAAAACACATAACCCTAAATCTAAATTAATAAACAAAATTTTTCAAATAAAAAAGGCTCCTGTAATAGGAGCCTTTTGATATTGGTAAGAAAATTTAAAAATTAATCTTTAAGAGTAACTGTTGCACTATCAATATTACTGATAGCATTTGTAACTCTCTTGAAATCAAAGCCTAGTGCTCTTAAAGCGTGCCATAGATGACCCTGAATAAAGAAGAATCCAAAATAGTAATGAACATTAGCTAACCATGCCCTTGAAGTGTACTCACCATCAGGAAGATCAACAGTATCTACCCAATAAGGAGAAATACTAAACTTCAATTCAAGTGGTTCACCAAAGAATTCAGTTGGATAAACTGTTGTGTTAGCTGCACTCCAGAAGGCTGCAATAATAGCCATCCAGCCTATTCCAGCTAGTGACCATGAAAGAACAGCTTCTGCAGAAAGAAGTCCTTTACCTTTAAATTTGGTATATTCACCAACTTGCTTAGTAGCAATATGCCAAGCACCACCAGTAATCTCAACGAAAGCTAGAAAAGCATGGCCTCCCATTACTTCTTCAAGGCTATCAATAGTCAAAAAGTCTGTTTGGTGATTCCAAATTTTGGCCAAATTTAATTCATACTCGACTTGTCTTACAGAACCAATAGCTGGATCATAAATTCCATGAACCCTTGCCCATTCAACAAAAGCGATAACTGCGAAACCAAGAATAATTAAATGGTGACCAAGAATAAATGTCAATTTGTCTGGATTGTCCCATTCAATATTGAATTTTCTAGCTCTTGCTACATCAGAATCTTCTAGATTTCCAGGAAGAAGTAAAGAGTGTAAAAGTCCTCCGGCTGCTAAAACCATAGAAGAGACTAAGTGAACTATTGCTATCGCTAGAACAGGTTTAGTATCTCCCATCGCAACACCATTAGCATCAAACCCTATTCCAAGAGTTGCTAAGTGAGGAAGAACGATTAGAGGTTGATGACCCATTGGGACGCTTGGGTCAAATCGTGAAAGTTCAAAAAGGGTGAATGCACCCGCCCAGAAAACAATTAATCCTGCATGAGCTACATGAGCAGCAATGAATTTTCCTGAGCGATTTGCTACACCTGAATTACCAGCCCACCATCCATAGGTAGTATCTGGATTTCCATAGGTTTGCATTTAGGAATTGATTAGCTTAAACGTTTTGAGAATACTTTATATTTCACCAAACAGTTGAATTCATAACAAAATTGTAAAGGTTAGTAATCCTAACAATTACTAAACAAAAATTATTCGTAGGGCAAGACAAGAGTAAAGAAGGTAGATTTAATGAAGAAAAATTATTCTAAGAGATATAAGTTCTATCAAATAAAGCAGTATTTTTATATTCAAAAAAGTTAAATAAATTTCATTTTGCTGACATTTAACGATGTTTTGTTTCATTACACCGTAGTGGTTATTGCCTCATTTTCAAACAATTATTAAATATGGGATAAGACATCTAATATTATGACTACTTCTCAAGAGTCTTCTAGAAAATTTTCACTAGAAATGAAATCTGAAGTTCATTACAAAAAGGCTGCAAAATCTTACAGAAAATCGAAACAATATATAAATATGATTAACTTATATCCAACTTTGCAAAACACTCTTATTGAGTGTAAGGATGAGAATCTAATCGAATAAATATCTTATATATTTTCCAAATTAATCAGGATAACATATAATTTTATGCTGCAATATTATAGTTTTCTTCAGAATAAAATTTATTAATTATTTCTCTGCACATTTTTATATTGTACACCGCTTTGGGTTTCCAAGGTTTTTTCTGACCGAGTGGAGAGCTTTTCCAATGAATCCCAGGCTTGAGTATTCCATTTTCACGTAACAAAGAAAGTTTAATTTCAGTTATTCCCAGTTTTTCCGAGGTCGACTCAGATGAGCTCCACGTATCCCTTAACATTGGATTAAGTAAATATTATTAATCCTTGATAACGCTAATTTTATTTTTTTGAAAGGGGTAAAACTTTTAAATAATTATTAAGTCACAAAAAACCTAGTCTTTACAAAGAAAAGAGATTTGAAAGATTTATTTCAAATTAAGAAATATTAAATAAAGAATCTTCATTAATGAATATCTCATCGAGGCCCTTTCCTTTATTGATGGATTTATAGTTAACGTATTCTTCAGTAATCGATTGATGCTTTGAAAGATTGATCCAACCCTTGTGCCAATTTCCACTATTTATTAATTCTTCATAAGTAGTTTTTAAGTTAATTTCACAATCAAGGACCGAAACCATTAAAAAACTAATATTTCCTTTTTCTTTAGTTTCATTTACTAAAACAAAATGTCTTAACCCTTTTATGGTTTTATTAGAAGTCCAGTAATTTTCCATAATTAATTTTTCTTAATGTTCCCTTCAGAATTTTTTCTAGATATTTTCTTATATTCATTTCTAATTTCATCTAATAAAAGTTTTCTTTTATCCATATAGTTGAGAGAATCTTGTTTTGTTAGGTTATATCTTTCTTTTTTAGTTAAATTCATCCAATTATTAAGATTCTTTTTATTGAAAGTTGTTATTTTTTTAGAATTAAATACTTTTTGTTTTTTATTTAATTTAAGAAAATTCCTTAAATAAAATAAAATAAATATAAAAAGAAAAATTATAACTATCTTCAAGAACATCACTTTACAAGTAAGTTATTATTTATCCAATTTTCTAATTTAATATCATTCTCAAAAGATATAACCTCCTCTTCATTTTCATTCCCATTCCCTGATTGATCAAAGAGCCTTATAGTAAATTCCCCATTAACTGCCTCATCATCGCCAATAACAATAATACTTTTAGATTTAAGTTTGTTTGCCTTTCTAAATTGCTTAGAGAATGAGGCTCCGCTTAAATCCAACTCAACTAACAAATCGTAATTTCTTAATTTTCTAGATAAATCCATTGCTAATGATTCAGCAATTAAGCCTTGATTAATGATATAGATATCAGTATTTCTTGGAATTTCAAGCTCTTTTCCTGCGAGTAAAATTAATCTTTCTAAACCAATAGCGAAACCAATAGCAGGAGTATTTGGCCCTCCCATTTGTTTTATTAAATCGTCGTATCTCCCTCCTCCACAAACTGTAGCTTGGGAGCCCAGAGCCCCACTAGTAATTTCAAAGGCTGTATGAGTATAGTAATCTAAACCTCTTACAAGATTAAAATTTTCTACATAAGGTATTTTTAAGACCTCTAATTGTCTTTTTAAGTCTAAATATCTATTATGACTTTTTTCAGATAAAAAATTAAATAATCTTGGTGCATTTTCAAGAACTTTTTTAGTTTGCAAATTCTTTGTATCCAAAATCCTCAAAGGGTTTTTAGAAATTCTATTCTGAGAATCTAAATCTAGAGAATCTTTATTTGTTTCTAACCATTTTAAAAAAGATTTTTGAAAATTTGATCTGTCATTAGTATCACCTAACGTATTTATTTCAAGATTGAGTTCTTTTATTCCTAATTTACCTAAAATATCCCAAGCTAAAACAATAATTTCAACATCACTTCTAACTGAATCATGTCCTATAAACTCAACACCTAATTGATGAAACTGTCTTTGCCGGCCTGCTTGAGGTCTTTCGTATCGAAACATAGGACCCATATACCAAAGTTTTTGAAGAGGATTAGACGATATCCCATTTTGTATTAACGCTCGTGCGACTGAGGCTGTTCCTTCAGGTCTTAGAGTGCAAGATCTCTCCCCCCTATCAAGAAATGTATACATTTCCTTACTGACAACATCTGTTCCTTCACCAATTCCTCTTATAAATAATTCGGTCATTTCCAATATTGGAGTTCTTATTTCTTTAATGGATGCTCTAGAAAGCTGTTCTAATAAAATTTTTTCAACGTTTTGCCACTTTATTAATTGATCAGGAAAAAGGTCTACTGTTCCTCTTAGGTTTTTTAAGTTATCCAAAGTTCTAAAAAATAATTCAAAATTTTTAATTCATCTAGAAATTAATCTTTGATTGGTTATTTTGTGAGACAATTTTAATTTAACATTTAGAAAAACTATTGGGAATTAATAAAAGTAAAGAGAATCAACATTGCGGTACAAAACCAAAAAAAATTGCTTTTGGAATAGCACCTCTTGGTATAGTTTCAATAGGAATAGTGCCAATGGGAGTAATAAGTATAGGGGTAGTCCCAATGGGTGTATTTTCTTTTGGTGCAGTCGCAATGGGAATAGTCAATTTATCGGTAGTAGGAATGGGAATTATCTCTGCCGGTGTTACTACTATGGGGATATGGGAGTATTCACCTAATTCTCATAAAAATCATCATAATCATTCCAAACAAATTTCAAATTCAAATAAGGGAAATATGATGTCAGATCTATTTAACTCCAAACAAGAGGCTGAAAAGGCTGCTTCAAAATACGGATGTATTGGAGCACATAAAATGGGTGATAAATGGATGCCTTGTAAGATGCACTAAATATTTTCTTATTCAAAAATTAAATAAATATTAATTCAAAATCTCAACTCTAAAATCAAGATTTTTTGCCTCATCAGTAGTTAATTTTCTTGACCAAGCTCCTTGCACAGGACTATTCCATCTGAACCCAGCATTTTTAGCTAAAGACCTATCTTCGTAACTAATCAGTGCCTTGTATAAAAACCTTGGTTCAGTAGCTTTAAGTAATAGTTCCTCTAAATTATCACATTTTTTGAAGACTTCAGATATGTAAAAGCAATCAGATAAAGCTCTATGTAAATTCCAAACTGGTATTGAAAAAGATAAAGCTAGATCTGTTACTGAGGGTCTATTTTTTAGTGATTTTTGAAAAGACCAATTTATATCTTCTAAACTACATATCCATTTTTTATTAAGTTTAGGTAATCTTCCTTTCCCAAACCATTTCTTATCAAACTCTACATTATGTGCGACAATAAAATCCGAACTATCAACAAGTTTTAAAAAGAAATTCAATCCATCTTCCCATGGTTGAGAGATATTAGTTACTTCTGCAGATATGCCATTAACACATTCTGCTTCATTATTACTAACTGGGAACAAAAATGAGACCTGTGAAAGTACACATTTAAAAGATACATCAAACAAAATACAACCTATCTCTATCACTTCATCTTTATTTTCATCTAAACCTGTTGTTTCAGTATCAAGAATTAAAATTTTTTCAATTTTTTTATTCTGATTAGCAACACTATCTTCAGATGGATAACTTATAACTTGATCCTGAAGAATATCCAATTGATTTAATTCTTTTTTGCTAGATAGTTCCAATTAGCTGAAGACACTTTTATTCATCTTGACGCATTTAATAAAAATTTCTCTTAAATTAATATAAATTAAGAAACATGATTAGAAAATAATTTTTGAAACATTCTAGGTTTATAAAAGATGACTTTTACAAAATATCAATTTAATAATTTTTGTTATTGGCCTTCAAATCCTAAAAAAATTGTAGAATTTATTGGCGGAAGTTATCTGGCTTCTAAACCAGATTTAACTTATAAAAGATTCATAGAGAGTTTAATTAATAAAAACTATGCAGTACATGCATATAAATACACTCCACAATTTGATCACCAACAACTTGCTATTAAAGCATGGAGGGATTTCAAGAATTGTCGAATATCTTTATCAAAGAGAATAGGGACATCAATTCCTTCAATAAGAATTGGTCATAGCCTAGGCTGCAAACTTCACCTAATTTCTCCTGATGGTGGAAGAAATTGCGAAAAATTCATATCAATAAGTTTTAACAACTTTAGTGCTAATAAATCTATTCCATTATTGAAACAAATTTCTCGAAAATTAGAATTCAATAGTGAATTCAGCCCAAGCCCTGAAAGAACTTTGCGATTAATTAAAAAAACATATAATCAAAAAAATAACTTCCTAATAAAATTCAATTCAGATGAATTAGATCAAACAGATAAATTATTTTCTTGTCTTAAAGCAAGAAAAGAAGATAATTCAAAGGGAGTAATATTAAAAGGTACACACACTATAATTGCAAGCGCAGGACTAAGAGAAAATCTTTTGGGAGACTGGGCCGATGATGAATTGAAAAGAAATACTATAAAAAAAATTTCCAATTTAATTGATGAATCTGATTAGGATAGTTCTTTTAGCTTTTCCAAAACAGAACTATCTTCAAGAGTGCTTATATCACCGCTAATTTTTTCTCCAGCAGCTAAAGATCTTAAAATTCGCCTCATAATTTTTCCACTACGTGTTTTCGGAAGAGAGTCAGATATTATAATCTTTTCAGGTTTTGCGATAATTCCAATTTCATTAACAACATGTTTCTTTAGATCCTCTACTAATTCTGAAGACCCGTTCACGTCTTTCTCTAGAGATACAAAAGCAACTATAACTTCACCTTTTAAATCATCTTTTTTACCAACGACTGCAGACTCTGCAACTGATTTATGACTTACCAAAGCAGATTCTATTTCCATTGTTCCTAACCTATGTCCTGAAACACTTATGACATCATCAACTCTTCCCATAATCCATATATATCCATCTTCATCAATGCGTGCTCCATCTCCAGCAAAATAAACATTTTTTTCTCCTTTAAAGGAAATATATTCCCAATAACTCTCCAAATATCTCTCTGAGTTTCCGTGAATTGTTCTCATCATGCCTGGCCATGGTTTCTTAATAATTAAGTAGCCACCCTCATTTTCTTTAACCTTATCTCCATTCTTATCGACGATTTCAACTTCGATTCCTGGCAGAGGGAAAGTAGCCGAACCTGGCTTCGTAGCAATAACTCCAGGCAAGGGACTTATCATCACACCACCAGTCTCAGTTTGCCACCAAGTATCAACAATAGGGCATTTATTTTTACCAATAACATCTTTGTACCACATCCATGCTTCAGGATTAATTGGTTCTCCAACTGTACCCAAAAGTCTAAGACTCTCAAGATTATATTTATCAGGGATTTCACGTCCAGACTTCATAAATGCTCTTATTGCAGTTGGTGCAGTATAAAAAATTGAAACCTTATATTTTTGAACAATTTCCCAAAAAGCTCCTAAATTTGAGGGTCTTGGCACTCCCTCATACATTAAGGTTGTAGCACCATTAGATAAAGGCCCATAAACTATGTAACTATGACCTGTAATCCAACCAACATCAGCAGTACACCAATAAATATCGTCATCTTTTAAATCAAAAATCCATTTAAATGTCAAATGGGACCAAAGATTATAACCACCTGTAGTGTGAACTACACCTTTGGGCTTTCCAGTAGAGCCTGAAGTATAAAGAATAAAAAGTCTATCTTCACTATTCATTATTTCTGGTTCACACTGATCTTTTTGATCTTTTAATAATTCGTGCCACCACAAATCTCTATCATGAACCATTGAAATATTTTTTTTGGTTCGTTGAACAACCACAACTTTTTCAACAACTTTATCTGCCCCATTTTCAATTGCCGCATCAACTGCTTGCTTAAGTTCAATCACTTTATCTTTTCTAAAACCACCATCAGCAGTAATAACATATCTTGCATTTCCATCAATTAACCTATCTTTTAAAGCTTCTGAAGAAAATCCTCCAAAGACAACTGAATGAGGTGCGCCAATTCTTGCACAAGCTAACATCGCAAACATCGCTTCAGGAATCATCGGCATATAAATACATACCAAATCTCCTTTTTTTACACCAATTGCTTTTAATGCATTAGCTGCTTTACATACCTCTTTTAGAAGTTCTTCGTAAGTATATTTTTTGCTATCTCCGGGTTCGCCTTCCCATATAAGTGCAGTCTTTCCTCCAAGCCCTCTCTTGATGTGTCTATCTAAGCAATTATAAGTAATATTGAGTTTCCCTTCTTTAAACCACTTAAAAAAAGGCGCATTTTCGTTATCTAATACAGTTTGAAATGGCTCAAACCAATCCAATTCAGATTTTGCAAAAGATTCCCAAAATTGAATAGAACTATCTGATGCTTGTTTTTTAAGACTTAGTAATTTTTCTTGAGTACTAATATTTGAGTTTTCTGAAAATTCTTTTGATGGAGGAAAAATTCTCTTTTCTTCAAGTATGTTATTGATTGAATTTTTTTTATCTAATGACATTAAATAAATCTATGCTTAATAAATTTAGTCGAAAAAATTGCGGTTTTCAAAAATTTTAATATTAATTTAGCTCAAAGATTTATTTCTAATAGATCTAATAAATACGGCTTAAAACAAATTCTGGAAGAGCCATTAAAGCTCTTTTATATTCTGAATCAGGAAGCCAGACTATAGCTTCTTTAGAAAGCGTTGCAAAATCCTGAGCTAGTTTCCTAGAACTTTCAATAGCTTTAGAGTTCATGATAATATTGAGAGCATCATCTAAATCATCTTTTTCAGCAAGTTCTCTGTTTATAAGAACTGACAATTGTTTATTTTCTTCTAAGGCATATAAAACTGGGGCAGTAAGATAACCACTAGCAAGATCACTTACAGCAGGTTTTCCAAGTTGTTTATCATTTCCAGTAAAGTCAAGAATGTCATCTACAACCTGAAATGCTAAACCAATATTTTTGCCAAAATCGTATAACGAGGTTAAGTTTTCGTCATTAATGCCACTCAAAACTCCAGCTGCTTTACAACTATTGGCTATTAATGATGCTGTTTTACAATAACTTTTATTTATGTATTTGGAAAAAGATTGAGCCGAATCGAATCTATTTAAATTTTGTTTGATTTCACCTTCTGCTAAATCCATTATTACTCTACTAAGTAATTTAACGACATTTACATTGTCAAGATTTGCAAGGTGCCAACTTGCTTGAGCGAATAAAAAGTCACCCGCCAAAACAGCTACTCTGGTGTTAAATCTGCTATGAACGGTATCTACTCCTCTTCTTGTAGACGCTTCATCAACAACATCATCATGGACTAATGATGCTGTATGAATCATTTCAGTTATTTCAGCAAGCCTTTTATGTTTACTAGTTAAAATAAATTCAGGAGATATAGCTTTTGAAATCAACAAAACTATACCAGGTCTCAACCTTTTCCCCCCAGCACTAAAAAGATGTTCTGCTGCGGCTTGAAGAATTGGATGACCAGCTCCAATTAAATTTTTCAGTTCTAAAATAAGATCATCAAGATCATTTTCAACTGGTTGTAGTAGCTCTGTTACTGTATTCATGATTGACCTCTTCTATATCTTAAGGAATCAAACATGCCTTCGGAGGTTAACTAACCTAATTTCTTTATTAATTCCAAGCCAAATTTTTACTTTATTGGAAAACTCATCTCTATCTGAAGTAACAAAAAATTTTACATTTTCGAAAGAAATACTCTCATAGCGGACAGTTTTTGGAATATCAAAAGATTCATTAAATTTTTTTATTAATGCTACCGATGGATCAATAATTTTTATATTGGAATCTAATTTATTTCTTAAAAAGTCATAAATCAAAGGGTAGTGGCTACATCCAAGTATTAATTCTTCAATATTTTTATTTATTAGTGGTCTCAAGTAAAAGTCTGAAAGACTATTTAACTTATCAAGATTTAATTTTTCTTTTTCAATCTCTGATACAAATTCTGGACAATCTTGCTGAAATATTATCGTATTCTGTTTTTTAGCACTTATAGCTTTCTTATAATACGATGATCGAACAGTTGTTTGTGTTGCTAGGACACCAATTATGTGTTTATCAACTATTTCCGATACTGAGTTTATAAGGTCAAAACAAGGGACCTTTAAATTATCTTCTAGAATATCAAGCGCACAAGCATTTGTAGTGTTACAAGCAACTAAAAGTGCATCCAAATTCTTATCAACAAAAAAAGTACAAATCTCCTTCGCAATTAATCTTATCTCTTTAGAATTTTTGTTCCCAAAAGGTATTCTTTTTGTATCCGCTAAATAAAAAACTTCTACATCTTTACGTATTTTTAGCAAAGAGTTGAGGATAGTAAAACCACCTATTCCGCTATCAAATATACCTATTTTAAATTTCACCCTACTTTATCAAGATATTCGAGGATGCCTTTTGCAATTGCATAGGCTAATCTTTTTCGATGTGTTATTTTTTCTAATCTTCTTGCATCTAATCTTCCAGTTAAAAATCCAATTTCTACAAGGACTGCTGGCATCCTAGTATTTTTAATTACATAAAATCGACCTTGTTTAACTCCTCTATCAGGACTTCCAGGGGAAACTCTTAAAATTTGTTTTTGAATTCTTTTCGCTAGTAATCTTCCTCTCCACCCTCTGTAATAAAAGGTTTCCAATCCATTTATGTCTCTTCTTTTACCTCTGGAGGCATTTGCATGAATACTTACAAAGATATCTGCATTCGTATTATTAGCAATGGAAACTCTTGGAGGTAAATCCAAATCAACGTCATTTGTTCTAGTCAACCTTACTTTGATACCTTTCTCAGAAAGTAATTTTTTAACTATTTTTGAAACCTCTAAGACAACATCTGTTTCTCTAATACCACCTATACCTATCGCTCCTGGATCAGGTCCTCCATGCCCTGGATCGATTACAACCTCAAACTTGTTTATTTTTACCTCTGGTAGTTTCAAGTATCCATAATTGTTTTTCTTCTTATGAATTAAATTTTGATTTGCTTTGAAATTTCCTCTTTTCTTTTCAACTAAACCTTCACCAATCTTTTTAAATGAATATTTTGAGTTAAATAGTTTAATTCTCCATCTATTTTGATCTAAGCCAACCATTTGCCAAGTCAAAGGTTTCAAATAAGTCTCTTCCTTAAATTCAATTACTAGTCTTGTTTTACCCTTATCTGGTTTACCTAATCTAATTTCTTTTATTGGGCCATTACCTTTTATTGTTCTGGGATTTTTTAATTCTCCAGGAAAATCTACCCAGAATCTATCTCCCGATATTTGGTTAGCCTTCTGAAAGTATGCTTTTAAATTTGTATTTGATTTAGTTCTTAATTCTAAAACTCCATTAGTATTTATAGCCCATGCAGCAAGAGCGCTTGAAGATTTAACAGGGAGGATTGAAGAATTTAAAAATAAAAAAACGGATAAATAACGAAAAAGTCTATTATCTAAAAACTTTATCATTAGTTTGAAAACAATTTGTTTTTTCTATGTTTAAGGCTTGGCATCTGCTCCCTAATTTTTTTCACTCTTTCTTTATCAGCAGGTGCTATTGCAGCTCCCTGAGTTTTTCCGGCATCAGATAAAACTGTACCCCAAGGGTCAATTACCATAGCATGGCCATGACTTTGCCTTCTTCCATAATGAATACCAGTTTGGGCTGGAGCGACTACATATGCTGTATTCTCAATTGCTCTTGCTTGTAATAGGATTTGCCAATGATCTTTTCCAGTGAATGCTGTAAAAGCTGCGGGAATCATAATTAGCTCAGCACCATTGGAAGACAAATATCTATAGAGTTCAGGAAATCTAACGTCGTAACAAATCGATAATCCTATTTTGCATAAACCTGGAACATCTACAACAGGTGGATACTCTGCTCCAGATAAAATAGTGGATGATTCCTTATATAGATTTCCATCTGGCAAATCAACATCAAACAAATGAATCTTGTCATATTTTGCCAAAATCTGTCCATCTTTCCCAAATAAGGCTGACCTATTAAAAGTATGACTGTCATCACCCGCAGGGACAGGATACCCTCCTCCCAAAAGAAATACTTGATATCTTTGTGACATAGTTTTTAGGAAATTTGTACACTTCTCTGATAATTCAGAAGCTAATCTAAGTTTTTCATCATCTCCTCCTAAAAAAGCAAAATTCTCAGGCAATCCTATTAACTCAGCACCTCTTCTAGCAGCTAATTCAATCTGTTCTTCTGCTTCAGTAAAATTTTCTTCAACATTTGAAGTACTCGTAATTTGCAATGCAGCTACCAAAAAATCAGTCAAGACTTTACTCCTAATGAACCAATTCGTAAATCATGAGGCACGAATCACACCTCTTTCAACTTGAGCTGGAACAATATCTAAGCAATCAAGTTCAGAGCAACATTTAAAATCATCCTCATAATCTCCAAGACTTGTCAATCTTTTGCCATGGGTTGCTGTTTTTAAACATTTCAAAATATCATTTTTCCAGACATCCCAAAGTGCCAAAGCAGATTGTAATTCGTCATTCATAATATTAATTTCTAAATCACAGTTCTGTTTTAGGTATGAAGCCAAAGCACCAGCAGCTAAAGAATCCTCAAGTGAATAAGAACCTTCCCAACCACTACCAAGTATTAAAACATTTTCACTTTTTAATGAAATGATTTTTTTGGCAACTGCTTTCCTGTTTGGGAGACCCATAGCAAGTAAATGCTTGGCATTTTGAACTTTTTGCAATGATTTAGTCCCATTAGTCGTACTCATAAATAGTCTTTTACCATTAACAACTTTTTTTGTAACTGATAAAGGAGAATTTCCCAGATCAAAGCCCTCAATCTTCTTTCCGCCTCTCTCTCCAAGCATTAGTCTTTTTTCAGCTTGCCACTTAATTGCAGATTCTTTTAATAAATCTAAATCTGCAAAAACTTGTATTGAATCAGCTCCATTTTTTAAAGCCCAAGAAATTGTTGTTGTAGCTCGTAAAACATCAATGACCACTGCAACGTCAGGACTATTTTCAGGAACATCCTTTGCGACGTGATAATAAGTAAGATTAATAATCAGATCCTTTTTCTGTTTTTATTATAGAAAACAGTTACTTAATTTGATTATTTTTTTTTAAAAAACAAACTTATTGATAATATAAAACTAATTTGTTTTTACAGAAATTTTATCAAGTAATTAATTTGAAAATGAATAATATCCGCACAATAAAAGGTGGAGTTAATTTAAAAGGAAAAGTAAAAGTACCTGGAGATAAATCTATCTCTCATAGAGCACTGATAATAGGAAGTATTGCTAAGGGTGATACTACTATTGAGGGGTTCTTACATTCTGAAGATCCACTTTCAACTG
>QCDL01000016.1 GCA_003280915.1 Prochlorococcus sp. AG-355-I04 | reverse complement strand
CAAAACCATTATCTAGAGTATCTCCAACTTTGTAAAATTTCTGACCATTATCTGTCTCAATAATAGCCAAGAGCTTTTTATCTGATTGTGCCAATCCTTTAAATCTCAAACTTGAATATAAATTTTCTATTGTCGGATATTCTGTTTTTAATGGCTCTTGAAAAGGATTTCTATTGAAATTTACCTTTTTTGAAGAAGAATTAATGTCTCCCGCAGGCATAGGGAATAAATCTTTATTATCTTTTTCTAACTCATGAAATTCTCCTTTTATTGGCAGTGCATGATTTTTGTTTTCGCTAGCAAAAAGTACATTAGGTTCTAATAAAATAGGACCAAATGCTATTAAAAAAGACAATTTATGAATTTTTTTATAAAAAAGATTTTTCATAAAGCTGAAAAAATCGTCAGGAAATATACTTAAATTAAATAGTTATTTTAAAATTATAGCTTTGTTTAGAAATAAAGTACTAAATTTACTTAATAATTTGTTTATTCTCAATTAGAATTTTCATATCTAATGGCTTTTCCCAATTCTAAAAAAAAGCATGGTGCAAAAATATGATTGATATAAACGAAATAAATAACTTTCTTACACCTGAACTTTGTGAAGATGCAGGAATAATAGTAATTAATATTAGCGATCAATCTTTAGATTTAGGCGCGATGAATTTAGACTATATAAAAGTTAAAAATTTAGTTGATACTATTGAAAGCGAATTTAAATTACAAGTCTCTTTAAAACAAATAACATCTTTAGAATGGGAAACTTGGTTTGAAAATAATCATGCAACTTCTGTAGAAAAAATCCAAAAGAGTTCACTTCAAAATCAAAATAATGAGAATATAATTTCAAATTATGAGCAAACATATAATGAGGTTCCTGAAACATTAAAAAAAGACTTTGAAGTTGAAGATGGTCAATACAATCTTCAAAATAATGATGAATATATAAATACTGATGAGATAGAACTTATCGATGATGCAAATGATGAAGCACTTATTAAATTAGCCCAGGCAAATATTGGAGAAGAATCTGAAATGGATAATGATTTTTTATTTGGAGAGGAGTTAACTGCGTCAAATGATCCTGTAATATCTGGCGTGGCGTCTATATTAAGTAAATGCTTTACTTTAAAAGGTTCTGATATACATGCAGAACCTTTAGAAGATCGCTTACGAATTAGATACAGGATTGATGGAGTTTTAAAAGAAGCTTTTGCATTTCCAAAATCTCATGTTAACCCAATAATAAGCAGGCTAAAGATTATGAGTAAATTGGATATTTCAGAAAAAAGATTACCTCAAGATGGAAGAATTAGATGTTTGTTAAGAGGAAGAAGATCAGATTTTCGAGTAAGCACTCTCCCAGGGAGATGGGGCGAAAAAGTGGTTCTTAGAGCTCTTGAGAGTGATAATTCAGTACTTAATCTTACAAAATTAATAACTGAAACAGAGGAATTAAATTTGATAAAAAATATGTCCAAATCTCCCTACGGCATAGTTATCGTTGTTGGACCTACCGGTAGTGGTAAATCAACAACTTTATATTCTATGCTTAGTGACTTAAATGAACCAGGAGTAAATATAAGTACAGTCGAGGACCCCGTAGAATATACACTTGATGGAATTCATCAAGTGCAAGTTATTAGAGAAAAAGGTCTAGATTTTTCAAGAGCTCTAAGATCTTTAATGAGACAAGACCCGGATATTATCCTAGTTGGAGAAACAAGAGATAAAGAAACAGCCCAAGCAGCAATGGAGGCTGCGTTAACAGGTCATATGGTTTTTACTACCTTACATGCAAACGACACTGCTACTGCAATTACAAGACTTGCTGAAATGGAAATCCCTCCTTACTTGATTGGAGCTTCAATTATAGGCGTCGTAGCACAAAGATTAGTCAGAAAAGTTTGTAAATCTTGCACTGATTTTAGAAAAATAGATAAAAGAGAAAATCAACTAGCATTCAGTTTTGGTGTAGAAAAAGCAAGATTCATAAACAAAAAAAATAAAAGTTGTCCTATATGTAATGGGAGTGGCTATAAAGGAAGAGTAGGGATCTATGAAGTAATGAAAGTAAATGATTTTATAAGAGATTTAATAATGAATCAATCAAATGCTGATCAAATTAGAGAAAAAGCTTTTGAAAAAAATGGAAGAAGCCTATTAGATTACGGTATGAATCTAGTTAAAAAAGAGTTAACTACCATTGAAGAAGTAGAACGAGTCTGTTTACTTAGTGAAACTCAATCAGAAGAATTATGAAATTAACAAATTTAATGTCGGAATTAGTAAAAAGAAATGGCTCTGACCTCCATTTAACAGGAGATAGTTATCCTTTTTTTAGAATACAAGGACAAATTTTGCCAGCATCGAGTGAAAAATACTCTAGTGAAGATTTAAGAAAAGATCTAACACAACTGCTTGGGCAAGGAAAGCTTGCAAAATTTGATAAAGAAAAAGAGATGGATTGTAGTTATGGGTTGGAAGGAATTGCAAGATTTAGAATGAATATTTTTATTGATAGAGGTAAAATTTCTTGCGTAATGAGAGCACTAAATACAGTAATACCTAGTTTTTCAAAAATAGGCCTCCCTGATAGTGTTCAACAACTTTTAAGTAGGCCAAGAGGATTAATGCTCGTAACAGGTCCGACTGGCTCTGGGAAGACAACAACTTTAGCTAGCGGTATTGATTGGATAAACACAAATTATGCTCATCATATTCTTACTATAGAAGACCCAATAGAGTTCATTTATAGCAATAAAAATTGCTTAGTTAGACAAAGGGAGGTTGGAGAAGATACTTATTCCTTTTCAAATGCCTTGAGATCAGCATTAAGAGAAGATCCAGATATTATTTTAGTTGGTGAGATGAGGGATTTAGAGACTATAAGTTTAGCTATTACAGCAGCAGAAACTGGCCATCTAGTTTTAGGAACACTTCATACAGCTTCAGCCTCCCAAACGATAGATAGAATAATCGATGTATTCCCAACTTCTCAACAAATGCAAATTAGAGTTCAATTATCTTCTTCACTAATAGGAGTAATATCTCAAACATTATGCAAAACTATTGATAATAAAAGATGTTTAGCTGCAGAAATATTAGTTAATAACAATGCAGTTGCTAATTTAATAAGAGAAGCAAAGGCATCTCAAGTTTATTCACAATTACAAATAGGAGGAAAATTTGGAATGCAAACTTTAGAGCAATGTTTATCTGAACTTGTAGCTCAGAGCAAGATTACTACTGATGAAGCACTTTATAAATGCAATAGGCCAAATGTCTTAAAAGGTTTACTTGATGAAGCCAATGCCGAAATAGCAAAAAAACCTTAAATGAACTTACTAAATTAAAAATAAATTAATTGTGGACTATAAATTTATTGAAAATGCAAAACTAAGAAGGCTTATGCAAAAAGCCAGGCATAAAAGAAAAGTACTTAATAATCCCAAAAAAGAACCCGAACATAAACACGCAAAAATAACCCAAAAATACAATAACGTCATACCTATCCCAACAAAAAATCAAAATCTACGGAAGAAAGAAAAAAGCAAACTATCCATTCTTAAAACCTATGTAGAGTTAAAAATTCAAGAGAGCAAAGAATTTCAAGGAGGAAATATGCCTTCAATCCGAGAAAAAAGGAAAATATTAAAACCAAGATCAATGGAGGGGAGAAGATTAAAGAGTCCCCCAATAAAAGATTTAGCAGTTGCGACAAAACAACTTTCTTCAATGATCAGAACAGGATTACCTTTATTAGAAGCACTAAATATTATTTCGGAAACTTCTGAAAATACTAGTATACGATATTCGTTTAAAGAAATAGCTTTAGGAATAAGCAAAGGTTCAACTATATCTGAAATGTTAGATAAATATCCTGAAATTTTTGATGAAATGTATAGAGCACTTGTTAGCGCTGGAGAAACTGCAGGATTGCTGCCAAATACTCTAGATCGCCAAGCAAAATTATTAGAAAGCCTCGCAAAAATTAAAGGTCAAATAAAAAGTGCAATGGCATATCCCTCTGCAATTGCAATACTAACGGTGGTGATAGTTTTTATAATGATGATTTTTGTAATACCGATTTTTGTTGACATTTATGATCAATCAGGTGCCCCTCTTCCTGGGATAACTCAATTTTTAATTGACTTATCAGATCAACTTAGATCAATTCAATTTTATTTCAAGGCAATTCCATCTGGAATAGCTATTTATTTATTATATAAATACTTCTCAAGCAGATCTGCATTTATTTGGTGGTATCACAAAACTCTACTTCAATTACCTATTACAAAAGACCTAGTTACTAAGTCTTGTTTGGCTAACTTTTCAAGAACTTTATCTTCATTAAACAGTGCTGGTGTTCCAATTTTAGAGTCTTTGACAATTGCTAAAAAAACTTTAAAAAATAGGATTTTTACTAGAATCATCGAAAATGCTTATATAGATATCCAAGCAGGAAATCCTATGCACAAGGCTTTCGATAAAGAGTCTGTAATTCCGATAATGTTTACTTCAATGTTCAGAATTGGTGAAGAGACTGGCGAACTAAGTGAAATGATTACAAAGCTTGCGGATTTTTATGAAGATGAAGTTTCTTCAAGCGTAAAAAGCTTAACTTCAATAATGGAACCTTTAATGATAATTTTTGTCGCAGTTTTTGTAGGAATAATATTAATAGCTATGTATCTTCCTATGTTTAGTATGATGTCCACGGTTGGTTAATAACACTTTTTAAATTTGAAAAAATATTATTTTTAAAAATACCTGATTACCAAAATACCAAACAAGTAATCCAGAAAAAGCTAAAAAAACTCCTAAAGGTATTTTTTGGTTTCTTTTTATTTTTTTTAAAACCAAACCTAAAATCACAAAGATTCCTGCCGAAGCAAAAGTCAACCATATAGAGATAAAAAGTCCATTAATACCTAACCAAGAACCCATCATGGCAGCTAATTTTGCATCCCCACCTCCTAAAACAGGCTTATTAAATATTTTTCTTCCAAAATGGCTCAATAAATTAAAAAAAATAAAACCTAGAAAAGAAGCTATTAATGCATAAATTGAATAACTAAATTGGTAAAAGTCATTGGAAAGATCAATTAATAAAGATGAAGTTATCCCTAATATTAGGCCTCCCAAAGTAAGAGGTTGTGGAAGCCAATAGTATTTAAAATCTAATAAAGCTAATGTGAATAAAGTAACACTAAAAATGCTTCCAAGAAATATGGTTATATATGTTGGCTGTTGACTATAAATTGCTGGTTGAGCATATAAATTTAAAAAGACTAAAAGGCCTGTAAAGAATTCAATAATAGGGTAAGAAAAAGCTATCTTAGTCTTACAACTTCTGCATTTACCATTTAATAAAAACCAACTAATAATTGGTAAATTATCGAACCATTTAATTTTTGCATTACATTTTGGACAACTACTATTTGGATAAACTATTGATTTATTTAAAGGTAATCTATAAATTACTACATTTATAAAACTTCCCAAACAACAACCAATAACAAACAAATATATAAAAATTATTTCCACTTTTTAATCCAATAGTGATGAAACTAGTTTTTACCTTGCGGAAGAAAACCTTCCTAAATTTTTAGATGATAACAAATCAATTTTCACCTTAATTTTGCTTTAATTAGTCTTTTTTAAATGCTCACGTCATTAAAGAAACTATTATTTGAGGCAAAATCTTTTAACGATTTTTATTATCTAAAACAATTAAATGCGGATCAAAACTTTTTCAATATTAATAGTAATAGTTTAAAAAAATCAAGCAATTAATTGAACTCAAATAATTCAAATATATTTGAAAGATTTTTCATAATTAGAAAAAGTTTATGATTTTTCACTATTCCCTCACCATTTTTTGATATAATCAAAAAGCTTAAAATTTAATATTTTTCTGCTGGAGGGGTGGTCGAGTGGTTTAAGGCTCTAGTCTTGAAAACTAGCGTGTCTGCAAGGGCACCGTGGGTTCGAATCCCACCCCCTCCGTTCTAAAAAAAACAACTGAAATTCAAACGAATAATATAACCCCTTTTTGGTACGTCTTTGTTAAAATAATTCTTATTTGGACTATGAGTAAAGGATTCGCCACAGATAACCTAATACCCAAAAAATCGAAAAAAAAAATTATCTCAAATGAACCTCAAGGAAGATTAATATCTTGGTCACCTTGGCCACCAGCTAATTTTCAGACAAGATATCCTGCTTTCCCTTTTGTTCTTACAATATTAATTATAGTAATCGGGCAATGGTATCTATCTCTACTAAGATAACTTTAAACTAATTTTTATATTTAAATTTTAGATGAATTTAGTTTGAGAATTTATTTTGTTTTTTTTAATTTTATTATTAGCCCACCTTCAGGCAGCAATCATCCCAATATTATTAGGAATTAGATCTATCAGAAAATTCAAACACATTCGCAAGAACGAATTGATACCTTTCGGTTTTATTTTTTTAGGATTGGCATCAATTTCTGAAATGATAGATCATACCCAAACATCTTGGATTTATGTAGATCATTCCTCTTTATTTAATTGGTTATTTTATTCTTTCCTATCTTTAGGTCTAACATGTTTATCGATATCAGTTATAAAAAATAAATTTATTCAAAAAACTAATTTTTGTATCTCTTTATGTTCAATAATCTCATATTTTTTATTTGATAAATCTATTGCTCTTCTTTTTCAAGTAATAATAAGTATTCTTCTAATTATTAATTGGCAAAGAGTTTTTAAAGATTGGCTTTTTATCCTTTACCCAATATTTGGTATTTTTTTTACGACTTTCTTTGGAACAAGGCTCTCAATTAGTGGCGATCAATTTTGGCATGTTTTAATAGGCCCATCTGGAACAATTAGCGTTCTTACCTTTTATTTAGTATTAAAGAGATCGGTCAAAAAATTTACTTAAGATTCTTATGAAAATATTTGTATTTACAAGTTTTATAGTGTGCTTAGTCATAATAATCTCTCCAGTAAGAATCCTTGCTGATACTGCACTTGATGTGTACATGAATGATTTTTATTCTAAATCGAATGAAGCTAGCCAGATTCTTAAAGAAATCGAAAATAGTCTAAAAGAGGGATCAAGAAAAAAAGTATGCTCTAGGCAAAGAGAGGCAGCAAGATTAGGTCTATTAGCTAATAAATCATTAATTAAAGCCTTTGAAATAGAGGGAGCTAATCCACCAATGCAAGCAATAAAGGCAAATCAACAAAGATGGAAATCTATTCTGAATGAGTGTTGAAGAAAGTCAGTAAATCTATAAATCTTTTTAAATTTGCATTCTTACAGATTTACTAATCAAGGGAATTTCAGGTTCAACTCCACATATACATTGAGAAATCGAATAAATAAAAATACATAGTGAAAATATAAAAATTATTGAGCCTAATTCAACTATGGGAAATATTCTCAAGAGATATGAAATTATTATCAAAGCAATATCAATAAGTAATGCTTGGCATGCGTTATATCTAACGAAATAGGGGACATTTGGATTTCTTACTAATCCAGCAAACAAAATTATAAATAATAAAAAATTACCAAAAGGCAAAGATTTTTCAATTATTGCTATCGGGAAAGTTAGTAATAATAGTATTTTTAAAAATGAATATTTATAGAACAAATAATATCCAAAAGGTATTGATGCCTTTAATGGCAAAGTATACAAAAAAACTGATGAGAGTCTCTGGAATATCTGATTCAATATATTATTGAAATTTCGTATTTATATTTTAACCTAATTTTTTGAACTTAATAAAAAGACTTACTTTCGAAAAATCAATTTTGGCAGATTGTTATTAAATATTAGATAATTGATTCAGCTTCATAATTCAAAATGCGTATCCTACATACAATGTTGAGGGTTGGAGATTTAGATAAATCCATTGATTTCTACGTTAATAGATTAGGAATGAATTTATTGAGAAAAAAGGATTACCCTCATGGAAAATTCACTTTGGCATTTGTTGGTTATGGCTCAGAAAAAGAAAATACTGTAATTGAATTAACTTATAACTGGGACAAAAAGTCTGAAGACTATGAGCTTGGAGATAAATATGGTCATATAGCTATTGGAGTAAGAGATATTCATCTAATTTGCCAAAGATTAGAAAATAATGGTTGTAAAATAACAACCAAACCTAAAACAATGAAAAACAGTACTACTGTCTTGGCTTTTGTTGAGGATCCTGATGGTTATAAAATTGAACTTATTGAAAGAGATTAAAAGCTCAGAATTTTTTTAATTAAAGCTCAGAATTTTTTAATTAAATAAACAAAAAATTAAAATTTAAAAAGATTTAATTATCAAATATATCGTTTTCAATTAGCGAAAAAATACCTTTAAGATCACATTGGGTAGATTCTGATGTTTAAATTATTAAAAAAGATTATTTCAAAGATGCGGAATTCTTAAAAATAAAATTAAAACTTTAAATAATCTATAGATATTCTATTTAGATTATGTAGACAATCTATATAGATTTATATATCATAGAATTATCTCATAAAGCTTATGCCTAATAATTGGTCAAAAATAAGAGATGAATGGCTTGATAGAACCGCTGTTGCGAAAGATGATGCTAAATGGGCATTAGAAGCTTTAATTAATTCTGAAGAAGAGTTATTTGAAATAGAACAAAAAATAAAGAATAAAGAGGACGCTATAAGCCAAGTAAAATTTTTGAAGAAAAAGGTTAAAGAAACTATTTCCTCTAAAGAAATTAGTCTTGATGATATTGCATTAAATACTTCAAATTCAAACAAAGTTCAGATCTCAGTACCATCAAATCTTACTTATCTTTTGAAAGTTTGGGCCGCAGCTGAAGGAAGAGATCTATCAAGTGTTGCTTTTCAATGTTTAGAAACTGGTATAAGGGAAATGAAAAGCAAAGGTTCAATACCTTCAATAGCAGTAAATAGATATGACTCGGCCTGTCAAAAGAGGATTGCACTAGCAGAAGTAAACAATCTATTGGAGAAGTACGAATTAGCTCAGGATGAAATCAAATAATTATGAATAACAGAAAAATCATTAAAGGATACAAAACATTAATATCGTCAAGATTTATTGTAAATACATCTCAAGATAAATCTAAAGATGGAATAATTTATACTCTTTATTCTGATGCATTTAATTCACTTAAAGTTGGGTTTGCCGAAAATGATAAGGTTCTAGAAAAAAAAATATCAACTGAAGAATTAATATTATTGGACATGAAAAAAGGCAAAAAGAAAGATCTATATTTATTAATAACCACCCTAAAAGAACTTGGCATCAAATATTCAGACAATTTTTATTTCAAATACTCAGGTTCTTTAATGAAACATTTATCTACTTTAGGTTGGCCTGTTGGAAAATCACTTTATAAACAAAGAAAGATTAAAAAAGAACTTGTATGTGCATAAATTTAAATGTAATCGCAATCTAGAGTTTCTCTGGTTTCTCTATTTGTAATTGGATTAGTTCCAGTAGCAGTTTCACAAAATTTTCTAATAATATCTTTTGGCAAAAAAACATTTGTGAAGTCTGCTCCTTGTATTTTTACATTTTCAAACTGGGTACTATAAGCAAAAGAATCTTCCAAGTTAGTATTTGATAAATCTGTTCCATCCAAAACAGCTGAGTCTAAAGTTACTTCTCTTAGGTTGGAGTTACTTAAATTAGTATCTTTCAATTTTGCTCCATAAAGAGTCGCATTTTGGAGCTCGCAACCTGACAAATTTGCGTCTTGTAAATCAGTCAAATAGAAAGTTGCTCCTTTTAAATCAGATCCCGAAAAATCAGCCCCTACCAAAGATTGTTTACCATAATCCAAAGCAGCAAAGCTTCTAGAAGGGAGGGTTAAAACAACTATTAAAAAAGTAAAAATTATAAATCTCATTTGTTTGAGTAGTATTTCAATAAATTCTAACTTCTTTAGCTGAAATCTAAAAATTAATTATTTACTGAATGCTATATTTATTGAAATAGCAACTCACGAAATAGATTTTGGATATAAGTCCTTATGATGCAATTGTTGTTGGTTCTGGAGCTACAGGAGGAATAGCAGCACTTACATTGGCAGAACAAGGAATCAAAGTTTTAGTAATAGAGGCAGGGCCTCAAGTTAAAAGGGATGAAGCTAGTAATCTTGAGCCAAAAAGTACATTAAAAAGATTATCAGGAGTCTTAACAAAAAAACATACCTATCAAAGCCAACATCCTGGTTATTGGAAAAATAATCCTGACTTATATTCAAATGAATTGAAGCATCCTTATGACTTCCCAAAAAAAAAGCCATTTCTTTGGACCCAAGGTAAACAATATGGTGGGAGATCATTAACTTGGGGAGGCATAACATTAAGACTTTCCTCAGAAGACTTTCATCCGGCTAAAAAAGACGGATTCGGACCAAACTGGCCTATTTCATACGATGAACTATCCCCTCACTATGATTTCATTGAAAATTTCTGCGGCATTTATGGACGAAAAGATGACATTAAAGAAGTCCCAAACGGAAAATATATTGGTGAAATACCTCTTACAGAAAACGAAAATATTTTTGGCAGCAAAATAAAATCAAAATTAAACTATCCATTTATCCAATCAAGAGGATTTGACCGTAATTCATCAGTAAAAGAAAAAAAATGGCCCAAGTCTTCTAGCTTAGGAAGCTCTTTAAAAAAAGCTTTAGATACTGGAAATGTACAAATAATCTCTAATTACCTAGTGGAGTCTTTTGAGATTAACAAGGCAACAGAGCTTGCCTCAAAACTAATGATCGTAAACCTAGAGAATGGACAAAAAGAAGTATTGAATTGTGATTTAATTTTTCTCTGCGCATCAACAATTTCAACGCTGAGAATACTCCTTAACTCGGAATACAAATCAAATTCATCAGGGTTTAAAGATAATTCTGGGAAATTAGGCAAATACCTCATGGATCACATATCTATCTGTAGATTTTTTTCAGTACCAAAAACAAAAAACTCAGATAAACCAGTAGATAATCCTCCCGATCTTTCTGGAGCAGGTAGCTTCTTTATTCCATTTGGTTCAAATTTACCAGAAATTGAAGACATGAATTTCCATAGAGGTTATGGAATCTGGGGGGCAATTGATAGATTGGGAATACCTAAATTTTTGCAAAAAGACAAAAACAAATCCATTGGCTTTCTTATCGCTCATGGCGAGGTACTTCCTAGAGAGAAAAACTCAGTTTCTCTCTCAAAAAAAACAGATGAATGGGGTATCCCGATTCCCTACATTGAATTCGAATGGAGCGAGAATGAGTTAAATATGGCAAAACATATGGAAAACACAATACGAAAATCAATAAAAGCTGCAAATGGAGAAATAAAAAATATTGATGAACTAATAAATGTCCCATTAGGGAGTTTATTTACAAAAAATTTGATCGCACTTTCAGATAGTCCTCCTCCGCCTGGATATTACATTCACGAAGTAGGGGGAGCTCCAATGGGAATAAATGAAGAAGATAGTGTAGTTGATAAATTTAATAGATTATGGAGATGCAAGAATGTACTTGTACTAGATGGAGCATGCTGGCCCACATCATCTTGGCAAAGTCCCACACTTACAATGATGGCTTTGAGTAGAAGAGCCTGTTTAAATATTAAAAAGACTTAGAAGGTGTAAATAATTGATTTAAATAAATTTCTGAGACAGAATTATCTGTACATCCGTTTTGAACTAGAAAAGTAGCTAATGCTGAATTTATAAGCTTATATTGATCCCAAGTTGGGTTTCTTAATACGAAATCTTTCATAGTGTTATACAGAGTTTCTGAAAGCTCTGTCTCTAAAGAGACTTTGTTTGATGAACACTCGACAAGTTTATTATCAGTTAAATTTGATTGGCTGACTTGATTCATAAATCTATTTTTTTTTATATGAATATAATGATACTTTTTTCTAAAAACATCAAAAAAAATCTGCATGTAAACTTTTCAATTTATCAAATGAGACTCATGTTATAAGTTTGTTTTTAAAAAATTTACTTTTTAAATAAAGATATTGATTAGATCTTAAAGAAAAGTCAACAATAATGTTGAAGTCCTGTTTTTTTTAAAAACTGCTGTGATTTCTAATCCAATGTGGATTTGGACGTGGAAAACATCCTGTAGTTTGTGGAAAATCTAGCTCAAAATACTTTTAGGATTTTATATTAGGAATACTTATATACACTGAGTCTATTAAGACTTAGCCGAGAAAGAGACAGATGATTCAGTTATTTTCAACGGATTTTCTTAAGATTTGATCTTCATTAGGCAAGCGAAACGTAACAGGTCCCAAAGGGTGTTTTGAATTTGGATAAATACTATGGTGATGATGATGGTGACTGTGCTCATGTTGATGAGCCTCGATATGTTCACGTGCTAGGTAATCATCTTCTCCAAGGTTTGATTTTTCTTGATTATGAGTTGGGATTTGATTTTGTATTTCACAAGCACCATTACATTCAGAATCACATAAATCACAGCTGATCCCCAAGCCCTCTACATGGTCATGATGACTTTCTTGTACCATTCCAACTTCTTTCTCAAAGCCAAATAAATTTGATCTATATTTACAAGTTGAGCAATTCATAAAATTATTACCCTCGTCATTAAAAATCTCTTCAATCCTTTCTACAAAAGTGTCGACCACATAAGCCTGTGACGAAAGATATTTTGCATGTATAAATGAAATATTTGGATTATTAATCGCAACTAATTCACTTTGCCTTTTTATTCTTGTGACAAGAACACCTGAGAAAAGGAAATAAGGAAAAATAATTATATTTTTATAACCAAGTCTCACAACATTTTTCAAGCCAGGTTCAACAAGAGGGAAAGTTACGCCAGAAAAAACTGTTTCCCCCCACCCTAAACCTATACCCTCTACGATCATTCTCGTAATTTTTGAAACATTGGAATTAGCATCTGGGTCAGAAGAGCCTCTACCAACAACTACTAATAATGATTCTTCAGGCTTGAGGGTATTATTTTGCTTAAATACATCTTTTACTCTTTCACAAGCTGCACTAATCATTAAATTATTAATACCTAATTCTCTTCCATAAATTATTTCAATACCTGTTTTACTTGAATAATTCATAAGCAAGCTAGGAATATCATTTTTTACATGGCCTGCAGCGAATAGCATTGCAGGTATTGCAATTATTTTTTTTATAGAAAGATCTTTTAACTTGTCCAGAGCATCTACAAGTGAAGGTTTAGCAAATTCCAAGAAACCATATTCAACTAAAAAATTTGGATATCTTTTTTGGATGAAATTAGTTAATTCTTGAAATTCAGTAATGGCTAGTTTATTTCTACTCCCGTGTCCACAGATAAGGATCGCGACTTGATTATTTAACTTCGAATCTAAATTATCCAAATTCAAGTTATAACTTATACCATAATAGTAAAGAACAAGATCGTGTAGTGAAAAATAATAATAACTTGCTCGAAGTTCCAAATATCAACTCAAAGGATGCAAAATTAAAAAAATTAATTTATGACGTTAATAATTCCTTATTTAGTCAGGATAATTATTCTAAGGAACATTTGGAATACCTTTGCGTATGTAGTGGAGGAACAACCTCTAGCTGTGCAAAAAATGGTTTTACAACTCTTGATCTAAGAAAAAATCACAGCAAAATTCACCTTGATAGAGAAAGTAATTTAGTAAAAATTGGAGGTGGAGTACTAATGGGAGATCTAGTAAATTATTTACAAAAACATAATCGAAGTTTTCCAATCGGACTTTCAAAACTTCCTGGAGCAGGCTATATACTTACTGGTGGAGTAAGCCCACTCAGTAGAGCCTACGGATTAGCCATCGATAACATTGAATCAATAAAAGGTTTCTTAGGTAATGGCACATTTGTCTCTTTAAAAAAAAATCAAATAAATCCAGAAGAACAATTGATTTGGGAAGCAATTAAAGGAGCTGCACCCTTCTTCTCAGTTATTACCGAAATAGAACTTAAGACTATTCAATCTAATCCAATTAAGGTTATTGAAGGATTTGTAAATCTAAATGAACTTTCAGAAATAATAAAACTGTCAGAGGAATTTCCAGAAAATATTAGTCTTCAATGGATTTATGCTCAAAAAATTTACTTATATATTTTTGCTGAACTCAAAAGTAATTCAGAGGATAAAAGAACAGAAGAATACTTAATGCTTCTAGACAAATTTCCTACTCTAGAAAAACATTTCCATGAGAACTTTAACGAAATAAATTTCTTCCCAAAGGGATTGAATTTATTTGAGTTAAATGCAAATAACCATTCAGAAGTCATCAGTCTTCTTGGAGAAGATTTAAAAAATGATATCCCAATTTTCATAGAATGTTTGAATGAAATAATGGACAATAAACCTAATAATTCCTGTTATGTTGCTTCTCAACAATTAGGTTGCAAAACTAAAAAGTTAAATTATGGCTCAAGCTTTTTTGTTCATAGAAAAAGTACTTGGAAACCATGGATATATGCATCATGGAAAAAAAATGATCTTCAAGAAAAAGAATTTGCATTGGAATGGATGTATAAATCGTGGAGCAAGCTTAAAAGATTTTATCCAAATATTCACTTAGCCCAATTGCATAATCATTTAAATTTTCATGAGGAAGAAGTTGCATTAGCCTTTGGAAATAGAATGAATGAATTAAAAACTTTAAAGAATATTTCTGACCCACAAGGTATTTTGCCTCCTTTATGAGGTAACTTCTTAATTATAACGAAACTTAAAATGTCAAATTTCTCAAGATATTTATCTAAAAATTGGTTAGATGATCCAAAGTCAAATATTCTCTCTGGCTTAGTTGTTGCTTTTGCAATGATCCCTGAAGCAATTGCTTTTTCAGGTATAGCTGGAGTAGATCCTAAAGTTGGTCTTTTTGGTGCATTTTGCTTATCCATAACAATTGCGATCGTTGGAGGAAGAAAGGGTATGATCACTTCAGCCACAGGTTCAACAGCTCTTTTAATGACTGGACTTGTTGCTTATGGAGAATCACAAGCTCCTGGATTAGGTGTCCCATATCTTATCGCAGCTGGAATATTAACTGGAATATTCCAAATTCTTTGGGGATATTTAAGACTTGCCTACCAAATGCGATTTGTGCCAACAGGAGTATTAAGTGGATTTGTAAATGCACTGGCACTTTTAATATTTCAAGCACAACTACCTCAGTTAGGAATAGGTCTTAAAGAATCAAAAGGATTATTTGAACAAACTATAAATCAATATCCAGTTAACTCTCAGATTCCAGTAGTTTGGATTCTTGTAATCCTAGGATTAGTAATTATTTATGGACTTCCAAAAATTACAAAAGTAGTTCCATCTCAACTTATAGCAATAGTAGTAATTACTCTTATAAGCATATTCTTTAATCTAGATGTCCCAACAGTTAGCGATTTAGGGAAATTACCTGATGGATTACCAAGTATTTCTCTTCCTTTTGGATCAATAGAAAATGGGAAAGTACCTTTCAGTCTTGAAACATTAGGGATAATTTTACCGACCTCACTCGCAATATCTCTAGTGGGTTTAATGGAAACCTTTTTAACTCAAGACATTTTAGACGATGTAACTGATACAAGTTCTAATAAAAATAAAGAAGCAAGAGGACAGGGAATCGCGAATATTGTGGCATCCTTATTTGGTGGAATGGCAGGATGTGCCTTGGTTGGTCAATCTGTTATGAATACTGAAAATGGTGGCAAATCTAGATTATCAACCCTCTCCTCAGGTATATCTCTACTAATTATGATCATCCTCTTGAAGTCTTGGATTGGAGCTATCCCAATGGCTGCTTTAGTAGCAATCATGATAACGATCGCAATAAGTACAGCAGATATAAATGGATTAAAAAATATTAGAAAGATACCTAAAAGCGATACCGCAGTAATGCTTATGACTTTTTCAGTTACAATGCTTACGAAACCTCATAATCTTGCACTTGGAGTTATTGCAGGAGTTGCATTAGCTGCAATACTTTTCAGCAGAAAAGTCGCAAAAGTTATAACTGTCTCAAGAGCGAAAGAAAATAATTTGACTACCTACAAAGTAAAAGGACAATTATTTTTTGTAAGTAAAATTTATTTTTTACAAGGATTTGATATACATGAACATCCAGAAAATATTGTAATTGATATGTCTTTAGCTCATATTTGGGATCAAAGTGGCGTTGTTGCTCTTGAGCAAATTATTAGAAAATTCCAGAATGGGGGTTCTAAAGTTGAAATTGTAGGATTAAATAAAGAAAGTTTTAACTTATTTGAGAGACTAGGTGGTTTAGAAAGCGCTCATTAAAAAAGTTAATTAAGACTAACTTGTTGATAACAAAACCATAGCCATTGCTGAAAAAGCAAATTCCTATGAGATCTCCAAGCGGTTTTTGAACTATTTAGATCAAAATTTTCAGGAGGAGGAACATCTCCCTTTTCTTTGTCTCTTTCAATTTCACTAATAATTCTATGCACCGTATATTCAGGATGACCTAAATGCATAAGTTGTTTTTGATCATTAGATTCAAATATTGTATATCCAACGTTTTCTCCATAAGCCAACAAATTCAATTTCCCTTCTTTTTGGGCCTTCTCCATTTCTAAATCTGGTAATCCTGCAAATCTACTTTGAGGACAAATAAATTCATCATCTTGTGTACCCATCAAAGGGTGTCCAGGAACAAGACTTTTTAAAGGAAATACTCCAAATAATTTCCTATCAAAAACTTTCTTATCGACACCTGCCAAATAAGCCAGCGCAAAGCCAGCCCAGCATAAACCAAGAGTACTCGCACAAGAATTTCTGGCTTCATTTACAATTTTCACAAATTCATCCCAATACTTAACCTCCTCAAAGGCTAAGTGCTCAATAGGTGCTCCAGTAATAATAATTCCATCTAACGCTTCTGAATTATTGGCTTCTTCCCAAGTTATATATAAATTATTCAGATGATTAAGATCCCATGTTTTATAAGAGTGAGTTTTAAGCTTAATCCAAACTGGCTCTATTTGCAGAGGAGATAAACCAAGTGGATGTAGCAAGTTGAATTCATACTGCTTACCAAGAGGCATGATATTTAAAATACCAATCCTAAGAGGGCGTATATCCTGCCTTTTTGCTAATTCTGGTTCGATCCAGGATATATGATTTTTCTCAACATCACTTATCTTGTGATAGTTTCTAGGAATTATTAAAGCCAATAAATCTCCTTTCCTATTTGATTTGTGAAAGTGCTTGTTCGAAATCTGCTTTTATATCATCAATATGTTCAATTCCTACAGAAACTCTTACCATCGTGGGAGTAACACCTGCAGATAATTGTTCTTCTTCAGATAGTTGCTGATGAGTAGTTGAAGCCGGATGAATTACTAAAGTTTTTGAATCACCCACATTAGCAAGGTGACTCGCTAATACTAAGGAATCTATAAATTTTACTGCATTTTCATAACCTCCATTAAGAGAGAACATAAGCATGCAACCCATTCCCCTTCCAGTAGTATATTTTTTTGCACTTAAGTAGTATGGATCAGATTCTAGACCAGGGTAATTAACGCTACTTACATTAGAATTAGAATCCAACCATTTTGCTAATTCAAGCGCATTAGAAGTTTGCCTTTCTATTCTTAAACTTAGAGTTTCCAAACCCTGCAATAACAAGAACGAATTAAAAGGACTTTGAGCTGACCCCCAGTCTCTAAGGCATTCGAGTCTTGCTCTTAACGCAAAAGCTATATTTCTGTTATCTGGTACTCCCAAAGATTTGCAGATATCACTACCGAAGCCAAAAGCGTCCCAATGAACAAGCCCATGATAAGCAGCGCTTGGTTGACTCATTAGTGGGAATTTACCATTTCCCCAATCAAAGGTTCCGGCATCAACAATAACCCCACCGATGCTTGTTCCATGTCCACCGATCCATTTCGTTGCACTTTCTACAACAACATCGGCACCAAAATCAATTGGTCTTATTAAAGCACCACCAGCACCAAGGGTATTATCCACTATTAGAGGAATTCCATTTTCCTTCGCCAAAGCAGAGAGTCCCTCAAAATCTGGAATATTGAACCTAGGATTTCCCATTGATTCGATATATATTGCTTTTGTTTTATCATCAATTTTATTTCTAAAACTATCGATACTATCACCATCTGCAAATTTAACTTCTATTCCTAATCTTGGAAATTGTACTTTGAATTGATTGTAGGTCCCACCATATAGAAAAGATGTAGAGACAAAATTATCCCCTGCTGTCATGCAGTTCACGATTGCCAAGAATTGAGCAGCTTGACCTGAGGATGTTGCAAGTGCTGCCATTCCTCCCTCCAAAGCTGCCATCCTTTTTTCAAAGACATCTGTGGTGGGATTCATAAGTCGAGTATAAATATTTCCAAATTCTTTTAATCCAAAAAGATTCGCGCCATGCTCGGCATTATCAAAAACATATGAACTAGTTTGATAAATGGGAACTGCTCTAGAATTTGTAGTTGGATCAGGCACTTGGCCTGCATGTAACTGAAGCGTCTCGAACTTTTGGTTGCTCAAAGTTTTTTAAATAATCCTATTATCTATTTAACTTAAAAAAGTTAAAAAAAAAAACAAAAAAAAAATAAATATTTATAAATCCTTTTTTAATGAGGGGTAATTATCTTTCATATATAAAATTAAATCCTCTTTTATCGCAGATCTGAGTTTCTCAATATTTGCAGAATCAATTATTGGAAAAGTTTTATTAGCCTCAGGATCTTTTTCAGTAATTGATTTCCAATTCTTACCAACATCTTTTTCAGAGTTGTTAAGAACCTCATCAAAATTGAAACACTTATCATTGTTCTTAGCATCAAATTCGCTAAAAGCTTTACTTATAAGCTCTTTTCTATTTTCGAATAGATTCTTAGCTTTTAAAGTATCTGGAAGACCCATAACTGGTTGTAATTCCTTAAGAAGTTTTATTTCCTCTTCAATTAGGAGTGTCCAAACACCATATTTATTTTTTGGAAGATTAGAATTACTAAAAATATTAATTTCATCGAGGTAAAAATTTAACCATAGATAATAAGATTTTTCTTCAATAGTTTTTTTAACGGATGTCTTTTTATTTTGGATCTTCGGGAGTAACTTTTCTGCCTTCTTTAAAAACTGTCTGTCTTCTCTTTCTAAATTTATTAATCCCCATCTTTGACTGTAGTCCCATAAATCTTCGTATCTTGTTAAGTCTTCTTGATTCCAACCAAGAGCTTTAAGTTCATGAGAACGATGAGTTAATTCCTTTTTCAAAAAAAACCTTTTAAACCATAATAATTCTAACCCTGCAATCAAGATTAGTAAATAAATTAAGAACTTTACTTTCTCGCAAATTAGAAAAATGATTAATTATTAAAATATTTATTAATAATTTTCAATACATTGATATAACTAGGATTTTTTTTTGAAAGTTGATTACTAAATTTATTTGTTTTAAGGGCGTTTCGCACTTTGTCAACAAATAATTTCTTGTAAAAGTTTTCAATATCATCAAAAAGATAATCTCCTTTTAATTTTTCATTTAGTTCGAAAGATAATTCAGATTTCACAGATTCTTGGCAAAAATTAGTGATTTCTTCTGCACTAATTAAAACCTTATAAATTTCTTTTTTTTCTTCTGAATTAGCATTAAAGCATAAATAAATAAGATTAATCATTGAACAATTATTATTTTTGATTTTGAATTCTTTATAAATGTCTGGCCAAAATTTTAAAGATTTTAGACCTTCTAAACCTCCTTGACTGAGAGAGTATTTATTACACCAATTTACAAATTCTGAGACATCTTTTGGACATCTGTTGAGTTGCAAAAGCATATCTGATAAAACTTGTCCTGCTTGAAAATTCCGTGTTGGTTTTCCTTCTGTTGGTAGAGTCATACTCCCTAAGACATCAGCCTTAACAGCATTTAATTGAGAAAAAGTATAATCGCCTTTTTCACAAAATTTATCATTAGTTATTTCCCTTGCACTAATTATTTCCTCACCATAACCAAGTTCTTTTAATGAAAGATATTTATTCTCTAATTTATTTTCTTTTCTAACTTTTATTGATACTGATGCTGCCTGATCTAAACATTGAGTTAACAAAATCGTATTAATGGTAGGCAGCATTCCTGGCTTATCGGAATGAAAGTTATTTACAAAACCTGCAAATATTGATGAGATATTTTTTATTGACTTTATATATTGGCATTCAATATTATGAACTCCAGGAGAAACTTGAATTTTCGGTGATAATTGATTCAAAATGCGTGCTCCTATTAATGCTGTTAGCGCATCAGGATGGCAGAAATTTGCAGTAAAACTATCATTAGGATTTCGTAGAGCTCCGTGACGATGAAATCCTGTAAAAAAAGCTAAATTTGGATATTTATTACAAAGAATAAAAGGGTTTTTATTTTTATTATCAATACAAAAAGAACCGACTAGACAGCCAAGAACCACATTTTCTCTTTTTAACTTTTTTCTGAGTTCTAAAGCATTTTTAACATCATCTTGTATGTGATTACTATTTGAAGCAAGAATAACCATCTCACATTTCAAGAGAAGATCTTTTAGATCAAAAGACTTTATTTTCCCCTCTGAAGAATAATTTCCCATTCTCTTAATCTTTGCAATAATCTCATTATCCATATCAGAAATAACATCATTTGAGAAAGCACCTAACAAATCTCTATCTTCCCTAGGAGCCAAGAGAATATTATTTGATTTTCCATGCATAGCACAGTTGTATGCTAGTGATGCAGGATATAAACCAACACTGTAAAATCCCACTTTGCTATTCTCTATATCTTCAATCAATGAATAAAAATATTTTTCATCTTTGATGTTTTCTAAGAAATTATTCTTCATTTTTGGAAACTTTTGAAATTTTTTTTAATTTCTTACCAATACCAACATTTTTCTACATTAAAGCAATTTTTGACCATAGCAAATTATTTATTGAAAATATTGAGTTTTTTAATTTATAATTTCTTAGAAAGTGAAAATTAAAATAAAAATAATTATAAATATGGAATATATGGAAAGTAATTTAAATGAACAAAAACAATTAATTTCTTCTGAAAATATCTTATTTATTCAAGACATTGACGGAGTTTGTATCCCTTTAGTTAAAGATCCAATGACTAGAGAATTAGAATCAAAATATATCTATGCAGTGAAAGAATTTGCCGAGGAATTCTTTGTATTAACTTGCGGGGAACATGAAGGTCCAAGAGGAGTTAACAGAATAATAGAGAGGAGTTTAAGGAGCACTACTGAGCCTAAAAACAAAGAACTATATTTAAGAGGTTTAGCTGCCTGTGGAGTAGAGTATCAAGACAACAATGGTGAAATAAGTTTTGAAGGAGTCTCAGAAAAAGAACTAAATTTTTTATCAAAAGTACCTAGTTTAATAAGACCAAAATTTAATTTCATAGTTAAGAATATTTTTCCTGAGCTTAGCCAAGAAGATATCAATTTACACGCGGTAAAATCAATTTGCGAAACACGCTTCTCGCCAACGATTAATTTCAATAGTCTATTTGATTTAGTTCATGAAGATTCTGATAAAAGAAAGCTTATTCAAATTAGTTTTGAAAAAATGATGAATGAAATTATTTTAAAAGCTGAATCCGAAGGCCTCAAAAACTCTTTTTTCCTTCATATTTCACCAAATTTAGGTAATAAAAATGGTAGAGAAACAATTAAACTTTCTTCTCAAGATGATATTGGATCAACAGACATACAATTACTTATTAAAGGAGCAGTTAAAGATTCTGGAGTTTTATTTCTTTTAAATAAATTTATTGCGGATAAAACTGGTAAAGCTCCTTTTGGAAGAAATTTTAATTTTAGAAACTCTCCAAATTCTGTTATGGAAAAAATCGATTTATGCAAAAGAACTATTCAAAAAGAAGATATGCCTTTGATTGTAGGAGTTGGTGACACAGTTACATCAAAAAAAAATAATGATGAAAAAAGTTATTCAAGAGGAGGAAGTGACAGATCTTTTCTAGAATTAATACAAATATTAGGTAACGAATATGGGATTAAGAATAAAATAATTTTCGTAGATAGTAGTTCTGGTGAAGTTGAAAGACCATCTACAAAAAAAACTGGTTTAAT
>QCDL01000015.1 GCA_003280915.1 Prochlorococcus sp. AG-355-I04 | reverse complement strand
TCTCTAAATGAAAGGCCAATGGGGAGAGTGGGTAAACCGTTATCGTTGATGGGTGGCAAAATCTTCGGTAGAGAAAAAGGAAACAAAGCTCCTATCTCAATTGATGGGAATAAATTAAAAGGGTGTGTTATTGGAACCCCTGTAGCCAGTGCTCAAGTAAAATCTGCAATCTTATTGGCAGGCCTAAAAGCTTCTGGAACCACTTCAGTTATTGAACCGGCATCTTCAAGAGATCATACTGAAAGAATGTTAAAAGCATTTGGAGCAGACATCAGTATCAGAGGAGAATTAGGAAGAAATGTAGTTGTCAAGTCAGGGGGTAACTTAATAGGCCAGAGAATATTGATTCCTGGGGACATAAGCTCTGCTTCTTTTTGGATGATTGCCGCATCTATTGTTCCAAATTCAGAGGTTTTAATTCAGAATGTTGGACTAAATCCCACTAGAACAGGGATTTTAAATGTAATGGATACAATGGGGTGTAATTATGAGATTTTGGATAAATCGACTATTGCAGGTGAACCTATTGGATCTATTAAAGTAAAGACTTCAAATAATTTAAGATCATTCACTATTGAAGGAGATATTCTCCCAAAACTTATAGATGAAATTCCTATCCTTACTGTGGCTGCCTGTTTTTGTAACGGAGTTTCTGAAATTAAGGATGCACAAGAATTAAGAGTTAAGGAGACAGATCGATTAAAAGTCATGGCACGACAGTTACAAAAATTTGGTGCTGAAATAACAGAAAAAAAGGATGGGTTAATTATTAATGGGCAATCAAGATTTCATTCTGCGGAAGTAGACAGTGAGACAGATCATCGAGTAGCAATGAGTCTTGCTATTGCTTCACTTCTTGCCAAAGGTACTTCAAAAATCATGAGAGCAGATGCAGCTAGCGTATCGTATCCCACTTTTTGGGAAGAGCTGGCCAAACTAACTTACTAACCTAAAAAGTTTTTGTCTGAATTAATAGAAGTCTTAACTAAAGATGGTAGTTACTCTCTAAGAAGCATGTTTTTTCAAGAGAACTTCCATAGTTTATTGGGCGCATTGGAGGAAACTAAGTCAAAATTTACAGCTACTTCTAATTTGCAAAGATTTAAGGGAAAATCTATTAATGTTTTAGATATATGTTTTGGTTTAGGATACAATTCTGCTTCTTTATTAGATGAATTAATTACACAAAAATCGTATTTGAATTTGTATGCGTTAGAGATTGATAAAAAGCCTCTTGAATATTCGCTTAGAAATGAATCTTTTTTTAAATTATGGGCTCCAAAAGTCAGAACAATATTTGAATCACTTTATATAAAAGATTACTTTGAGGATCAATTTTTTAAGTGCAATGTTTTGTGGGGTGATGCTAGAGAAAAAATAAACATTATTCCTTCATCTATTAAATTCGATCTGATTTATTTAGATGGTTTTTCTCCTCAAAAATGCCCACAATTATGGACAATTGAATTTTTATCTAAAGTTACAGAAAATCTTAATTCTCAGGGTTATTTAATAACTTATTCTTCTTCAGCGGCAGTAAGAAAAACTCTAAGAAATCTTGGATTAGAAATTTTTACTATTAAGCCAAGTTTTAGAAACAGAACTTTTTGGAGTCAGGGAACTGTCGCAATATCAAAATTTGATAAAAATAAATTGAAACCAAATTTCAATTTTGAAAAGTTATCTTTAATGGAAGAGGAACATCTCTTAACTAAAGCTAGTATTCCATATAGAGATCAAGATTTAAACTCAAGTAAACACGATATAATCAAGAGAAGATTAGATGAGCAATTATCCTCAAATCTATTATCGACAAATAAATGGAGAGAGAAGTGGGGAATGACGAAGTTATCCTTTAAGAGTTAGATTTAAATAAGGATTTCAAATAAACATGTTAAGTGTTGCGATATTAGCGGCAGGCAAGGGCACTAGGATGGAAAGCTCATTGCCAAAGGTTTTACATAAAATTTCTGGGAAAAGTCTTCTACAAAGAGTAATTGATGCAAGTGTCGAATTAAAACCTGATCAAATTTTCGTAATTACTGGACACAAATCAAAAGAAGTACAAAAGTCAATCCCAAACGATAAAAAAATCCATTTTGTTATTCAAGAACCTCAATCAGGAACCGGTCATGCTATTCAGATACTTTGTAGAAAAGTAAAAAATCATGAAGGAAAACTTTTGGTACTTAACGGCGATGTGCCACTAATTAGGCCTAGCACTTTAAAAAAACTTTTGTATCTACACGATTCAAAAAATGCTGATGTTTCTTTAATAACTACAAAGAAAACAAATCCTCATGGATATGGCAGAGTTTTTTTGAAGGATGATTTTATAGAGAGAATTGTTGAAGAAAAAGATTGCAATGATCTAGAAAGAGAAAATCCATTAATAAATGCAGGTGTTTACTGTTTTAACTGGAGCAACTTGTCAGCAATAATTAATACCTTGCAAAGCAATAATAATCAAAAAGAGATTTACTTAACAGATACGGTTTCTTTACTAAAAAATTCCTTAGGCCTTGAGGTAGAGGATAATGGAGAGCTTCAGGGAATTAATAACAGAATTCAACTGTCAGAGTGCGAGGAAAGTATTCAGAATTCAATAAAAGAAAAGCATATGCTGAATGGTGTAACTTTTATAAATAAAGCAAGTTGTTCAATTAGTGAAGAAGCTGAAATTGGTAAGGATGTAATAATAGAGGCTAATACACATATAAGAGGAAATACCAAAATAAATAGTCATTGCATTATCGGACCAAATACTTTTATTGAGAATTCTAATGTGGGTTTAAATTGTGAAATTTCAAACTCTACTGTTTATGCTTCTCAGATAATAGATTCTATAAAAATTGGCCCTTACAGTCATATAAGACCTAATTCCAAAATATCTTCCTTTAGCAAAATAGGTAATTTTGTTGAAATCAAAAATAGTCAATTAGAGGAAAAATCAAAAGTAAATCACTTAAGTTATATTGGGGATTCTATTATTGGAAGCTCTACAAATATTGGAGCAGGTACTATTACTGCAAATTTTGATGGTCAGAAAAAATATCAAACAAAAATTGGGAAAAATTCTAGTATTGGTGCAAATACAGTTTTTGTAGCGCCAATTAATCTCGGGGAATCAGTTACAACTGGAGCTGGTTCAGTGATCACAAAAGACTCCAAAGATAATTCATTAGCAATCTCAAGAACTAAGCAAGTAAATATAGAAAATTGGAAAAGAAAGAAATCCTGATCTAATTAATTAATTCAATAATTTTATCAAGTTGCCAACATCTGCTCCCTTTTATAAGAATAGAATCACCTTTTTTTGTAGATTTGTTTATCTCCTTAGGTACATCTTTAATATTATTTAAAACTAAAAATTTTTTCTTATCTTTTAGATAATTGGTGTAAATTTTTTCTTTTTTTTTATCGCAAATAAATAAACACTTTTCTATGTCTGAATTATTTATTAAGTTAAATATTTCTTTATGATATTTTGCAGATTCTTCTCCCAATTCTTGCATACTTCCAAATATGAAAAATTTATTTCTCGGTTTTTCAATCAGGTTTTTAATACATGCTTTTACCGACTCTGGCGAAGCATTATATGATTCATCATATATTGTTGTTTTTACTGATTTAAGAATTTTATTTCTTCCACCTAAACTTACAAAATCAAATTTATTGAAACTTTTAAAATCAATGCCTAGCTCTTTAGCAACTGCATAAGCAAATAAGAAATTTGAAGCATTGTGAAATCCCTCAAATGAAATTTTAAAGGTATTTTCTTCAATTAAAATTGTTTTATTCGAAGGATCATAAAATCCTCGTAAATTATAATCTTTCTTAAAATTCTTTTTTTGATTTTCTATATTTAAAAGTTCTACTTTTATTACTCTACCTTTCCAGTATTTTCTTAAAGTTTCTTCAAGGAGTAAATCATTTGCTGGGATTATTACAACTCCTTTGGGTTTTAAAAATTTACTAATTTCACACTTTGCATAAGTAATATTTTTTTTAGAGCCTAACAATCCAATATGGGCTGTCCCAATGTTAGTAATTACTGCAATATCAGGTTCACTATATTTAGATAAATTTTCGATCTGTCCAAGACCTCTCATTCCCATCTCAAGGACTAAAACTTTGTCTTCTTTATCTGTAGCAAGAATAGTAAGACCAACCCCAATTTCATTATTGAAATTTGCATGTGATAATTTAATTTTTCCAAGTTTCTTTAAAACTTCACCAACCATTTCTTTTGTAGTTGTTTTACCGACTGAACCAGTTATCGCCACCACAGGGATACTTAATTTTTTTCTTTTGAACAAGGTTAATTTTTGAAATGCCTCTAAAGTGTCATCCACAACCCAACAAGGAAAATTATCAGGAAGTAATTTCTGCATACCCTCTTTTATAACCACTGATCTAACCCCTTTATTTAAAACCTCTGGAAGAAAACTATGTCCGTCAAAATTTTTACCCTTGATTGCTATAAAAAGATCATTTTTTAAACAAGTTCTACTATCAATACTTATATTCTTAAAAATTAAAGAATCTATTCCCCCCTCGCCCAGATTTTTTATATCACCCAAAACTTCTTTTAACTCTAATAAAGAAAGATCCATTAGGAATTTAAGTCATTTTTTTAAAGATGGATCAGCCGATTGTCCATAAGAAAATTTCTCAACTTCAGCAACATCTGGTGATGGTTCCTTTATTCCGCAAACATCCTTATACATAATTTCGTATTCAAGAGCTGATCTTTGCCAACTAAACTCCTGGCTCATAGCTCTTTTTTGTAGTAATTCCCAACTATCTTTATGCCTAAAGGCTTCCCAAGATCTCACTAAAGAAGTATAGAAATCTATAGGTTCAAAGCGATCAAAGCAGAAACCTGTACCACTATTATTTTCTGGATCATGAGGTAAAACTGTATCAACTAAACCTCCAACTCGCCTTACTATTGGAATAGAGCCATATCTCATAGCCAGGAGTTGACTAATACCACAAGGTTCGAATCTACTGGGCATTAAGAATGCATCAGATCCGCCATATATAAGCCTTGATAAAGAATCATCATATGTAAGAAATACTGAAAATCTTCCTGGGTAATCTAATGCCAGTTGCCATAATCCAGACTCTAAATATCTATCTCCAGTCCCTAAAACAGCTATTTGTGAATCTGTATAGGCTAAAAGTCTTCTTGAAACTTGTAGAAGTAAGTCAACCCCTTTCTGGTCAACTAACCTACTAACCATACCTAAGAGATACTTTTTAGGATTAACTTCGAGACCCATTTCTCTCTGCAGAATTTTCTTATTTTCTAGCCTATTTTCTAAATTTTTAATACTAAATTTTGAAGGTAAAACTGGATCTTTGGCTGGATTCCATTCATCAAGATCTATGCCATTAAGAATTCCCCTTAATTTACCTGAAATGTAATTAAGTAATCCTTCAAGACTTTCCCCGTATTCATGGGTTTTAATTTCATCTGCATAAGTCGGAGAAACAGCATTTACTCTATCTGCGTACAACATTGCCGCAGCCATTGTGTGGTCTCCATGCATATACCAAGGACACCAAGTCATTTTTTCTAGTTTCCATCTCCAAGGGCCTTGATATTTTAAATTATGAATTGTGAAGACAGTACTAATTTCGGGATCCTGATGCATCCACACAGGAATCATCCCAGTGTGCCAATCATGGCAATGTAGAACTTGAGGTTTCCAACAATTCCAGGCAAATTCTGCAGTGGCACTAGCAAAAAATGTAAAACGCCAGTCCTCATTTTCGCCTCCGTATATTTGGTCAGAGTCAAATGTTGGATGACCCACTAAGTAAATCACATAATTATGAATGGGATGTTTTGCTTGATATACAGAGAAATCAGTCCCCATCGTATTTGCTCTAAAGACTGGTTCATTCGATACCTCTAAAAGACTCCACAATTTCCCATACCCTGGAATTATTACCCTTACATCGTGACCAAGTTTTATCAAAGATGGAGGTAATGATCCAACAACATCTCCCATACCTCCAACTTTGATCATTGGAGCACATTCAGCAGCGGCAAGAAGAATTCTCATTGATAATTATTTAAAAAGGTCTTTTGAAAAATATACTAGGGGGTCCACTTATAGTCAGAAAAGTCTGGTGGACGCTTTTCGAGAAAGGCATCTCTACCTTCTTGAGCTTCTTCAGTCGAATAAAATAATTGAGTTGTGTATCCAGATAATTCTTGAATACCCGCAATCCCATCATTCTCCGCATTGAATGAAGCTTTAAGAATACGAATAGCAGTTGGACTATTACGTAAAATCTCTCTTGCCCAGATTACACCCTCAGCTTCTAATTCTTCAATCTTTGTAATTGCATTTATCAAGCCCATTTCTAGTGCTTCTTTCGAATTATATTTTCTACATAAAAACCAAATTTCCTTTGCTTTTCTTTGACCAACAAGTCTTGCCAAATAACTAGATCCAAATCCAGCATCAAAACTACCAACTCTTGGACCTGTTTGACCAAATATTGCATTTTCTGAGGCAATGCTAAGATCACAAATTAAATGAAGCACCTGACCTCCTCCAATTGCAAAACCAGGAACTAGGGCAATAACCACTTTAGGCAAACTTCTTATTAATCTTTGAAGTTCAAGTACATTTAATCTCTGCTTCCCTTCATCATTTTTATATCCATTTTCACCTCTTACACTCTGATCACCTCCAGAGCAAAAAGAATAAATACCTTTCTTGTCAGGTCCGGCACCTGTAAAGAGAACTACTCCAATAGTTTCATCATTTCTTACGATATTAAATGCATTAATGAGTTCATCTACAGTTTGTGGCCTAAATGCATTTCTTTTTTCAGGACGATTAATTGCAATTCTCGCAATTCCCTCATCTGATTTATGAAACAATATATCCTCATAAGATTTGCATTCTGTCCAATTTAAGGTTGTTTTACCCGGTAATACTTTCATGAATCCTAATTATTTAAAGAAAGAAAATAATGATTTTAACTGCCAATTATTTTTTCTAACAGGGCATTTTTTTTACAAATTTCATTTTCTGGATCAATATCAACTTTAATTATTACAGATTTCTGGATAGAAATGCTCCAATCTAATGCCTCTCGTAATTTTTTAAAATTTGCCACACTTTTAAAGTTTACTTGATAGCTATCTGAGAGTTTTTGCCAGTTTATTTCTTTAGGCATAAGAAATAGTTTTTTTAAATCATCTTCTTTTAAATTTTTTTTATAAATACGATTAAATATATTTCCGCCATTATTATCTATTAGAAGAATTGTTAAATTAATATCGACTGAATTTTCAATTAGCCAACCGTTTATATCATGAACAAAAGCCAAATCCCCAGTCACGAGAAGTAGTGGATTTCTAATTCTAGAAATTCCTAATGCAAGGGATAAAGTACCATCTATTCCAGAAGCTCCTCTAAAGCTGAAACAATTTCTTGTTAAAGTACCATTCTCAGAAAAAGTAAGCCAATCCCTGATCGGGCTACTAGCGGAGAGCATTATTGGATTTTCAGCTGGCCAAAGTTTTGGAACAAGATTAGCAAGCTGATATTCAGTAATTTGATTATCATTAGTAATTTTCTCTTTTAAAATTTCTTTAATTTGCTCACCTTCCTCTATTAGATCTAGAGCTAACGGCGTAAGAGACTTTTTGTTTTTTTTATTAATTGATAATTCTTCTAACAATAAAGAAGTAAAATTTGATAGCCCAAAATCATATTCAAATGATTTTTTTATAGGGTCCAATTTTCTATAGTTTTTTTCTTTTATAAGAATTTGTATACCTTCAAACTTTGTTAGAAACTTCTCTAAATCAATTGAGGATGACATAGGGCCAAGCCTTAAAAGTTGTTTACATTTGATAAAGTTTTTTTGTTTTCTCAAGACTAATTCCCAATTCACAACTAATCCTCTCAAATTAGAATAAACTCCTGAAACAGGATCAGCAAATACTGGCCAACCAGTAATTTCCTGTAATTTTTCTAAAGATTTGTTGAAAGAAGATAAGTCATTTACAGAACCTTGATAGGGACCTACCAAAATAATGCCAGATTCATCAAAATTTAGATATTTTGAAATTTCTAAGAATTTATTTTTATCAGACTTGATTTCAACTTTTTGAAAGACATATTTTTTCTTCAAATAAATTCTCTCAAAAACCTCTAAAACATTTTTTTTATTTGAGAATGAAATATCTAAAGGCTTATCAATAGGAATATTTAAATGAATAGGACCAGGGAAGGTTGATATTTGTTTCTCAGTAATTCGAACTAAATTTAAGATTTCACTTTCTGGTGTTTCATGAAGTCCATTTAGATTTGTACTTAAAACTCTTCTGCAAACTGAACTCAAAAAATCTTCTTGATTTACTGTTTGATTAGCACCACAATCTTTTAATCTTAAGGGTCTATCAGCGGTAAGAAATATTATGCCTTTACAAGATCGATCTGCCTCAACTGCCGCTGGTAATAAGTTACTTACAGCAGTTCCAGAAGTGGTAATAACTAAAGAAAGATTACCTGACGCAGTTGAAATGCCAAGAGAGTGGAATCCTGCAGATCTCTCATCTATTGAATTAAAAATATTTACCAGCCCCAATTTATTCAATTCTCCAGCAGCTATTGCTAAAGGTGCTGATCTACTACCAGGACATAGTATTAAATTTTGAACTCCTATTTTTATAAGAAGATTTAAAAGTTGTAAACTTCTAAGAAAATTTTTGCATTCAATAGATGATGTCATAATTTATATAAATGCTTTGGGATTTTCTTTATAATTGAATTAAATAAAACATGTCTAAAACTCAAGAAAAAAGAAATGCAATACTAAATGATTTAAAAAATCTTTTAATCTGGATATCTATTGCTTTAATTATACGATGGCAGGTTATAGAGCCAAGATGGATCCCATCCGGTTCGATGCTCCCAACTCTTGAAATACAAGATAAGATACTTGTTGAGAAAGTAACCCCTAAAATCACATCAAAATCAAATCTTTCAAAATTTAAAAATAAAATAGTTGTTTTTAATGTTCCAGAACAATTGATTAATGCTGGTTATGAAGCAGATACTGCACTAATAAAAAGAGTAATTGGAATACCTGGAGACAAGGTAGAAGTAAGAGATGGTAACCTTTACCTAAATGATATTGCTCAAAAAAATTACTTGTTTGACAAAAATATTAATTATTCTATAGGTCCTTTTATTGTCCCAGAAGAGTCATTATGGGTGATGGGAGATAATAGAAATAACAGTATGGACTCCCATATATGGGGATTTTTACCTTATAAAAAGGTTATTGGTAAAGCTATTTTTAGATATTGGCCGTTTAATAAAATTGGACCTATTCGGCTCCCTGTCCTTAATAATCTAGATTAAAGGGTACGTGATGTTGTAGGGTTTTTATATCTTGAAGTTGTAGAAATGTTTAATCCAGAATTTCTTGCTACTGAAAATAATGATCCAAACGATGAGAATGATTTAATCCAATATTTACAAAAACAATCTCCTGAAGTTTTGCAAAGAGTGGCAAAATCAGCTAGTGAAGATATTCAAGAAATTATTAGACATAATGTTCAAGGTCTTCTTGGAATGCTTCCTTCAGATCAATTTGATGTAAAAATAACATCTTCAAAAGACAACATTGCTAATTTATTATCTTCTGCAATGATGACAGGATACTTCTTAAGACAAATGGAGCAGAGAAAAGAGCTGGAGCAAACTCTTAAAAATGATGAAAACATGTCTATTGAAGAATAATAGTTTTTAAAGATTTACTTCTTCGGGAATTATTCCTAGTTCAAACAATTTTTTATATAAATTCATCAAAAATTTATTATCCTCTGGAAGTTTGTCCCACTTTTGGGAATTAATTTCATCAATTAATTTTTGACAATCTTCTATTGTAAATTTTACTGGTGCCGTAAAATGAGCTGGTATTAAATATTCCATATCTTCAAAAGATTTGATATTTTCTAGCCATTTAATTAGCACTTCTTTAGAACGCGGAAAAATTAATTTTTGTAAAACTGGTGCAATTTGAATCTTGGGAATATCTTTACCCATTATCTCAACAAGAGAGGACTCCCAATCTTCGTCCCATAAAAAGGGATAAATACCGAAATGAGATCTCCAATTTCTAAGATCTTTTTTGAATGAATACTCAAATATTTTTTTTAAAGGTGGAATATTTAATTTACCTGGTTTCAAAAAAGATGAAAATAAGACTAACCTTTTCCATCCTTTTTTTCTTTGTTCGATGGAGTCGATCAAAGGTTCATCTCCTCTCTCTCTGGAATGAAAAAGAAGTGGAGTTGGATCAAAATTAAATATCTCAGGTGGTGTCGAATCTATTCCAACTATTGCATCTGTTACATGAAGAGTTTTCGTAGGATAATGGAAACAGCTTATCTCCTGATATCTTCCAAGTCCTAAATTCAGCGGGCCTAATGAAGACCATTTAAAGGAGTTTGTATGTGGAGTACCTTCCTCAAACAGTATTTTTGATCTTTTTGATGGAATTCCTAAAAAATCTAGTGGTAGATTTATGGGAAAACTCCATTGTCCAGGGCAAAGCCAAATTTCTGCATCATTAAAAATTCTTGAAAGGGCTGGCAGTCCAATTTTATGTTCTAGTCCAGAGGCACTCGGTAGAATTATTGTTTTTACGTTGCCGTGAATCGCAATTAATTTTTCTAACTCATCTATTAATTCTTTTGTCGGAGGCAGTGGATTTATTAGCATCAATCCATTATCAACCTTTATTACCGTCATTCTTATTGGAACCGCAACATAATAAATTCCTTGTATTTGTTCCAAGGACCATATTTGATCAGGAATTAATTCTCTTAAAATTGTTTTCTTTTTTCCATAAGGGTACAAGGGGAATATTGGCCACCAACTCCACTTTTTATTTAAAGTTTCTTCCACCACTATCATTTATATCCAGCCAATAATTTCTTTAACTTAAATATTCCGTATCTTGGAGCGAATAAAAATGCAAATAGAAATATAAAAGTTTGTGCTAAGACAATTGATCCACCTGTTTCAAGATCAAACCAAAAACTAACATAGATTCCTATTAAGCTCGAAATGATTGCACTCAATACTGAAATTATTGTCATATTATCAAACTTATCCGTAAGTAAATATGCTGTAGCCCCTGGTGTAATTAACATTGCAACTACCAAAATAATTCCAACAGATTGCAAACCCACAACAGCTGCCAAAGATAAGCATGTGAGGAGTAAATAATGAAGAAAAAATACGTTAATCCCAACTGTTTTTGCATGCCGTGGATCAAAACAATAAAGCATTAAATCTTTTCTAAAAATTGATAAAAGGATTACCACCAATAAAGAAATGAATATGGTTTGTTTAACGTCTGAAAGTGATATTCCTAATGGACTACCAAAAAGAATAGAGTGCAGATCAATATTACTTTTAATCTTAGAAACCAATACTATTCCAAGAGCAAAAAACCCAGTGAATACCAACCCAATAACAGTATCTTCCTTAACTCTAGATTTCTGCTTAATAAACCCTATCAATGCTACAGAACCAACTCCAAAAATAAATGCCCCTAAAGAGAAAGGAAGACCTAATGCATAAGCAACCACGACACCAGGCATTACTGAATGTGACACTGCATCTCCCATTAAAGCCCATCCTTTAAGAGTCAAATAACTTGACAGGAAACCACAAACAGCTGCAACTAATGAACTCATAAGAAGTGCTTTTCTCATAAAGTCATGAGTTAAAGGATCTCTTATGAATGAATCTAAAATTAAAAAAGAATGTATCTCCATATAATTTAAGATTTAGGATTCTGGTCCAAATAAGAAATCAGGAGAAATCCCTCCAAAAGTGGTGGTAATATTTTCAGGGGTAAACACTTCAGAGGTCTCGCCATAAGCAACAACAGTTTTATTTATTAAAAGAACCAAATCACAAAATTCACGAACATGAATCATATCGTGCGTTGATAATAATATAGTTTTCCCCTCATTTTTAAATTGAATAAATAATTCCGAGATAAGTTTCTCAGTTCTTATGTCAACACCTGAAAAAGGCTCATCAAGAAGTAATATTGACGCTCTTTGCGCAATTGCTCTAGCTAAAAAAGTTCGTTTTCTCTGACCTCCAGATAAGTTTCCAATAGGTGTAGATAAATAATCAGTAAGATCAACTCTCTCAATAGCATCTTTAACCGCCTGAACATCAGACTCTCTAGGGCACCTAAAAATATTCATCGAACCATATCTTCCCATCATCACTACATCCCAAACACTTATTGGAAATTGGCTATCAATTCCTTCATTTTGAGGAACATAAGCTATTGTCTGATCTTTTTGAGCAGATCTTACAGACTCTCCATTTATTCTAATTTTTCCCTTTGAAATATTTACAAAGCCAGTTAAAGCGTTAAAAAAAGTTGTTTTACCAGCCCCGTTCATCCCTACTAACCCACAAATCTGGCCAGGTTTCAATCTTAAATTTGCATCATACAGAGCCACCTTACCGTTGTAATCTACGCAAATATTCTCTGCATCAATCCTAAAGTTTTGATAATTGATTGATTCCATAATTCAAAAAAGCCCTTTTTTAATTAAATCCAAATTATGCTCAAGCATTTCTATATAGGAACTAGCAGGTCCACTATCATCGGATAATGAATCAACAAAAAGATTTCCTCCAAAATTAGCCCCAGTTTCGTTCGCAACAACCATTTGAGATTCGTTACTTACAGTACTTTCGCAAAATACAGATGGGATATTTTTTTCTTTAACTATTGAGATTGTTCTTGTCATTCTTTTGGGAGTAATTTGACTCTCAGCATTAACTGGCCATAAATAAACTTCCTTTAATCCATAATCATTTGTTAAGTATGAAAAAGCACCTTCACAACTTACTAGATACCTTCTGTCTTTATTTAAGTTATTCATAAAAAGTGAGAATTCTTTATCTATTTTAGAGAGTTTATCTTTATAAATTTTTCCATTTTCTTCAAATAATGTCCTCTTGGATGGTTTCAATTCTGATAAGGAATCCACCAGAATATCCACGTATAGGATCCCTCTTTTTGGAGAAATCCAAGCATGAGGATTGGGTTTCCCTTTATAAAAATCTTCACTGATAAAAATAGGATCTAAATCTTCCGCAACAGTGATTCTTTTAACATTTAAATTAGAAATAAATTTTTCAGCCCATAATTCAAATCCAAATCCATTATCAATAAAGACAAAAGCACTAGAGGCATTTACCAAATCGCTTGGAGTTGGTTGGTAGCCATGAACTTCAACTCCAGTTTTCGTTATTGATCTAACAATAAAATCATCTTTAGCGATATTGCTAATTATGTCCGCCAAAACAGTGAAACTTGCAAGTATTACTTCTTTACTTTCATTTTTATCTGATATTCTCTTACATGAGCCTGAAGCAAGAGATAGCAGAAGTAATAAACTTAAAAAAAGAATTTTTTTTCTCATATATTATTATTTATTATTGAGATTAAGAACCAAAAGATAGTTTCATAAGTGGTTTTCTAATATCAGAAATAAATCCTTTCCAATTTATTTTTTCTTTTTCAAAAGCTTTTTCAACAATTTTCTCAGAATTTTTCTTTATGAAATCCAAATCAGGTTCTTCTACTCCTTTTGTTATTGCCATAAAATCAGCCAAAGAACTTGATACTACTCTTGTTAAGTAAGCAGCACTTACAGCCTGAAATGTTCCGGAGACAAGCCAGTTTGGGCCATGTAATTTTGTAATACCAATTAAAGTCTGTCCACTCCATTCAATAACTCCCTGAGCGATTGCAGTCTTTAAAATCTCTTTAGATACCTTATCTAAAATTTCAGGAGACCAATTACATCCCCATATAGACTTAATTTCCTTAATCATTAAAGAATTTAGTACTGTTATTGCCATAACATCAACTGAGGGGATAGGAGATAAGAAAACAGTTGACGCTACAAGAATTTGATTTTTTCTTTGTATTCCTTTTAACTGCATTCTTCTTATACCTTCAATTTCAGATTGCCAGACAACATGAAGTTCTTTTAAGAGCCTTTTTTTTGTATTTTCAATATTTTTGGATGAACTTATGAAAAACCTCCTTAAAGAAAAAGGTACATTTGTTATTTCATTCTTATTCACATCAAAAGTAATAATTTTATTAATAAAATCACTTGAAATTTGGGACTTTAGGTCTTCTATCTGATTTTTGGCTTTTATTTCGTTGGAAGTCATAGCCACCAACCAGATTGGCATATTTTTAGGAAACTTTTCCAGCCACAAAAAATCATTTGCCGACAAAGGCAAGTTTATAAAATACAAGATCGCATCACTATTCAAAGCTTCTTCTGGAATAATTTCAGAAGAATTGTATTTAGGCAGTTTTTCGAATAAATCAAAGTCAAACTTATCTGCTTTAAAATAACTTTTTAGAACAGACTGACAACTTTGATAATGTTTTGTTCCAATACAACTTATTTTTTCTTTTTCACATCTATAAAGAATCGATTCAAGTATTTTTTGTCTTTTTGAATTCTGTTTCTCTAATTCATTTGTTGCTTCAAGATCTTCAAAAAAATTTAAATCTTCATTACATAGATTTATCCAACCATCTAAATTATTTGGCTCATTAAATTTAGGTTTATCATTCTTCAAGTAAAAATATCCTCCCAAACACAACGCAAAAAATCCTATTGAGCCGCCTGCAAAATGAATTAAGTCACTGACAAACCATTCTCCAAAACCTAATAATAATAAAATAATAAGAAGATTTTTTTTTGGAAACTTTATGAAATCCCCTAAAAGGTTGTCTTTACTAATATTAAACAAAATGCTTTATTTCTCTTATTTCATTTTAATGCAAGTTGCGAATGAGAAAAGCAAAATTACATAAGTCGTTAATCAATAGATAAAAATTTAAATCATTTAAAAAGACTTATTGCATAACAAGATGCTAAGTTAATAAACTATTTAAATAACCTAAGAAACATCAAGATGTCTAATTCAAATTTCAGCAATAATCCTGGACAAGAAAATTACAGAGGCCGTTCTAACAATGAAAGATCTAATTTCAGAGATAGATCAGGGGGAAGAAGAGATGGAGGAGGATTCCGCATAAGATTAAGTGATAACGAAATGAAAGCTGTTAAATCAATACAAGAGACCTTTCAATTAAGTTCTACTGTTGCAGTTTTGGGTTTCTCTGTTAGAACACTTAGCGAAATGATCAAAGACGAGAAGTTGATTGAATCAATCAAAGAATATGCAAAAAACAATAAAAACTCCTCTCCGAATAGAAAATCACAAAATCCTTATGAAGAAAAGACAAAAACAGCTCCTGACCCCTTTGCAAGACCAGTAAAAAGTACATCAACTGAAAGCATCAAATCTAGCGAAGTAGAAGAGGATGTCAAATAAAAAAAGAATTCTTTCAGGAGTTCAACCAACTGGTGATTTACATATTGGTAATTGGCTTGGGGCGATTAATAATTGGGTGAAACTTCAAGAGCAATATGAAACATTTTTATGTGTAGTTGATTTACATGCAATCACAGCTTCATATAATCCCAAGGAATTATCTCAGAACACTATCTCCACTGCAGCTTTATACATTGCTTGTGGGATAGATCCCAATATATGCTCAATTTTTGTCCAAAGTCAGATTTCTGCACATTCAGAACTTTGTTGGATATTAAATTGCATGACCCCAATAAACTGGATGGAAAGAATGATTCAATTCAAAGAAAAATCCATACAACAGGGAAATAATGTATCCATTGGATTATTTGACTATCCGATCCTTATGGCTGCAGACATTCTTCTATATGACGCTGACTTTGTACCAGTAGGTGAGGATCAAAAACAACATCTTGAACTTGCCAGAGATATTGCACAACAGAGAATTAATGCCAGATTTAGTAAAGATAAAAATATTTTAAAAATCCCTCAACCAATAATTATGAAGAATGGATCAAAAATAATGAGTTTAATTGATGGTTCAAAAAAGATGAGCAAAAGTGATCCTAATGAGAGCAGTCGAATTAACTTATTAGATGCTCCTGAAATAATTACGAAAAAAATAAAAAGAGCAAAAAGTGATAGTTCTATTGGAATTGAATTTAATAACCCTGAGAGACCAGAATCTAAAAATCTTTTGATGATTTATTCAATATTATCTGGCAAAGAAATTTCTCAATGTGAAAATGAATTCTCAGAGACTGGATGGGGGACATTTAAAAAGTTAATCACAGAACAACTTATTGAATCACTAGAACCCATTCAGAAAAAATATAAATTATTAATTAATGATCCCTATCAATTAAACAAAATACTTGATGAAGGGAAGGAAAAAGCTGAAGATCTAGCAAATCAGACTTTAAAAAGAGTTAAATCAAAATTGGGATTCTTTGAAATGGAGAAATAAATTATGCCAATAATTACCTTACCTGATGGTTCAAAAAAGGTTTTCGAAAAATCGGTAACTATTCTAGAAATTGCCCAGAGTATAGGCGCTGGATTAGCTAAAGCAACAATTGCGGGGAAAGTAAATGATGTTCTTCTTGATGCAACTATTCCTATAAATAAGGATTCCGAAGTTGTAATCATTACGTCGAAAGATAAAGAAGGAATTGAAATAATTAGACATTCCTTTGCTCACCTTATTGGTCATGCAGTTAAACAGATTTACCCTAATATTAAAATGGCAATTGGGCCAGTAATTGAAGATGGTTTTTATTACGATATTTTTTCAGAATATAGATTTACTCCTGAAGATTTAATAAAAATCGAAAATAGAATTAATAAATTAATAAAAACAAACTATGACGTTGAAATTTTACAAGTTTCTAAAGAAGAAGCAATTAAAACTTTTAAAGAAAGAGATGAGATTTTTAAATTACGAATAATTGATGAAATTCCTGAAAAAGGTCTTATCAATTTATACAAGCACGAAGAATATATCGATATGTGCAGAGGGCCTCACGTGCCTAATACTAGACATTTGAGACACTTTAAATTACTTAAATTATCAGGTTCATACTGGAGAGGGAATAGTGAGAATGAATCATTACAGAGAATATATGGAACTGCATGGGCAAAAGAAAAAGAACTCAATGACTACTTAACAAGAATTGAAGAAGCGGAGAAAAGGGATCATAGAAAACTTGGCAAAAAACATTCACTATTTCATATACAAGAAGAATCTCCAGGAATGATTTTTTGGCATCCAAATGGATGGACAATCTACCAAGTACTGGAAAAGTACATAAGAGAAATACTTAAAAAAAATGATTATTTAGAAATTAAAACCCCACAAGCTGTTGATAAATCTCTTTGGGAAAAATCCGGTCATTGGGAAAAATTTAGAGAAGATATGTTCACTACTGCATCAGAAAATCGAACTTATGCAATTAAACCAATGAATTGTCCATGCCATATTCAAGTATTTAATCAAGGTTTAAAAAGTTACAAGGATTTACCTATTCGTCTTGCTGAATTTGGTTCTTGTCACAGAAATGAGCCTTCTGGTGCACTACACGGCTTAATGAGAGTAAGAAACTTTACTCAAGATGATGCACACATATTCTGTACAGAAGAGCAAATTCAAGAGGAAGTATCAACTTTTATAGATCTTGTTTTCGAGGTTTATAAAACTTTTGGTTTTGATGAAATCATTATCAAATTATCCACCCGTCCTAAAAAAAGGGTGGGTAGTGAAGAGATTTGGGATAAATCAGAGGAGGCACTTACCAAAGCTCTTGATAATAAGAACCTAAAATGGGAACTCCAACCAGGAGAAGGAGCTTTTTATGGTCCCAAAATAGAATTCTCCTTAAAAGATTGTCTTAATAGAGTTTGGCAATGCGGCACTATTCAGGTTGATTTCTCAATGCCTATTAGATTGGAGGCAACTTATGTAGATATTGATAATGAGAAAAGAAATCCAGTTATGCTTCATAGAGCAATTTTAGGATCATTTGAGAGATTTATCGGAATCCTAATTGAACAATATGAGGCAAAATTCCCAATTTGGCTTGCGCCTTATCAAATAATTTTATTGAGCATTACTGATAGAAATATTGAAAAGTGTTTAAAGTTTAATGAATTAATAAATAATAATGGTTACCGATCAAAAGTTGATGTTAGGAATGAAAAAATAGGATATAAAATAAGAGAGGCAACTCTCGGGAGAGTTCCTTTAATTGCAGTTATTGGAGACAAAGAAGAAGAGAGTGATTCAGTTGCTTTAAGAGCTCTGGATGGAACAAATTTAGGAATTTTCGACCTACCTAATCTATACAAATTAATGGATGAATTAATTGAAAAAAAAGGAAGAACAGAATAATTTCGAATAGATGAATTTTCTGGCTTGTGATTTAGGAGGTACCAAGGTTCTATTGGGAATATTCGAGAGAGTGATAAATGATGATTCGCCTAAATTGTTATTCAAGAAGAAATATATATCTTCTAATTGGGCTTCTTTTGAATTGATCCTAGAAGATTTTCTCAAAAATGAATGCAAAAATATTAATCATCCATCTTCTGCATGTTTCGCTGTAGCTGGTCCTTTATCTAACAACAACGCAAAAATCATAAACTTGTCGTGGAATATTTCAGGAAATAAATTAAAAAATAAATTTAAATTTGAACAATGCGAGCTAATCAATGATTTTGCAGTGCAAATTTATGGAATTCCTTTCTTAAAAAAAAATCAATATTCAACTATCCAGAATGGATCACAATCTGAAGGTACTAATAATGATTTGCATGCCATTGTTGGAGCCGGTACTGGTTTGGGCATTGCAAGAGGTCTTATATCAGGAAATAAAGTAAAAGTTTTAGCCAGCGAAGGAGGACACGTTGAATACTCTCCAAAGTCAGAATTAGAGTGGGACTTAAAGACTTGGCTCAAAAATTCATTAAATATTGAAAGGATATCTTGTGAAAGGATTATTAGCGGCACTGGTTTATCAAGAATTGCTGAATGGAGACTTAGCAAATCTGATTCTAAAAACCATCCCCTACAAAAATTTTTTAGCGAAATAAAAATTTCTGACAGTTTGAGAAAAGAGCTGCCCGAAAAAATTTGCAATCTTTCTAAAGATGGGGATTCTCTAATGATTGAAGTTGAAAGGATTTGGTTAGGCGCTTATGCCTCTTTATTGGGTGATATTGCTCTTCAAGAATTGTGTTTTGGAGGATTATGGATTTCTGGGGGAACTGCACCAAAACATTTCAAAAACTTTAAATCGGATTTATTTATGAAACAATTTTTTGATAAAGGAAGATTAAAAGATATTCTTAGAACAATACCCCTGAAAGTAATTTTAGATGAAGAGTTTGGACTTTTTAGTGCAGCCTGCAGAGCAAAAATGCTTTTAAAAACTGAGTAAAAATGTATATTCCTGAAGTAGGTAAAAAAATAAAAGTAACAGTTCCTTCCACGACTGCCAATTTAGGTCCTGGTTTTGACTGCCTTGGAGCAGCATTAGATTTATATAATGAGTTTATTTTTACAAGAATAGAAGGTGGTGGAGATAGATTTGACTTAATAATGGAAAGTGCAGATGGTAATCATTTAAGAGGAGGACCTGAAAACTTAGTTTTTAGAGCGGCTCAGAAAGTATGGGAGAGTGCTAATATGAATCCTTTTGCACTTGAAGCAAGAGTTAAGTTGGCCGTGCCGCCTGCACGAGGACTTGGTAGTAGTGCTACAGCAATAGTTGCTGGACTAATCGGAGCAAATGCAATAATGAATTCGCCATTGTCTAAAGAAAAACTTCTTGAACTTGCCATTGATATAGAAGGTCATCCTGATAATGTTGTTCCCTCCCTCTTAGGTGGGCTCTGTTTGACGGCTAGGTCGTCCTCTCAAAGATGGAGAATCATTAGATGTGATTGGCACGATTCCATTAAAGCTGTTGTTGCAATCCCTGCTATTCGTCTAAGCACAAGTGAAGCAAGAAAAGTTATGCCCAAGAATGTACCAATATCTGACGCAGTAACAAATATGGGGGCACTTACTTTGTTGCTAAATGGATTAAAAGCAGGAAATGAAGAATTAATAAAAGAGGGTATGTTTGATAAATTACATGAACCCTACAGATGGAAACTTATCAAAGGTGGACAAGAAGTCAAAGATGCAGCACTAGATGCAGGTGCTTTTGGATGCGCAATTAGTGGCGCTGGACCAAGTATCCTAGCTTTGTGTAAAAAAGAAAATGGTAAAATCGTCAGTCAAGCCATGGTAAAAGCTTGGGAGCAGGCAGGTGTAGCTAGCAGAGCACCATTCTTAAATGTTCAAACAAATGGAAGTCAATTTAGCAATATCTCTGGTAAGTAGTTTTACTTAGGCATTTTTAATGTTATAGTCTCAAGCTAGTACATCTTCAACTAGAATAAAAAAATTATTCATTCAATAAATGAATTTAGAATCTTTTCCTTGGCTATCATCTATTGTTTTATTACCTTTAGTTGGGGCATTAATAATGCCTTTCTTGAGTTCAAAGGAAGGAGAAGATAATACACTACCTAGAAATATCTCATTAAGTTTTTTATTTATAGATTTCATACTAATAATCGGCGTACTTTTCCAAAAATTCAATACTACTGATAGCTCTTTGCAACTTGTAGAAAGAGCATCATGGTTACCCTCAATAGGCTTAGAGTGGTCTTTAGGAGTTGATGGGTTATCTGCTCCATTAGTGGCTTTGAGCGGGTTAATTACATTTTTATCAGCTGCAGCAAGTTGGAAAATTAAGAAAAAATCTAATTTATATTTTGCTCTTTTATTAGTCCAAGCATCAGCACAGGCACTAGTTTTCCTTTCTCAGGATTTCTTATTATTTTTCTTAGCCTGGGAACTTGAATTGGTCCCGGTATATCTTCTCATTGCAATTTGGGGAGGTAAAAAGAAATTATATGCGGCCACTAAATTTATTCTTTATACAGCTTTAGCTTCTTTATTAATCCTCATAAGTGGTTTAGCACTTGCCTTAAGTGGCGATACTTTTACTTTAAATATCACTGATTTAACCAATAAACATGTCACCGGTAGCTTAGCATTGTTATCTTACCTAGGGTTTCTAATTGGTTTTGGAGTAAAACTTCCAATCTTTCCACTTCATACTTGGTTACCTGATGCACATGGAGAGGCGAATGCACCAGTTTCAATGTTACTTGCTGGAATTCTTTTAAAAATGGGAGGTTACGCTCTCCTAAGATTCAATGTTCAAATACTACCTGAAGTACATCTGCAAATTGCACCTGCACTAATTATTCTTGGAATCATTAATATAATTTACGGAGCACTTAATGCATTTGCTCAAGATAATGTTAAAAGAAGAATCGCATGCAGCTCAGTGAGTCATATGGGTTTTGTCTTATTAGGGATTGGGGCAGTGGACGCTTTAGGTATTAGTGGAGCAATGCTTCAAATGATAAGCCATGGGCTTATAGCAGCAGCAATGTTTTTTGTTACTGGCTCATTCTATGAGAGAACAAATACTTTATCCATACCAAATATGGGAGGTTTAGCAAAGGTCTTGCCAATAACTTTTGCTTTTTTCTTGGCGAGCTCTTTAGCCTCTCTAGCATTACCTGGAATGAGCGGTTTTATTAGTGAAATAACTGTGTTTTTAGGTATCACTAGTCAAGAAGGATTCAGCTCTCTCTTTAGATCAATCACGATCCTTATCGCAGCTATTGGTCTGGTCCTTACTCCAATATATTTACTTTCTATGTGTAGAAGAGTATTCTTTGGCCCTAGAATTCCTGCACTTGCTACAGTTAAAGAGATGAGTGGTAGAGAATTGACAATTGGTTTCAGTTTATTATTGCCTACTTTAGTGATAGGTTTTTGGCCAAAAATCGCCATAAATTTATACGAATCTTCAACCAATGCTCTCAGTCAGCAGCTTACTTTAGCTAAATTAATGGGATTAGTTCCAAACTTTATTAATTAAATTGTTTTGATAAATGGATACCTCAATTTTTAGATATGGAGAATTACCAGAATTTAAAAAATTTACTCCCGAAAACATCAGTAATCAATTTCCAGTAGTGCTAGAAAAATTAGCCGATGATTTTAAAAACATTGAGAAAAATTTATCTAATTACTTGATTCAAAATAATTTAAATTGGGATAAGGTAATAAATCCGTTAAATGAACTCAATGAAACTCTTAGATGGAGCTGGGGAGTAATAAGTCATTTAAATGCTGTAAATAATTCTGAAAGTCTTAGAGATATTTATTCAAAATTTCTTCCCGAGATTATTAGCTTGAGTAATAAATTCGGACAAAGTAAAATAATTTACAATTCTTTAATCAAGCTTAAAGAAACAAATAATTTTGATCAAATCAGAACCAGAATTTTAGATAAAGAAATCCTTGAGATGCAGCATAGAGGAATTTCACTACAAAAGAATGATCAAGACAATTTCAACACTATTTCAGAAAAGCTTGGAAAGTTATCAACAAATTTCAGCAACAATGTTCTAGATGCCACTAATAAATGGTTTTTGATACTAAATAAAAAATCTGAAGTTGAAGGTCTCCCTGAACGAGTTCTTGAAATGATGGCAATTTCTGCAAACACTCACTTAAAAAAAGACGAAAAAGTGGATATTAAAAATGGTCCTTGGAAATTAAGTCTAGATATACCAACTTACACTTCATTTATGACATATGCCAACGACCGTAACCTTAGAGAGAAACTTTATAAGGCATTCGTTAGTAGAGCGTCTCAAGGAGAAAATAATAATTCTCAAATCATTGAAGAGATATTATCTCTTAGAACTAAACAAGCTAATCTTCTAGGTTATAAAAGTTGGGCTGAATTAAGTTTATCAACGAAAATGGCGAAAGAAATTAAAAATGTTGAAAACCTTTTAGAGGATTTGAGAGAACCAGCATTCAAAACCGCCAAAATTGAATTAGAAACGCTTGATAAGTTTTCTAAAGATAATGGATTTCCAAAATCACAGAATATTGAGCCATGGGACATTAGTTATTGGTCAGAACTTCTTAGAAAGGAAAAGTTTAATTTGGATCAAGAGTCTTTGAGACCTTGGTTCCCACTAAATGATGTTTTGAAAGGTTTATTTAAATTAAGCGAAAAGCTTTTTGAAATTAAAGTGGTAGAGGCAACTGATGAGGCTCCTTTGTGGAATGATGACGTTTTGTTTTTTAATATCCTCAATAAAGAAGATAACAAAATAGCATCTTTTTACCTCGACCCATATTCTCGGCCTGAATCAAAGAGAGGAGGGGCTTGGATGGATGAATGTTTGAATAAAAATAATATCGGTAAAAAGACTCTCCCTGTAGCTTATCTTGTTTGTAACCAGACTCCCCCATCAAAAGAAAAACCAAGTTTGATGAGTTTTGAAGAAGTTCAGACACTGTTCCATGAATTTGGTCATGGTCTCCAACACATGCTTACTACTGTAAATCTTCCTCAAGCAGCTGGTATCAATAATGTTGAATGGGATGCAGTCGAACTTCCAAGTCAATTCATGGAAAACTGGTGTTTCCATAAAAGCACACTTTTGAATATTGCTAAGCACTATAAAACAGGAGAAAAATTATCCGACGAAAATTTTGAAAAGCTCCTAAAGAATAGAACGTTTAATTGTGGTATGGCTACTCTGCGTCAACTACATTTCGCGCTAACAGACCTCAGATTACACAGTTTTATTGATGACAACGAAGGGAAAACAGCAGACGAAATTAGAAGAGAAATTGCGAAACAAACTACTGTCATTGAACCAATTAAAGAAGATCAATTCCTTTGTTGTTTTAGTCATATATTTGCAGGCGGATATTCTGCAGGATATTACTCATATAAATGGGCAGAAGTTCTAAGTGCTGATGCGTTTTCAATGTTCGAAGAAGCTGATCTAGAAAACTCTGAAGATTTAAACTTAATAGGAAAGAAATTTAAAGATACAATACTTAGTCTAGGTGGCAGCTTACCTCCATTAGAAATATTTAAACTTTTCAGAGGGAGAGAGCCACAAACAGATTCATTAATAAGGCACTTGGGTTTATCTGGTGCTACTTAATAATTTCATCAATTATTTTATCAACTACAAATTTATTTCTTACAAGATTTCTATGTTTATATACTTTTACTGATATTTTTTTCCCGAAATTTAAATTTGTCCACCAGCTAGGGAAAACCATAATATCCCAATAGGTAAAGAAATTTATACACTCGATGTCTTTTAGAAAATAATCATTATTTGCGAGTCCTCTTAAAAGCTTACTATTTATTTTCATTTCTGATATTCCTCTAAAAGGGTATTTAGGTATTAATTGAGCCATCAAACTTCCTCTGTGAGGCGAACCTATAGATATTAATCTTCTTGTTCTTTTATATCCATTAAATTTTTGAAGCCAGTACCTGCCAATTATTCCTCCCATAGAAAATCCCAAAATATCTATTTCTTTTTCTAAACCATATTTATCTAAAATTAATTCGTTTAATTTATGAGTCAAATCAAGAATTGAAGTCATTCCATATGAATGTTTAAGAGTTGGTGCAAAATATTCAATACCATTATCATCAAGTTTTGAGGTAATAGAAGAAAAAATACTTGAAGTATTCCAAAGACCATGAATTAATATAATGGGATTTCTTTTTTTCAAAACATTTACTTATTTTCAAGAATTCTTACTATTGACACCTTCCCATCAAAACCAATTATTGGAGGATTACATTTTGTCAAGATAATTTTAATTTTAGAAAGCTTAAATTCCCTATCAATAATTTCTAGGATTGCGTTTGAGTATTTTTCGATTGTGAAATAGTTTATTTTTTTTGATTGATCTTTTAAAATTTGAACTAATTTTGAATAGTCAACTGTTTTTTTTATATCATCATTTACTGTACATTTTTCAAAATCAGTCCATAAAAATATATTTAAAATAAATAATTGTCCTAGTTCCCTTTCTTCATCAAGAACGCCAACCCTAGCCCAAAGTTTGATATTCTCAATTTTCAAAAAAGTTTCCATCTTTAAACGTTTTAAAGATCTTTATGTGAATAGATAGCCTTTCCGGATGAAAAATCATCAACTATATTCCCATTGCCTTTTAGGAAATATTTATAAGTTACCAAACCCTCTAAACCCACAGGTCCTCTTGGTGGAAGAGTTTGTGTAGATATACCGACTTCAGCTCCGAATCCATATCTAAACCCATCTGCAAACCTAGTAGAGCAATTATGAAAAACACCTGCACTATTAATTACATTCATAAATTTATTGGCAGTATTTAAATTTTCAGTAATTATTCCATCTGTATGTTTTGAACTATATTTTTGAATATGCGCGATTGCTTCCTCCAGATCATCAACAATTTTTATTGATAAAATTAAATCCAAATATTCAGTTTGCCAATCTTCTAAACTAGCCTCATACTTTAAACCCAATTCAATTGATCTCTTATCCCCAATTAATTTAACATCATTAGAATTGAATAAAGGTATTGCCTTTTCTAGAAAAGCAGATGCGATATCTTTATGGATTAATAAAGTTTCGATAGCATTACATGCTGCAGGATATTGAATTTTGCTGTCCAAAGCGACTGATAGAGCCATCTCTAGATTTGCCTCAATATCTATAAACAAATGACAAATTCCATCAGCATGGCCAAGCACAGGAATTCTTGTATTCTCCTGAATAAATTTAACTAATTCATTACTTCCTCTTGGAATTATTAAATTAATATATTTCTCAAGATTTAACATGGCCATGCTGTCTTTTCTGCTTGTTAGTAAACATATTGAATTTTTATCAAGGCCTGATTCACATAACCCGTTTTGTAAAGCATTGACTATTGCAGTATTGGTTAAATTAGCTTCACTACCGCCTTTTAGTATTACCCCATTACCTGATCTTATTGCTAAAGAACTAATCTGCATCACGGCATCTGGCCTTGATTCAAAAATAACGCCTAAGACTCCAATTGGTACAGTTTTTCTCTCTAAGATCAATCCCTTTGAAAGCTCTCTTTTTATTTGAACTTGATTTACAGGATCAGCCAAGTCTCCAACTTTTCTTACTCCTTCAATTCCTGTATTTAATTTTTCTTTTGATAACTTTAATCTAGAGAGTAAAGCGTTTGAAATTCCTTTTTCTTCAGCTTTTTTATAGTCCTCACAATTAGCCTCTAATATTTCTTTAGTATTTTTTTCAAGATAATCAGCCATAAAATTTAAGGCTTTAATTCGATTTTGATTTTCAGTCTGACTTATTTTTATTGATGCCAAACGAACTTTATCAGCTTTTTCTAGAAGATCGTTACCTGGTTGAGGGACTTCAAAGATACTAGCCATAATATGTTTTAGTTAATTTAATAATAATTCAAATTAACGATTCTTTAAAGTAAATTTCTTTCATAGTTAATATCTAAAAAATAATTGAACTTGACTTTTCCAATCCCCATTGGAATCAACTGAACCTAATAATTCTAAGTTTGGATTGGCCTGAAAAGTCAAAATTCCTAAAGGTGAAATGTCATCTCTACCTGGGATGGTTTGAAAGGCAAAATTTATCGCATCAGTAATATCAAGACCTATTTCAGCCACCCAAGCTTGAGAAGAAAATTCCTCATTAGAAGATGATTGACCATCATTTTCTATATCTAAATTTTCATTGGAAAAAATATTATTTAAGGAATCATTATTTTCTATTAATGCTGGATATAAAGATAACTGAAATCTTTCACTAAAAGCATCAGCATTATTAAGTTGAGAAATAAATGCTCTATTTATTAAATTTGCAGAGTTGCCCCCTATTAAACCAATTATTTGTGATCTGTTATAACTTGGCGTACTCCTTAACTGGATTCTTCTATTTTCATCTGCAAAAGATAATTGATCTAAAAATCCTGCATAAGATGCTTCTATTTTTATGAGCCTTGAATTGCCAATCCCAAATGATCCAAAACCGCTAGAATTTGCATTTACATCAAGATCGCCTGAGATGTTTGAATCCTGATTATTTTCACTTATAGGTATTATAGAATCTGGAACTTTACTAACCAGAGAAAAATTGATAAACGGAACAACACCACTTCTTGATGCAAATAAAATATAATTGTCTTTATTTTTATCAAGTTTAAATGGAGTGGTATATAGATTAGCTCTACCTTTTTTAAGATAAATTAGACCTCTAGCATTTAAATCTTTTCCAACTTTTCCATTTATAATAAGATCCAACTTGGTATCTAAATAAGCTTGAACTATTTCTGAATATTGAAGTTTAAAATCTGGTCCAAGTTTTAATTTAAGGTTATTAAAACTCAAATTATCCAAATAATTAGGCAAAGTTTCTCCTAAAAGAACTGAATTCAAAATTGTTTCATTTGAAATTATTTCAATACTTTCATTATTATTCCAATATAGTTCTGGCCAAACTTTTGTATCCTCTTTTCTTACAGGATTATTTTCTTTTTTAATTTTTTGATTAGTGCTATTAAAATTAATAAATCCATTATTAAAAGATAGAGAACCTCCCAAAATAGGACTCTCAAATGATCCACTTAAATCGATATCTGAATCTATTAAAAAATTAAAATTATCTTTCTTTACATTTAAGCTATCAGTTACCAAATTTATTTCTGACTTCTCGAAATTATTCTTACTATAAAAAGGCAAAGAACCTTTTATGAGAATTTTTCCAGAATCTTCAGCTTTTGCTTGTAGGTTAAAGATCTCTAAAGAATCAAAATCAAAAATTATTGTACTATTAATGTCTTTAATTATATTGTTGAAAAAGTCAATTTCAGAGTCTTTAATTACGAGAAATCCATTTAATATTGGTTTGTTTAGTGTTCCTTTTAGAATCATTCTAAGATTCACATCACCTTCTTTAAAAGTAAAGTATTCAGCAGCAAAAATATCTATTAACTCAATAAATTTTCCATTACCAATAATTCTAAGATCTAAATTATCTGATTTATTAATAGGTATTGAGCCTTCAATATTAATTGGAATTTCTGAGTCATTTGTTAACAGTGAAATATCAATATCAAAAATAGAATTTTTAAATTCAATTAATCCTTTATCAAATACTATTTTTTTATTTTTTATTGATGAATTATTGGAAGAAATTTCACTAGAGAAAGATCTTTTATCAATATTGTAAAGTAAATTCATATCTAAACCACCATTAAAATCTCTTGATTGATTTAAAAAAATATTTGCAGTGCTTAATGGAAGTTTTTTAATTCTTAAAGAACCTTTATCCCTAAATAATCCGCCTTTTAAGTCAATAGAAAATTCTTCCTTTTTATTTTTATAATTATCTCTAGATGTATTAAGATAGCCCTTTAATTCTGCATTTATTTTATAGTTGCTCGGCCTATCGCCCTCAATAGATACTGTCGCATTATATCTACTACTGAATTTATTAAAATATTTTTGCAAGTTAAACTTTTCATCTTGCGCATTATTATTTGCAATAAAGTTATTTATAAAATCTATTTTCTCCTTAAACGAATTATTATCTTTATTTATTTCGAAATCATTCAATATGTTTAATTTACTTATTGGATTAACTTTTTTATTATCAAAATTCAAAATATCAATAGCGGTCTGTATCGTCCAACTAGTACTAGTATTAATAAAATCTAAATTTATTTTATTAGTTATATTTGAGTTATACTCTGCTTCAATTGTTCCTCCATCAATTGGATAAAACGATGAGCTTATATTAAAAGAATTATCATTAAAGTTAAAGTCAAATAATGAATTATCTAGCTCTATATTTCTATATTTACCTAAACTCCAAGCCAGTCTGCCATCAAGATAGGATTGGTTAGAAGATATTGATCCAGAACCATTAATAGATCCTTCAATTCTATCGAATTGGTTGTTTCTAATAGATAATTCAAGTTCATCAAGAGGAAAATTATTAGCTTTCCAAATATAACTATTATTCTCTTTAAATACTTCTATGTTTCCTTTATTAGAATTAAAAATTCTACTAAAAGATAAATTATCTAATGTAAGATCAGAATCAAACTCCATAGAGAGAAATGAAGGAATGGGAGAGTATCTGTTTTTCATATTTAACAAAAATTTATTATTTTTATTTTTAATATCTCCCTCCCATATTTCTCTAATGCGGATACCTTTAAAATGCGGATAATCAACATTAAAGTTTATCGAAATATCAGGATCAGTAATTTTTCCTTTAAATTCTCCTTCAGCAGTAATGAAACCCCTTATATCATTTTTCCGAAAAATATTTAAGTTAGATAATTGAGTTCTATTTATTTTGAAACTTGAATCTAGATCACCAAAATTAATACCTCTTCTATCAAACCAATAGGGGATATTACCAGAAAATTTGATATCTGGATTCAGACTATTAATATATCCAATACTTCCTTTTAGATCAATATTATTGGAACTTTTATTAAATGGGGCATTTAAGTTAAAATTCGAAGTTAATGTTCCATAATTTAATTTTTGTGAATTACCAATTAAATTATTATCTTTACAAAAAAAGCTAGTTGAATCTGAATTTATATTTTCTACAAGATCTTCTGGTTTTATTTTTATATTAGTAAAAGAAAATCTTCCTTCACAAAATGTACGCTTTGATGATTTATTAAATTTAAAGTTAGATTTAAAGGTACCCTTTTTAAAGCTAATTTTTCTATTGCCAATAATATATTCAGAATTCTCAAGATCTAAACCGTTAGAAAATAAACCCAGTTTTAAAAAGTCTTGATTTAATTTTGTATTGAATTTAAATTTTAAAAAACCTTTTT
>QCDL01000014.1 GCA_003280915.1 Prochlorococcus sp. AG-355-I04 | reverse complement strand
ATTAATAATTCAAGTTAAGGTTTCCTCTGTCAATAAAGCAGAATTGAGGGAATGTTTGATGTATACAAATGTCATTTACTCTTTGGCTTACTAATTGATCACATATGAAATCTAAAAATGGATGCACTTACTAGTTTTATAGTTGTTATCATTGCAATTACAATTCAATTCTCTTTATACGCGATCAAAAGGTTGCAGGAACCCTTAGAACCAAATTATTTAATAGATAAAAATTCGAAACAAAATAAAAACTACATAGGTAAATTTTGGGAAAATGCCGAAATAACAAATGGGAGATTAGCTATGATTGGTTTTTTAGCTTTGATAATAAACTACGGTTTTTTTGGGTGGATAATACCTGGTTTTATTTAAACTCCCAATACATTTAAGTCTTAAAGAAAAAAATAAATCTCTCGTTCAAAACAAACTCTCCTTTTAAAAAAAAAATTTTTATTATATGTAAAAAAGCAATTGAGTAATTCTGATTTTGATAAGAATGGATTGGACAGCTATGGAATACATTGGCTTCAATATGCTGCTTTTGCTGTCTCTGGTTTTGCTATATTTACAACCTGGGCTTTTTTTTATGACGAAAGATTCCATAACTTTGTAATGAATATTTTCAGGGTTATTAACTGCAGTGGGTTCAACTGTAATGGAGCATTTTAAAATTCTATGGCTAATCCAGATCAAAAAACAATATTAATTGATAAGGCTTTTGAGGAAATAAAAAACATTTGTATAAATCTTCAAAAAGATACTGATGCTTCGAATTCAGAACTTAAAAGTTTACTAAAACTAATTATTAATGAATGGGAAGAAAAAGAAGAACAAAAAACTGGTTTTGGATTCAGGTAATGTTAGCCACTATTTAATAAGAAACTTAGGCCTTAAATCATTTTAATGTGAACAGATTTTTTACTTTTAAAATTTAATATTTATATTTTTACATTTTTAAAAAAAATTAAAAAGGAATGAATCTCAAATAGAAGATTCATTCCAGATTTAGCATTAGTTTTTTCTAGATTAAAATTTTATAATTTAACTCCTCTGGTGGACTGTCAATCATTAGATCCCTCCTATTCAATAAGTTAAACCTACGCTTTATTTATTAAGAAAGTAAATCAGTAAAAATGCTGATTTATTATTTTTTAAAATGTTTGAATTAAAGATGCCAATTCTGGTGCATCTAATAAAAGTGCAAAAAATGTAAGCACAACTAATAAAAATATGGAAAAGTAGAATTGAATCATGCTTCAAAATTACTTAAAAAGATTTTTTTAAGTTGTATAAAATAATGCTTTGTTTACATAATTAAATATCTCTACCTAGAGAACTTTAATTAGAGAATAATTAAGATGCTTCAGGAAAAAATATCGTCCTATTTTTTTGCCAATGCTCACAGCCTTTAAGTAAATGATCACCCTGTGGTATGCGTTTTTCGTATTTTGGACAGATCAAGATAGTAGCAAAAGTTTCTGTAGTGCTGTAGCGAAAGTGATTGCAAGTAATACAAATCTTTGTTCGTTTTCGTTTTAGGGTAGATTCCTTTAGATATTCCCATTTTGACGGAATTACCTTGATCATGATTATTGGAATTTATTAGTAACAATTTGCCAACCTCCTGAAATTAATTCATTCCATGTTTCACAAGCACATTCAATAGAATGAAGTCTTGAATTTTTAATTTGGGCTGGTTCACCTAATTCATTTGCATAGAAAAGATGAGTATATACTTTTAAGTTATTAGATACAGATTTCTTATAACTCTCAAAAAAAATTAATAAACCACTTTTTTTGTTAAACAACCAGCCAGTTGGGGGGTCAATAAGGCTGCCACGATAAAAAAAAGTCCGAACATTAGCGACTCCTGAAGTCATGAAGATAATACAGTTGTACTATTAATATAAATGTACTACTCGCAGACGTCAAGTATTCCTCTGTTAATTATTTAAATACTAAAATTACTTTCCAGAGATAATCAGCCGTAAACTTCTTATTTGGTAATAGTGAATACAAGTAAGTCCTTAAAAAGGAAAATATCATTTAAAGAGTATCTCCAAAATAATGCAATGTATCGAAATCCCTTCTATTTAGGATGGAACAAAGGTTGGTCTTTTTTATTTTTTTTAGAGGGTGGTATTGCAAAAATTGAAGCAAAAGGTTTTGGTATTTCTATTACAACAAAAGTTGAGAAAGGAGAATCACCCCTAGAATCTGCGGATAGATTAGTCTCGAAAGAGCAAAGGATTAGAAAATCAAGATATTATTCTTGGGTTAAATCTATTAATGAAAAAACAATAAATTAACCAATCCTTAAATTTCTAAAGTAATTTGTTGACAGTCAATTTAGAATAGAAAATAGTCATTTATTTTTCGTGTCCATTAAATTTTATGAATGGTGGAAAAACCATAGAAAAGTTGTAACCTATGGGTTTTTTATCATCTTGTTTGGTTTTTATTTATCTCCTGTTGTCGAAGAAGCAAAATACAAAAACCAATGTATTAAGTACTCTACTAAAGGAGCTTTAACTAAATTTAATAAGGACGAGATAGGAGAAACTTTACTAGAAGAAACAAGTTTGAATATTGATGAACTAGCAAAGATTGAAGGTTATAAGAATTGCATTAATTAAAAAGTTCGCAAAAATTACGCTGATTTTTTAAATTATTAAAGGTATGTTTAAACTTATTTTATTAATATTATTATTTGGATTTATATCAATAAGTCCAAAAACAAGATATTTGGCTGGCATAACTCTAAAAGAAATTTCTTCATTTCTTTTATGGACTGTTAAATTTGAAGATAGAGACAAGTGGATTATAGATAAACCAAGTTGGATACCTGACCAAAAACTTAAGCCATCGTATTAAATGAAGACTTATTTAGAAGAACGAATTGAATGGTATGACAATAATTATAGGAATGGTAATGCTTTAATCTCTGATAAGCAGTTCGACCAACTTGAAAAAAATTTATTAAGAACAAACCCTAATTGTGATTACTTTAAAAAGAAAAATAAACTAGTTTTACCTTCTTTAGAAAAGGATTCAATAGATGAATTTTTGAAAGGATTATTAGTAGATACCAGATTATTAATTGAACCGAAAATTGATGGTTGTGCTGTTGCTTTGCAATACAGGGATGGAACCTTGGAGAAAGCAATTTCAAGGAAAGGGACAGACGTTACTAGTAAACTTATTAAAATCCAAGACATTCCCAATAATCTCCCTTTACGAGGAGTTCTTCAAGTTAGAGGTGAATTATATGCACCCAACCAAAGTCCAAATATCTCCCAGAGAATCGCTTCTGGATTTTTAAGAGCTAAAGAAGGATTTTCTGAAAGTCTTAGCTTCTGCGCATTTCAAATACTTAATTCAACACTTAACCAATATGAGTCCAAAAAGAGTCTTTCAAATCTTGGCTTCACGATCCCTCAGGATATTTCATGCAACTTTACGAGCCAAGTTGAAGTATTTAGAAAACAATGGCTAGAAGGGAAGCTTTTTAGTAAATATCCAACAGATGGAATAGTAGTAAAAATAAATTCTAGAAAATTACAATTGATTAGAGAAAAATCACATTTAGATTATCCTTATTGGCAAGTGGCAATAAAACATTAATGGAATTAATACACCAGATTTTTCCTACTTGGCATATTTACTTGGATATGTTTTTAGTTGGCTTTGCAACTTACGGTTTTCTGAGAATTAAGAAAAAAATAAAAACTAAATAAAGTTTTTAAATCATCCGTGCTCCTTAAGCATGGATTTAAGTTGTTCGGTATCTAATTGTTCAAGATAATTTCTCATTGCCAACCAAGATCTTCTGCTTTCCAACTTTCCACTTTGTTTAAATAAATTTGCGGAAACTTGATCTATTAATTCTTTATGAGTCATATTTATATTCTTCATCAAGTTCAATGACAACACCATTAAAAAATTCTGCTAATAATTTTGATGGGTCTTGCATAGATATCTTTCTATCTACTTTTGATAATTTCTTTTTGATTGGATTTAAGTTAGTCATACAGATTCAGGTAATTCAAGTTCTTCAAAAGTCCAACCTTCTAATTGAAGGTCATGCCATTTATCCCAAGCATTATCCAAATACATTTGAGTGGATGATTTAATTGCCATTGGCTCACCAAGATCATTTGCATAATATGTATGGGCAAAAATTCTCATACTATTTCTTGGAGATTTTTTATTCCTTATAAATAAAATTAATCTGCTGCGGTCTGGACTAAGTAACCAACCACTTGGGGACTCATTACGATAACCGTAAGAAAAATTAGTCCAAACATTAGCTCCTCCTAAAGTCATTACTTAATAATACATGTGTACTACTAATATAAGTACGTCAGAAATAGATCGTCAAGTATTTTGGCAAATAAATTATTTCCACTTATAGAGAATAAAAACAGCTCAGTTATTCCAAAAAACATAAAAATACCCACCAAAAGCCTGTTTTAGCATGCATTTCGATAGGTAACACCGGATCCCCGTCAGTTCTCTGCTGCATCGACCTGGAAATACCAGAAGAGGATTCAAAGTGGGCTTTCGTTTCCGATTACAAGATCGGTTTACTACCGCATCACGACAGTCTCCTCATGTCGAAAGAGAGTCAGATCAGAGCACATAAAGAAGAACTTAACCAAAGATCCAGTAATCTAACTCTAACTTATTTTTTTATACATTTGGAGATGGCCAAATGTCTCTTACCATAGTTAATAAAATTTGAGCTTCATCATATCTTTCTGAATGCGTTTTACCATTTAATAAAAATGTGATGTGAGCCATTTTTCTTCCCAGAATTTCGCGAGATTTGCCGTAACAATGAATATTGGAACCCTCAATTTCAGATAACATTTTAATTCTGTTTTCCATTGAGATTGGGAAATTCTTTTTTAATCCCAGTAGATTTATCATAATTGCCCCTTGACAGTTCATTTTAATTTCAGGTGGCATTATCCCAGAAGAAATGCAAACATATTGATCAAACTGACTTGAAGTACAAGCTTCAATAGAGAAATGAGCTGAGTTATGTGTTCTAGGAGCTATTTCATTAATTAAAAGACCATTAACGCCATAGAAGAATTCAATAGCTAAAACTCCAACGTAATTAAGTTCATTGACTATTGAAGAGAAAATATTTATTGCAAATAAGTTCAAATCATATTCATTTGTTCCAGGTGCAAAAACCCAATCACAAACATGGTTTGATTGGAATGTCTCAACTATTGGAAAGAATCTTATTTTACCGGTCCTATCTCTCGAACCAACAAGAGCTAGTTCTTTTTCATACTCTATCCATTCTTCTATTAACCATTCATCAGAATTATTCTCTGTTAAAAAAGAATCTAAATCTTCTTTTGTCTTTATTTTTTTGTTCCCTTTACCGTCATATCCACCTTTATTTGATTTTGCCATTAAAGGGAAAGTCCAATTATTGATTTCCTCATCCGAGAGATTTTTAAAATCTTTAATACTTATCCATTTTGGACAGGGCATATTCATGCTATCTATTAATTTTTTTTGAGAAAACCTATCTACTAAGGGCTTTATTGCATTAAGACTTGGAACAAAAATATCGTTATTATCAATTAAATTTAATTTATCAATTTTTATCCATTCATTTTCAAAAATTATTTTTTCACACTCATTAATTAATGATTTATTACCTCTTATCTTTAAAGGATCAGCTTCTATGACATGATCTGCTTTTGAACCAGCTGGATCATCACAAGATTTTGTTTGCACACATACTTCTAAATCTCTTTTTTTTGCTGCCTCGGTTAACATCAAAGCCAGTTGACCACCTCCAATTATTCCTAAGGAATAATTCTTCTTAATATCGTTTATATTTTTTTTAAAACTCATAGCATGATTTTATTACCATTTCTAATTCTTAACAACTGAATTTTTAAGTATCTAAAGCTTAGATTTTGCTAATATATAAAGTATTTAATACCAAATATTTATAAATTTTAATTAGGTAATCAATCGTGAATAAGAGAAAAATATTAGTCCCACTAGGTGATAAGTCATACGAAGTAACTCTAGAAGCAGGGATACTGAATGATATCAGCGAAGAACTATTAAAAATTGGAATTACAAAGAATAGAAAAATACTTGTGATTTCAAATGAAGAAATATCAAATTTGTATGGAGAAGAATTCTTGAATAATTTAAAAGATAATCAATTTCAGGCCAAAATGTTCCTTATCAAGGCTGGAGAATCATATAAAAACTTAAAAACCTTGAGTGAAATATATGATGTTGCATTTGAATTTGGCTTAGATAGAAATTCGATAATTATTGCCCTTGGAGGAGGAATTGTTGGAGACGTAAGTGGTTTTGCAGCTGCCACTTGGCTGAGAGGTATCGAATATATTCAGATTCCAACAACATTATTATCAATGGTTGATTCATCTGTGGGAGGAAAAACAGGAGTAAATCATCCAAAAGGTAAGAATTTAATTGGGGCTTTCAATCAACCTAAAGCAGTTTTTATTGATCCAGAAACTTTAAAAAGTTTGCCCAAAAGAGAATTTAATGCAGGCATGGCCGAAGTAATAAAATACGGTGTAATAAGAGACAAAGAACTTTTCGAATACTTAGAAATTGAAAAAAACAAGAATGAACTTATAAATCTCAAGAATGAATATCTAATTAAAATAATTAATAGTTCAATAAAAACAAAGTCACATATTGTTTCTCAAGACGAACATGAAAATGGTCTTAGAGCAATATTGAATTATGGTCATTCTTTTGGTCATGTTATTGAAAATTTATGTGGATACGGCAAATTTCTACATGGTGAGGCAATATCAATTGGTATGAATATTGCGGGGAAAATAGCAATTGAAAAAGGGTTATGGTCTAAAGAAGAATTAGAGAGACAGCAAAATCTCTTAGAGAGTTATGATCTACCTACAGAGATCCCCAAAATAAATAAAGAAAACGTTCTTACAATACTTATGGGAGATAAAAAAGTTCGTGATGGCAAAATGAGATTTATATTACCGAAAGAAATTGGTGCTGTTGATATATATGATGACGTAGAAGATTCTTTATTTTTAAAGTTTTTTTCTTAACGCAAACAGGTTGAATTTATTTTCATTTTCTTCTCATTAAACTTTTTAAAAACAAACCACTTAAAATCACCTAAACAAACAGGATCAACGAGTCTAAGTAATGCTTCTCTTCTTAAAAGGGCATTTGATAAGTCCACTTTAATTTCTTTCTGAATCCCATAAAGTCTCTCTGCCAATCCAAGTGCCAACAAAGCCTCTCCTTGTTTAGTTATTCCAACAGTATCAAACCCAAGAGCCTCAGCATCATTAATTAAAGTTTCTATGCACACATGAGATGTTAAATCGCAATTTCCTGGAGAATCTAGGACATTATTCATCATTTTTTGATTTTCATAAGAAACTATCGTCCCATCAGAATTCTTAGAGGTATAGTATTTTTTGGCTTCTTTAGCGTAATCAATTATCAATAAAATACCATTATTAATTTTTTGATAAATAGCTTTTAACCATTTTGAGTTATCTATATGCCATTCTGTCGTCCATCCTTCAAGAGCATCTTCAGGCGGAATAGTAATTCCCAACTCACTTTCAGCAAGTTCAATACTTTTTTTTAAATCACTTATGAATGGCATTTCATCAAAATATAATTTATGAGATTTTTTGTCTATGGAAACTGCTTGTCGAAGTAATTTTCCTTTTGAGAAGGTTATTCTCTCTACTGGTAAAGCATCCAAAACCTCATTTGCAAGAACTATTCCATTTATATTATTTTCCTCTGCTTCTTCCAAATCTTTCCATAAAATATCAATGCCTAAGTTTAAAAATTCTTCCAATTTATTTTTTTGTTTTTCTACCATCCCTTCATTAGGTTCAATAATTACAAAAGAAACTCCTTCCAAAAATTTCTTGTTATTTTCTAAAAAATATTTAATTAATCCACTCATCAAGCTTCCATCTCCTGCTCCAAATTCAATTACAGCTAATTTTTGATTAGTTAAAAAACTATTTTTGAACTGAATCAACCAATCTTCTATTTGTTTACCCACCAAAAAAGCAAAATCATCAGATAAAGAGGGTGATGTAACAAAATCTCCTCGAAGGCCTAACTGAGCTTTACCGCTGCCGTAATAACCATTAATAGGATCATTTAATGCGAAATTCATAAAGTCATAAAAACTTATAGTCCCACCCATTTTTATTATTTTTTTTATTAACCAATCTGGATTATTCGCGGGTAAGCTATTCATCGGCGAAAATATAAAAAGACAAAAATTATTTATGCCTTCAAAGATTAACTATTTATTAGGAATATTTCTATCTATATTAGTTTTAATTTCACATAAACCCGTTTTAGCTATAAATAATCCAAATCTCTTACCAGAAGAAAAAACACCAGTAATTGATTTAGCTAAAACATTAAGCCCTAATCAGAAACAATCTTTAGAGGAAAAGCTCAACAATCTAGAAATTGAAAGTGGGTGGAAAATTAAATATTTATCTCAGTTTGAAAGTTCTCCTGGTAGCGCAATAAAGGACTATTGGGATTTAGATGAGACAAGTTTGTTGATAGTTGCGGATCCTAGAGGGGGAAATTTGCTGAACTTTAACGTCGGAGAGGCTTATTTTAATTTTATGCCAAGATTATTTTGGGTTGAACTTCAAACAAGATTCGGCAACCAATACTATGTTAAAGATCACGGTGAGGATGGTGCAGTATTAGATGCAATTGATTCAGTAAAGATTTGCCTCGAAAGAGGAGGATGCCAAGTTGTCCCTGGCCTACCCAAAGAGCAATATATTTGGACTTTATGTACATCTATTCTTGGAGGTTTAGTAGCAGGATTTGCATCTGCTCCAAGAAAAAAAGGTCAAGTCATATCAATTGGATTTTTAGCTCTTCTTTCTCCCTTATGGGGAATGTTATTTGGCATTTTTGGTTTGGCACCGATAATATCGAGAACAAATGATTTATTACCTTTATTTAAAAATGGTTTAGCTTTTGCAGCCGCAGGAATTGCAGGTTATATCTTGTCTCAAACATTATTTTCAAGATATGAAAAGCCCAAAAATACTTAAAATACAAATAAAAATATCAAGTCATATCAAGTCCAAAAAAATTTATCTTCTTCGCAAATTTCACCAGACTCTGAATACCATCGGTGAGAGACATTTCTTAATTCCTTTTTTTCAAACTCAATCCATGAAAAGTTAATTAGTAATTTCCCATCTTCATTAGTTTTATATCTTGGCACTACAGCAGTATTGAAATAAATTGTCCCTTTGCTATCAATTTTAAACATCTCTCTTAAACCAAGATTTCTTTTAAGCCGATTGTGCATATGACCAAAAATTACAAGATCAACTTTTCTTCTCTTTTGTATTTGAGAGATAGCAACAGACAAATCTCTATCTCCCCAATCTAAACAGGGTAATTTCCAGTCTTTCCCACAAATGCTTTTAGGTTCTGAACCTAAACCTGAAGGGCCAGCATGAGACATAATTATTAAAGGTATATCTTTAACAGTCTTTTCCGAACATTCGATAATTTTATTTATTGAATCTTGTTCGGTGATAGGTCCATAAACACCTTTAACTTCTTTTGAAAGATAATAGCCTCCGCCAGAACTACATGGTCTGGCAGACAATAAATTTATTTGATTATTAAAAATTTTCAAATCCCATGCACAATATTTTTCACCTAAAACACGTATCTGCTTTAAGAGAGTTTCACCTGTAGAATCTTTCCCTCTATCATGATTTCCTAAAATCACAAAAGTAGGAATTTTGATCTCATTGATTTTTTTAATTATTTTGACACTTCCATCAGAAATATCACCAACAAATAAAACAATATTTGGTTTGATAATCGATAAAACCTTCAAGTCTAATTCAGACCATTGACCATGACAGTCACCAACAATAGCAATTTTTAAATTTGTCAGAATTTTTTCTGTTTAAAGGCATATAATCTATTTAGAGATATTCTAAATCCTGACCAGTATAACTTCTACTGCAAAACAGAAATCAGTTCAAAAGGAAGAGGATTTGATTTCTGAAATAAAGGAGCGTTGCGTAAAAGCTAATGCTATTATTCTTGCGCACTATTATCAAGCTCCAGAGATTCAGGAAATTGCCGATTTTATTGGAGATTCATTAGATCTATCTAGGAAAGCTGCAAATAATGACGCAGATATAATAATTTTTTGCGGTGTGCACTTTATGGCCGAAACTGCAAAAATACTTAGCCCTAATAAAACAGTTCTATTACCAGATATTGAAGCAGGATGTTCATTAGCAGACGATTGTCCCTCAGATAAATTTCAAAAGTTCAGGGAAGAAAATCCAGATCACTATGTCGTAAGTTATATAAATTGTACTGCAGAAGTAAAAGCTCAAAGTGATCTGATATGTACAAGCAGTAATGCAGTCTCATTAATTAAAAAGATACCTGAAGAAAAAAAGATAATATTTGCACCGGATCAGAACCTTGGGAGATGGGTACAGAAAAATTCAGGAAGAGATCTTAAGTTATGGCCTGGCAGCTGCATTGTTCATGAATCGTTTAGTGAAGAAGCACTTCTAAAATTAAAATATCAAAATCCAGGATCAAAAGTCATTGCTCATCCTGAATGTAGTCAAAATTTACTAATTCTCTCAGACTTTATTGGATCAACAAGTAAGCTGCTTGATTTCGTAAGTAAAGATCCATCTAAAACTTACATGGTACTAACTGAACCTGGAATAATTCATCAAATGAAAAAGAAAGAACCTAACAAAATTTTTATTGAAGTCCCAGATATAGAAGGTTGTAAATGTAACGAGTGTCCATATATGAAATTAAATACTTTAGAAAAAATTCTGGATTGTTTGAAAAACAATTCCCCGTCTATCGAACTAGACCCAGAAATAATAAGAAGAGCCTATGTGCCAATAAAGAGAATGCTGGATATGAGTAATTAATTTAATGAAAATACTTTATCTTCCTTATTAATTTTTAGGAATGCATTAAGGTTTGTAGTGTCGGGCTTAAATTCGCTTATCTGATTCTTTCTATTAATAATATTTATTAGCTCTTTTTCTCCAGCTCTATATTGTTTATCTTTTCTAGTTCCTATCTCTCTTTGGAGAATAGGGTTTATATTCATTTTTACTTCTATGTCTGGAATAATTCCAGATTTGTTTATATCAGTGCCATTCGGAGTTAAATACTTAGCGACTGTAACAGTTAGACCTGAACCATCAACTAATGTTCTCATAGATTGAACTAAACCTTTACCAAACGTTTTCTTCCCAACTAATTTTCCTCTTTTGTTATCCTTTATTGCACCAGAGACTATTTCACTAGCACTAGCAGAACCTTCATTAACTAATACAACTAAGGGCTTTTTTGTTAGAGCTTGACCGTTTCCTTTTTTTGTTTCTTTTAAACCATCTTTACTTACCGTACTTACTATTACTCCTTTGTTAATGAAGTGCCTTGAGATATCAATGCTTGATTCTAATAAACCTCCTGGATTACTTCTCAAGTCAAGAACATATCCTGCGACTTTTTTTGTTTCTAAATCCTTAATAGCATCTCTAGTCTCTTTTGATGCATTTGCATTAAATTGTTTAATTCTTACATAGCCAATTGATAAGCCGTTTTTGGTTTGATTGACTTTACTTGATACAGATTTTATTTCAATTTTTTCTCTTGATAAAATTTTAAAAAAGGATTTAGAACCTCTAAGAATTTCAAGCTTTACTTTAGTACCTCTTTGTCCTCTTATTAATTTCACGGCCTCCTCAATATTCATATCTTCAGTAGAAATATCATCTATGGATAATATTTTATCTCTAGCTTTAATTCCAGCATCAAATGCAGGTGTGCCCTCTATGGGAGAAATAATTATTAAATCATCAGATTCTTTATCTTTAACTATTTGAATACCAACTCCAGTTAATTCACCAGATGTATCGATTCTCATCTGATTAAATTCCTTAGGTTCTAAAAATCTTGTATAAGAATCATCTAAGTTAGAAAGCATATCTCTAATCGCATCATATGCTTCATTGCTATCTGAATATGTTTTTGATAAAACTTCTTTTCTTAGATTAATCCAATTAGACTTTTGAAATTTGCCGCTTGAATCAAGAAAATCTCTATATACAATTTGCCAAACATGATCAATTACTTCTTTATAACTATTATTTAAAACTGTTGCCTCTGCAAAATTATTTAAAAATAGTCCAGAAAAGGAAGTCGCAAACAGGAATATATATTTTTTTTTAAGCAATTTTCTTATTTTCAAATAATTCGATATTTTTTATTATAAAAAGAATTTATTTATAATTCAAAAATTTGACAAATCCTTAAGGATCAATCCACTTCCCATCATCTTTAATAAGTTGGATTAAAGCATTAACCCCCTCATCTTCAGGTACTCTTTTTATCTCTTCTTTCCTTCTATATAAGGCAATAGTTCCTTTACCTTTCCCAACATAACCATAATCAGCATCTGCCATTTCCCCTGGCCCATTAACAATACATCCCATAATTGCTATATCTAAACCCGTTAAATGTGAGGTGGCATTCCTAACTTTATCTACAACTTCTTCTAGATTGAAAAGTGTTCTACCACAACTAGGGCAACTGATGTATTCAACCATTGTTTTTCTTAATCCTAAAGATTGCAAAATTGAATAGCATACTGGTATTTCCTTTTCTGGAGCTTCTGTTAAGGAAACCCTGATGGTATCTCCTAATCCCTCTGCTAAAAGCGTTCCAATTCCAGCAGTACTTTTAATCCTTCCATAATCACCATCACCAGCTTCGGTCACTCCTAAATGTAAGGGATAGTTATATCCTTCTGAGTCAAGCCTATCTGCAATCATTCTGTAAGCTGCCATCATGACCGGAGCCCTAGAAGCTTTCATGGAAATAATTATGTTATGAAAATCAAGTTCATCACAAATTTTGACGAACTCCATCGCAGATTCTGTCATTCCTAATGGCGTATCTCCATAAGTAAAAAGCATCCTCTCAGATAGAGACCCATGATTAACTCCAATCCTTAGAGCTTTGTTTTCAGCTTTTAAAACTTCAACTAAAGGGGTAAATCTTTTAAGTATTGTTTTCTTAATAGTTTCAAATTCCTCATCTGTATATTCAGTTCTTGTAGGGTCTGATTTTTCAAAAACAAACAATCCAGGATTAATTCTTACTTTATCAACATGTTTTGCAACTTCCATTGCAATTTTCATACCATTATGGTGAACATCAGCCACCAAGGGGGTATTGATATTATTTTCTAGTAATTTTGCCTTTATATCTCCTACTGCTTTTGCATGTGCTAAGGAAGGGACAGTTAACCTTACTATTTCACAACCCACATCATGAAGTCTTTTGATAGCTAAGTAAGCATTTTCGACATCCATAGTATCTTCATTTATCATCGATTGAACTCTTACTGGATAATCACTTCCAATAGCTACATCACCCACCATTACTGTTCTAGTTATCCTTCTCTCAATATGAGTTGAATATCTTTTGGAGAGACTATTAACCTCTTTTGATTGAGTTAATGACATTAAAATTCTTGATATTCAAAAAGGATTTCACTAAATTATACGGCATATAGTTTACCACTTACATTCTCTAGGTCTTTCAAAGTTAGATGGTAAGGTTTATTGATTTCTTTTGAAGGAAATCTCAACAAATAAGATGGATGAAAAATTACCATAATTTCTCTCCCATCTTTTTTAATCCATTGACCTCTTAAATTACTTATAGGATCTTTAACTTCTAGAATAGCTCTCATAGCAGTTGAACCAGTAAGTAATATAAATTTTGGATCAACTAGCTTTATTTGCTGAAATAACCAAGGTTTATGAATATTAATTTCTTTAGCAGTGGGTTTTCTATTATTTGGTGGACGACATTTAATTACATTACAAAAATAAACATCCTTCTTATAGTCAATCCCAGCTTGTATTAATAATTCGTTTAATAGCTTACCAGATTTACCTACATAAGGTTTTCCTTCTAAATCTTCCTGTGCTCCAGGAGCCTCACCAATTATTAACAAATCTGCAAATACACTTCCTCTCCCAATTACTAACCTTTTCACCGAAAATAAAACTTTAAATATTTTTATCTTAAGAACTCAAAACATGAAAATAAAATAGATTAAGAAAATGAACTAAATTAAACCATAGTGTGATAGTTTTATTTATTCTTAATTTATGCATTTGCCATTATTAAAAGTCATATTTGAAAAGCCATAAGTCAATGAGTCAAGTTAATTTATCTGATCGGGCACTTTCAATTGAGCCTTCTCTTACATTGCAGATAAGTGCTAAAGCAAATCAATTATCTGCAGAAGGAGTAGATATTTGCAATTTAAGTGCAGGAGAACCTGATTTTGATGCCCCAAAAGAAGTTATAGAGGCTACAAGTAAAGCTATATTTGATGGATTCACAAAGTACGGGCCCGCAGCGGGTAATTTAGATCTCAGAAAGGCAATTGCAAATAAACTTCAAATTCAAAACGATATAAATTATGAATTTGAAAATGTAATGGTCACAAATGGTGCTAAGCAAGCAATATATAATCTTTTCCAAGTCTTGTTAAATACTGGAGACGAAGTTATTATTCCTTCTCCGTATTGGTTAAGTTATCCCCAGATGGTTAGATTGGCGGGTGGGAAGCCAATTTTTACAAATTCTTCTGCAGAAGATGGATTCAAAATAAACATAGAAGATTTGAAGTCTAAAATCTCTTCAAAAACTAAATTTATAATTATCAATTCTCCTAATAACCCTACTGGAAGAGTTATGTCAAAGGAAGAATTATTAGAAATTGCCGATTTAGCTAGAGAAAATCCAAATATCAATATTCTTTCTGATGAGATTTACGAACTAATCCTTAAAAAAGAATTTAAACACTACAGTTTATCTTCATTAGCAAATGACTTAAAAGATAGAATTTTTATAATAAATGGTTTTGCGAAAGGGTGGGCTATGACTGGCTGGAGGATAGGTTATTTAATAGGTCCTAAAGATGTAATCAAAGCATCCTCAGCATTACAAAGTCAAAGTACAAGTAATGTTTGCTCTTTTGTTCAAAAAGGTGCTTTAGAGGCTTTAAAAATTAATAATGATTTTTTCGCAATGATAAATACCCATTATGATCAAAGAAGAAGACTTCTCTTTGAGGGCCTTAATAATATAAATGGGATTTATATTGAAGAACCTAACGGAGCATTTTATGCATTTCCAAAATTACCTAACTCCTCAATTACTTCTGTTGATTTCTGCAGTAAAGCTCTTCAAGATTACGGATTAGTTGTTGTACCTGGAAAAGCTTTTGGGGCTGATCAATGTATAAGAATATCTTGTGCAGCTTCAGAATTTAAAATAAAAGATGGACTACAAAGGATTGAAAAAGCAATCTCTGAATACTATTAATTTATGCAAATATGTTTAATTTAAAAAATTTCCTACTAAGTTCATCTCTATTATTTTCTATTTTTTCATCACCTGTATTTTCAAATCCCAAAGTTTTAAAAGTTGGAGCAATACCTGATCAAAACCAAGATGTTTTGGACAAAAGATTTAATTTATTTGCAAAAGAATTATCCAAACAACTTGATGTAGAAGTTAAATATATTCCTGTTATTAATTATGTTGCAGCAGTAACTGGATTTAGAACTAAAGATTTAGATTTAGTTTGGTTTGGCGGTTTATCAGGAGTTCAAGCCAGACTACAAACTCCTAATTCAATTGTCATAGCTCAAAGAGATATCGATAAGGAATTTAAAAGTGTTTTTATAGTAAACAAAAATTTAGAACTTAACCCAATTTCAAACATTAAAGGACTTAAAAAACTAAAAAATTTGAGATTTACTTTTGGCTCTGAAAACTCAACTTCTGGAAGATTAATGCCAGAATATTTTTTAAATCAAGCAGGTGTAGAAATTAAACACTTTAAAGGCAAAAATGCAGGTTTTAGTGGGAGTCATGATTCCACTATAGCTTTAGTTAATAGTGGAGCATTTGATGCTGGAGCTTTAAATAAAAAAGTTTGGGAAAACACTATTAAAAATAATCCCAAAAGAATAAGTAATTCAGAATTATTCTGGATCACCCCAGAATATGTTAACTATCATTGGATTGCTCAAGGGGATCTTGAAAATAGATTCCGGGAAGGGTTTACAAACGAACTTAAATCAGTAATTCTAAATTTAGATATAAAGCAAAAATCACATAAACAGATATTAGAAATGTTCAATACAAAAAGATTCATAAAGGCAGAATCAAAACAATATAAAAATATAGAGGAAATCGGGAGGAAATTAAATAAAATTAGATGAATAATACTGTCTTAGAATTAAAAAATATATCTTATAAATACAAAAATGATCTGATCCTAAATAAAATAAATTTAAAAATAAATTCTGGGGAAAAAATTGCACTTTTAGGTAAAAGCGGTTCTGGAAAAACTACACTTATATCAGTACTTAATGGCACTATCAAGCCAACTCAAGGTGAGCTTAAATTATTCAATAAAAGTTTCGAGGAATTAGATAGAAAGCAGAAAAGTAAAATAACAACTATATGGCAAGATTTAAGATTAATAGAAGATCTTTCTGCAGAACAAAATGTTAATTGTGGGCTACTAGCGGAAAACAATTTTTATTTCGCTTTTAAAAATTTACTAAATATAAGTTCTTTTAAGAAGGCGCATAAATATATGCAATTATGTAGACTTCATAACTCTATTTACGACAAAAAAATCAGAAAACTATCTGGGGGGCAAAAACAAAGAGTGGCTATCGCTAGATCATTAATTCAAGGATCAAATATATTACTTGCAGATGAGCCTTTTAATAATCTAGATCCCAAATTGATAAAAACAATTAAAAACCTAATGCTAGAAAGTGTCGATAAAAATAATACAATAAAATCCCCAAAGGCGACATTAGTAGCATTACATCGTTTAGATTTGCTGAACGACTTCGATAAAGTTATTGGAATCAGGGATGGTAAAATTTTTTTCAATATCAAAAGAAATAATTTAAAGAAGATTCATTTAGACAAAATATATTAATTAGTTGAACAAATTAAAATTAAACTATACCTCATTATCTTTTCTTCCAATTTTGGTATGCATACCTCTAGGTTATCAATTAATAAACAATATTCATTTTGGAGGATTTAAATTATTCCAAGAATTCCTAATTTCTGCATTTAATCCCAAGATCGATAATGAAATTATTATTATTTTAATTAAGCGATTAAATGAAACTATCTTAATTGGTTTTTTTAGTTGGTTAGTAAGTATTATTTTTGGAGCAATTTTTGGCATAATTTCCTCAAATATTTTTTATAAAATCTTTAATATTCCAAATTTTTTCTACCACATAATAAGGTTTTTTCTAACAATAATTAGATCAATACACGAAGTGGTTTGGGGAATACTTTTAATGCAAATATATGGAATAAATTTTTCGATAGGAATAATAGCTATATGTATACCTTATATTGCTGTAAATTCAAAAGTTTTTGCTGAACAATTAGAAACTATTGACTACAAAAGTTTTGAATCTATAAATCAAATAAATGCACCTAAATTTTCTTCTTTACTAACTTTAATATGGAATCCAATAATAAATACATTTAAAAACTTTGGTTTATATCGATTAGAGTGTTCAATAAGAAGTACGGTGATTTTAGGACTTTTTGGGATTGGAGGAATAGGTACCAGTATTTTTTTATCTTTCCAAACACTTAATTTTAGAGAGTTATGGACTTATTTATGGTCCTTAGCAATTTTGATAATTCTTACTGGATTAATATTTAAAAAACTAAAATTTAATACTACAAATAAAATCCTATCAATTTTTTTTATTACAGTTTTTTTCATAACAATTTTATTTTCTTTTTCATATTTTCTTTATTTTATTTTAAATAATAATTTTGAAAATTTTAATTCCTTTAGTTCTCTTTTTAAATCAAGCTCAGATTTAGGTTTATTTGATTTCTTAAAACTTATATTAGAAACAATAATTTTAAGTCTTTTATCAACAGCAATCGCAATTAGTTTACCTCCATTAGTAATAGGAATTTTTAACAACAATACTTCTAAAATTTTTATAAAAAGTTTTGCATTTTTATTACGTTTAATACCTACACCTGTAATACTTCTAACTCTATTAACTTTTAATAATCCTTCTTTATCTTTAGCAGCTTTAACATTAGGTCTCCACAACGCTGGTATTACTAGCAAATTACTTTTTACAAATCTAGATAGCCAAGACAAGAGAAATTATCTTGCAATGAAATCTCTAGGAATCCCAAAAAAGACTAGTTGGCTTTTAGGTTTATTTTCTCAACAAGCAAAAAGTTACTTAGCATATTGTGCATATAGATCTGACATCATTATTAGAGAAACTGCAATTGTTGGGGTTATTGGAAGTGTTGGTCTGGGTTGGCAATTGCAAGAATCACTAAGTTCCTTCGCGTGGCATGAAGTCACCATAGTTTTGATAACTTATAGCTCAATCGCAATAGTCGGCGAATTAATAAATGGTAAAATCAAAAATAGTTTAACTTGATTTGTAAGAATAATTTGTTAAATCAAGTAATTATTTTTTCCGGTTATAGTGATTAGTTTACCAAAACAGCTAGTTGTAATTGGAGATAGCTCAGTTTATGGATGGGGAGATAATGAGGGTGGTGGATGGTGTGAGAGGCTTAGAAAAGATTGGTGCAATAACCACAATGGACCAGTTATTTATCAACTTGGCGTAAGGGGAGATGGGATAGAAAAAGTTTCATCTAGATGGGAAAAAGAATGGTCATCTAGAGGAGAAACGAGAAGAAATAAACCTAAAGCAATCCTACTAAATGCAGGTCTTAACGACACTGCAGCAATTGGTCAGATTAATGGAAGACATCAATTAGATATAGATGGATTTGAATATGGATTAGAGAGGCTAATTAATGAAATGAACTCTCAAACAAATGTATTTGTTATTGGTCTGACACCAGTTGACGAAAGCAAAATGCCGTTCGCAGGATGTCTATGGTATTCAAATGATTTTTGTAATTCATATGAAAGGAGAATGGAGGAAGTATGCCTCAATCAGAATGTCCCATTTCTTCCTACTTTTAGAGAAATGTACTCTGATAAAAGGAGTAAAAATTGGATTACGCATGATGGAATTCATCTAAATTCCGAAGGTCATTTCTGGCTTTTCCAAAGACTTAAAAGCTGGGAGATTCTTACAAAATGGAAGGAATCCTAGGTCTTTCTAAATATTATTAATTTAAAAAATATGAATACAAAATAAGGGCAAAAATAGCAAAAACAGAAGCAATACTTGTCTGAATAGCATTTACCAATTCATTACTTAACTTAAATTTGTTTTGAAATTTAGCACCAATAAAACTTTCAAAAAGTGTTGCCATGAATCCAGAAACTACAACAACTATAAAATGATATTTTGTAGAAATAATTGATAGACGAAGCATTATAAAAGCCATAAATATTGATCCCAAAACACTTGCTAATGTTCCTTCTATACTTATTCCTCCTTCAGTTCCTCTATCCACCTTTTTAAGTGAAGTAATTAAGTATGTGTCTTTACCAAATCTTTTTCCAATTTCGCTACCAAAAGTATCCGCCAACTTTGCAGCAAAACTTGCAGCAAAACCTACTTTAAACATCACTACATTGGCAGCATTAAATTTGGTCATAATGGCAAGAAATAACCCTGTTGCTGCAGAGCCCCATACATTCTCAGGACCTCTTCTTCCTCCTCTTTTTTCAGCAATTCCTTGTGCTTTTTTAAATTTAAAACCTATTTTGGTAACGAGAGATCCGAATAATAAATAAATTACAACTGACATCCATCCCTGCCAAGACAAACATCCCCACAAAATTGTGCCTAAGATGCCTGCACTTACCCAACCACTTTTCGTCATCAAAGGAATCTTGCAAAATATATAAATCAAAATAAAATTAATAATAAAACCTATAAAAAATTGATTTCTAATTAAATCCATATTTATCTAATTCGTTCATTCAAATCAATTCTCCACTGATTTAGAATTGATGATGCGTTAATACTAGCTGTTGAAGTTCTTAAGATAGTGTCGGAAAGTTTAACAAAGGTAATATTATTTTTAGTAAAAAAATCAATTTCTTTAGAGGACCAACCTCCTTCAGGACCAATTACATTCCAAAAAATACCTCCTTTTTTATTTCCTAATTCTTGTTGTTTTCTTAACCATTTATTCAAGTCATATAGTGTTTCTTCTCTAGTTATAGAAATTGAAACTCTATCTTGATTATCTCTACTTTTTAGCCATTCAATAATATCCATTCCATTTAAAATAGATGGTTTCCATAATCTCTCACTTTGCTCAACTGCTTCTTTGACAATTGAATTCCATCTCAAAAGTTTTCTAGAAAAATTTAAATTTTTGTTGACCTGTCTTTCTGAAAATAATGGCTGTATGAAATCAATTCCTATTTCAGTGCACATTTTTAAAATGTCCTCAAACCCACTTTTTGGTATAACAACAGCTATGCCTAATAAGAAAATTTCTTGTTCTTCAAATAAGTAAGGTTTTTTTAATTGAATTATTTCTAAACAATCATTTTTAACTTTTATAGCTTTCCATAATGACCCCTCTCCATCACCTATAAATATTTCTTTACCATTTTTTATCCTCATTACTTTATTTAAATAATGAGCCTCTTCTTTAGAAAGTTCTAAGTTTTTGATCTTAATATTTTCTATTCTCTCATGGGAAATAATTAATCTTGTTAAGTCTTCCATCTAAAACACTTAATCTTTGAAAACTAAATCTTCATGCTCTTCAATTGCCCAATCATTATTTTCACCCCCAATAATTAACTCTTCAATTTTTACATAATTATTTGATATCTCATTCAAAGAATTAATTAATATATCTATTGAAATGGAGTCTGAAGTTCCAAAATCAACCCAACATCTTCCCCAAAGGTTTTGATATTCCATAATTCCTAAATTATGCATTAAGGCTGGAAGAGATGCATTTTTTTGTTCATTATCGTAGGACATCCAACTTAGATCGGAACCCTCTTCATGAGTTTGCAAATTTTCAGAATTAAATCCACCTAATCTTCCTAAAACGTACCAACTATCAAAAACACCATCTAAATAATTTTTTTCATCTTGAGTTGGTGATTCTGAAAACCTGATCCATATCCAACAATTAAAAGGATCAACTTCCCTAAAAATAATATTCATATTGACTAATATCTTTTTAGATCTACAGCTATTATAAGTAAGTTATTACTAGATTCAAATTCATACCTATAACTTAATTAATAATGCTTGATTTAAAAGAAATATCTTATCAACCCCAAACTGGTGAAAGAAAAATAATAGACAATTTAAATTTAAAAGTTCATGAAAATGAAATCATTTTAATTTGCGGCAATAGCGGCTCTGGGAAAACAACACTACTCGAAATAATAAGCGGATTAACAAATCAACAAAAAGGAAGAATTACTTGGAAGAATAAAATTTTGTCTTCTAGACAAAGAAGATGGTTTTGTGGAGTAGTATTCCAATTTCCTGAAAGATACTTTATAGGTACAACCATTGGGAAAGAATTAAAAATAGGCCATAAATCTTTAAGAGAAAAAAATATAGAAATAGTTTTAAATAAAGTTGGTTTGAAAAAAATTAATCTGACTCAACCACCAGAACAGCTAAGTGGCGGACAACAAAGGCGGTTAGCTGTAGCAGTTCAACTACTTAGAAACCCATCAATTCTTTTACTTGATGAACCAACTGCTGGATTAGACTATTCAATGAGAAATGATGTGAAGAATTTAATTCTTGATTTAAAAAATAAAAATACAATTATTATTGTTACTCATGAACCTGCTTTATTTGAGGGAATTCCTTCTAGGATATTATTCTTGGAAAAAGGGAAAATCAAAAATTTTATGAAAGAAAATCATGCCAGATAGGATAGTTCGGGCTACTGCAGCCAATGGAGGAATAAGATTAGTTGCGGTCTTAACAACAGAATCTTCTTTAGAAGCAAAAAAAAGGCACGCCCTTTCTTATTTAACCACCTGTATCTTAGGCAGAGCATTTAGTGCTTCACTGCTTTTAGCAAGCTCGATGAAGATAATGCATGGGAGAGTTACTCTAAGAATTAGATCTGACGGACCTTTAAAGGGATTACTAGTTGATGCAGGTAGAGACGGAAAAGTTAGGGGTTATGTAGGGAATCCTAATTTAGAATTAGACTTAGTCAAAACAGACAGCAATAAATATTCTTTTGACTTTACAAAAGCATTAGGCACAGGATATTTAAATGTTATTAGAGATAGCGGAATTGGAGAACCCTTTACAAGCACAGTTGAATTAGTAAATGGTAATATTGCAGAAGACTTAGCTTCATATTTATATCATTCAGAGCAAACTCCCTCTGCTGTATTTATAGGAGAAAAAATTCAAAATAAGAGTGTCATTTGTAGTGGTGGGTTATTAGCTCAAGTTTTACCAAAAAAAGACACTGATCCTTTACTAGTCTCTCTACTTGAAGAAAGGTGTAAAGAAATTAATTCTTTCAGCGAAGACTTATTTAAGTCAAAAGATAATCTTCTTTCCTTAATTAGAAATATATTTCCCGATATTGACGATAAATCAATCTCTGAAAAAGCTCGTTCCCAAGAAGTGAGTTTTAAATGCAAGTGTTCCAAACAAAGAAGTTTAAATGCGATGAAAATGCTAGATAAGAGCGAGTTAGAGGACATCCTCAAGAAGGATGGCAAAGCTGAGTTGGTTTGTGAATTTTGTAAAAATAAATATCTTATAAATTATGAAGAAATTAAATCGATGATAGAAAATCGATCATAAAAAAATTACGCCTAGCCATAAAATAACCATTGCCGGAATACTTTGAATTTTTTGTATTGATAAAGAGTTGTTTGATAATTCCTGAATGAAAGAATTATTTTCAAGCAATCCACCAAATATTAATCCTATCGAGAGAAAGGTAACACTCCAACCCAGAGAACCTATAAATCTTTTCCCAGATTTAATTTGAGTATAGGTAAGTATTAATGTTGAGATAGACAGTAAAAGTCTATTATTAGAGACTGGACTGATAAATAACAAAATTAAAAATAATAGCCCAACAGATATTTTTATTGAAAGATTATCAAATGAGGGGGTAGTTATTTTTGGCAGACTATACTGACTTGAATTGCTAGAGTTATTATTTAAATTTTTTATCTTAGAAAGAAGTGGGAAATTATTATTGGTAAATTGATTAATTTGTTTTTCTTTTTTTGAGGCACTCACAGCTTCATAGCTTACATTTCCTGATTGCCTAGCTTTCAAACTCCCCATGAGTAATTGATCAAAGGAAGATTCTATTTTCGCTTTTAAAATTAAATCTTCACCAGCCTCTTTGACTTTAATATCTCTAGCCTTTTGAATATCCTCAAAAGCAGCACCTTCTTTCACACCTAAAATTTCATAAGGTGATTTTTCATTATTATTTTTATTACTGTTTGAATCCAAAATTTTTCACCAATACTAATAGATTAACTAATTTTATAATCCATTAAGACTTTATAAAACAATTGGTTCGACTCCACTAACAACAGGGGCAACTTTGTTTAAATTTAGTTGATTATTGTCTTCAACAAATTGATTTAGATTCCACTCATTTTTGAAAAGAATAACTGGCCTATTCCAACAATCTTTAACTATTTTACAGTTGAATATTCTGCCTAGTTTTTCAATGGCTGGCCATCCATCAGAAATCCACCTAGCCAATTGATATGGCATTGCTTCAAGATTTGCATCTACACCATATTCACTTTTTAATCTGTGAGTTACCACCTCCAACTGCAATTGACCAACGGCTGCGAGTATAGGGTCTCTTTTACTCTCATCAAAGTCATAAAGAATCTGAACAGCACCTTCTTCTCGGAGTTCATTAACACCCTTTCTAAAGTTTTTAAATGCTGAGGGATTTGGATTTCTTAGCCAGCTAAATATTTCAGGACTAAATGATGGTATGCCCTCATATTCCAGATGAGCACCAGTGTAAAGAGTATCTCCAATAGAAAACATCCCTGGATTATTTAAACCAATAACATCTCCAGGATAGGCATCATCGACAACTTCTCTATCTTGCCCAAATATTTTTTGTGGTCTTGATAATCTGATTGTTTTCCCAGTTCTGGAATGTTTAACTGACATATCCTTTTCAAATTTGCCACTACAAACTCTTATAAAAGCAACCCTATCTCTGTGCTTTGGATCCATATTTGCCTGAAGCTTAAAAACAAACCCACTAAATTCATCGCTTGCAGGTTCAATATCCCCTTTATTACTATTTCTTGAAGTTGGTTTTTGTGCCATTTTTAAAAAACTATCTAAAAATGGCCTTACGCCAAAATTAGTCATGGCAGATCCAAAGAAAACTGGGGTTAAAGAGCCGTTAAAAACTTTTTCTTTTTCAAATTTAGATCCTGCCTCATCAAGAACCTCCAATTCTTCAAGTGAGTTTTCAAGTAAATCTCTCTCTACATATTTTGATAACTCTTTATCTTCAAGACTTAATCTTTTCTCATTCGATTGTTTTCCTCTCACTGCTTTATCAAATAAAATCACTTCTCTCGAAAATCTATCAATAACCCCTCTAAATTCCTCGCCACTCCCAATTGGCCAGTTTATAGGTAGGGTATTTAATCCAAGTTCTGATTCAATTTCATCAAGTAAAGAAAATGGCTCTCTTCCTGGTCTATCCATTTTATTTATGAAAGTAAATATTGGTATTTTTCGCATCTTGCAAACTTCAAACAATTTTCTAGTTTGAGGTTCTAATCCTTTAGCAGCATCTTCCAACATAACTGCATTATCAGCAGCAGCTAATGTTCTATAAGTATCTTCGGAGAAATCTTGGTGTCCTGGTGTATCTAATAGATTAATTACTGATCTTTCATATTCAAATTGCAATACAGTTGAAGTAATAGAAATACCTCTTTGTTTCTCAAGTTCCATCCAGTCTGAGGTTGCTTTTCTCTGATTACCCCTAGCTTTTACTGCTCCTGCCTGTTGAATGGCACCTCCATACAAAAGAAGCTTTTCGGTAAGAGTCGTTTTCCCAGCATCTGGATGTGAAATAATAGCAAAATTTCTTCTTTTATTTACCGCATCCTGTATTTCTTTATTATTTAGAATTTTAGTACCTAAGCTCATTTATATAATATAAGGGCCTTTCACTTAGTTCTTAAACATTACCATAGACTATTAAATAATTTTCACCTTCTTCAAACACATCTAAAGATGATAGATCATTCTCTAAAGTGAAATTTTTTAACTCCTTAAAAGTATAAGAAGCTCTTAAAGATGCATAATAATCATTAGTTAAAATCTCATTATATTTTGTTGAGCATTGTGCTTTGAGTTCTAAAGCAGACTTTTCATCTAATGGCCTTTTTAAGTCCTTGTGAAAATTTACAGTGTTATTACTGGACAAACTTCTTATTGTGTTGAAGAAATCTTCAAGATTGGTAATGTGATGAATCAAACTGTTGCTTACAAGTAAGCTAATTCTTTTTTTAAATAAAAAATTATTTGATTTAATGTCTTTGATGTCAGAACAAATGTAGCTTAAATTTTTTAATTTTTTTTGATTAGTAGAAATACTATTATTATATTCTGCTCTCAAAATCATCTCTTTAGAACCATCTATTCCAACGACTTCAGTATTAGCCCATTTTATTGCTAACTTCTCAGAAATATTTCCTGGGCCGCACCCTAAATCAACTATTAAATCTTTTTCACCTAAAGAAATATTTTTTTTCAAAAGATATTGATTTATTTGATTAATTAGATTAACTTCCCCTTCTGAAAAATCAGCTTCGTCATAAGAAATGACCTGCTCTTTTTCTTCCATTAATTCAGGTTCGGTGACTCTTTCCATATCCTTTCTTGATTCAAAGATTTCATATTAAACATAATTCTACACAAACCGTTAAATAGTGGTAAGAATGGTTGCAGACGCCACAGGTAGAGTTATTCTTCCAGTACGGGTTATTTACATACATTTTCTTATCGTGACTGTTGCACCAAATAAAGCTTCTTCAGAGAGCAATTCCAATAATCTTAAAAAAGATGATTTTCCAAAGACTGCTCCAGCTGCTTATCCAGTTTTTTTCAGATCTTATAGTAGAAAAACTTCATCTGGCAAAAGGGAGAACTGGAGCGAAGTAGGCGAAAGGAATTTATCAGGATTAAAAGAATTAGGAAAACTTTCTGAAGAAGAATTAATTCTAATGAGAGAGATGCAAAGTAACCAAAAAGCCCAACCTTCAGGTAGATGGCTATGGATAGGCGGAACCCCTTGGATTAATAAGAACCAAAATTTTTCAGGAGCATACAACTGTACATCAACAAACTTAATTGATTGGGAAGCCTTCGCATTAATGATGGACTTAGCAATGATGGGATGTGGAACAGGTGCAATAATTGAGCCTCATTTTATAAATAATTTACCTACGGTAATTAATAAAATAAATATTAAATCAGTCAGTGAAGTTGGAATAACTCCTAAAGATCAAAGAGAAGAAAAATCATCATTAGAAATCAAAGGAAAAGATCTTCACATCAAAGTTGGAGATAGCAGAAGAGGCTGGGTAGATAGCTATAAATATCTTCTTGAGGCATCCAGTAATGAAAATCTTGAAAGAGAAATTGATGTTTATATAAATTTGGAAGATATTAGACCGGCGGGAGAATCATTAAAAGGCTTTGGTGGGATGGCAAATCCTATTAAATTGAAAGATCTCTACTCAAGAGTCGCATCACTTCTTGGAAAGGCAATAGGCAGGAAATTAAGTACAGTAGAGTGTTGTTTATTAATTGATGAAGCTGCAGTAACTATAGTTGCTGGGAATATAAGAAGAAGTGCTGGAATGAGACAATTTGCTTCAGATGATAAGGAGGCGGCATCTGCAAAAGAAAATCTATGGAGTCAAGATGCAAATGGTAATTGGAGAATAGATCCTGAAAAAGATGCCCTCAGGATGGCTAATCATACCAGGGTTTACCATACAAAACCCACATACCAAACTGTTTTGGATGCCGTAACAAAACAATTCCATTCAGGTGAGGGGGCTATTCAATTTGCTCCAGAAGCAATCGCAAGGTCAAATGCAGATATTCTCAAAGATGATGAATTGAGAAAGGAATTTATTGAAATCTACTCAGAACAAGGAAAGGATGAAGCGAGAAATTGGATAAATATTAGTTATGGCCCATTTTCTGAAGAAGAGCTTGATCATAGGATGAGCAGATATGGTCTTAACCCCTGTGGGGAGATCTTGGGAAATGATTTTCACTGTAATTTAGCTGAAGTTCATTTAAATCAGATTGATCCAGGAAATTTTGAAGAGCAAAAAAAAGCTTTTAAGGCAGCTGCTCTTTCTGTAGCATGCTTACTAAATCATGAATTTGAAGTTGAGCGTTACAGAAAAAGTAGGGAATATGACCCTATTGTAGGAGTAAGTTTCACTGGATTATTTGATTTTTGTGTCCATGCCTTTGGTACGCCATGGTTGAAATGGTGGGAAGCAGGAAGGCCAAATAACGAAGAAGGGAAGGCCTTTAAAGAAAAGGAAGCTAAATTCTTAGATTCTTGGAGAAAAATAGTAAAAGAAACTGTATGGGAATATTGTGATAAGCATAATCTAAGGAGACCAAATAGATGCACAACAGTTCAGCCAGCTGGGACTAAAAGTCTTCTGACTGGAGCAGCTCCAGGATGGCATCCTCCAAAGGCTCAAAGATTCATAAGAAGAATAACTTTCAGGAAAAATGATCCAATAGCTTTAGCTTGTATGGATTATGGTTACTCAGTTGTTCCATCTCAGTCTGATAAAGATGAAAATGGTTGCTTGCTCGATAATCCATTTGATCCAAGATGTACTGAATGGTTAGTTGAAATCCCTACAGAAGTTAGTTGGGCAAATATAGATGGAGCAGACCAAATAGACATCAATGACTTCTCCGCATTAGCTCAATTTGATTTTTACATGCAAGTGCAGAAATTCTACACAGAGCATAATACCTCTGCAACCGTAGAATTTAGAGAAAATGAAATCGAGGATTTAGCCAAGGCTATTCATAATGCAATAGAAAATAATGAGGGATATATTTCAGCGGCATTACTAGCTCGATTTAGTGCTAACGCTACTTTCCCGAGATTACCCTTTGAACCAATAAGTAAAGAGGAATATATTTCATTGCAAAATAAAGTAATAGATAGGAAAGTTAACAACGATTTCTTTGATGCTCTCAATAAATATGATGTTGGAGAACTATCTGAAGCAGGACCTGCAGGTTGTGATTCTGATAAGTGCCTACTCCCTCTCGCTAAACCAAAAGATTAAATTTTGAATTATTTGTAAATAAAAAATGTAAATTAGTTTTTAAAAATTTAATTTATGGCTACCTCTTAAATAGGGACATAAATTATTTATGACATTAAGCTTAAATATTGGTAACTTATTTAATGATTCCTCTAGTCATGCATTAGTGGATGAGCTAAGAAAAAGAACCTCAGAAGAAGATATCTTAGATTTTGAAGAAAAATTTAACTCCAAAAACGAAAAAAATCTACACATTTATATATGTAGATTTCTAAAAAATAGATCAATATCCAGAGGGCTTGCCTCTAAATGGTTAATAACCATAATTAAAAACAAAGAATCTAAAATTGATGCTTTGCAAAAATTAAATAATTAGGTCAGTCCTGATAGCTTCCATAGAGCAATTCCAAAAATTGAGAATCCCATAATAAAAGTAAAAGCCAAAGTATTCACCAATTGAACCTTATCATTCATTCTGTTAGAGAATGGTAGTAATTGAGCAAATAATGGAGTCTCTTCAACTATTGCGGATTTTTTCACTGCAGGTTTTTTGCTTCTGGAAAACATAAAACAAATTTTATAATCTTAAAAATTTTACATTTAAAAGTTCGTTAAATAAAAAATACTTCTTAAAAACGAACAAAATGTAACTTGCAAGAAATTACACAAGAATAAAACATAGATATTTTTAGAAGGATCCTAATCTAATCATTAATATATTAAGTTGATTTATTAAATACCTAGACAAATAATTTTCTTAAGTGTTAATATAAATTTGTAGCAACCGCTACCAAAACGTTCAACTTGCGTTTAGCAAGCCGCAAATCGACTTAAGCCATGGAACGGGGACTTAAGCGAAACCGGAGCTTAAAAAATGACTCTTATTTACAGAGGACAAAAGTACGTCCAGAACAAAGAAGCAGCTAAGAAGCAGCATAACGAACTAACTTACAGAGGTAAAACTTACACAAGCTAGTTTTTTGTATAAAAGATAGAAAAAGCCACTTAATAGTGGCTTTTTTATTGCCCATCCTTAGGCTAGAAAATCAACTAATACTACTCAGAAGTATTAAGCTAAAATAATTTAATGTATTTATAGATTTTAATAATCATGGCTGATCAGAAACCTTTATTTAAAGCACCTTATGACATAAAAGATGTTAGTGCTCTTTTCGCCATAGTTGCCTTCGTTTTAATAATTGCTGCCATAGTTGGGAATAACTTATTTGGTTTATTTCAAGAAAATGTGAATTTCGGATAATTTAATTAAACCCTTCAATACGAAACTCAATTTACAAAATAAGGGATAGAAAGACAATAGTTGAATACTTTAAAGACTTTTTACTTGACACAAAGAATTGAGGTTGTTAACTGAATTAAGATACTCTCAAATTTTGATGTATCCAAAAATTGCGTTAATAAACAAAAGTAGAAGCAGCTTGGTAGTTTTTGAAAGGGATTTGAATAACCCTTTAAATGAGGGATTTATTATTTTCTGGGAAATAATTAAATCAAATAATAAGAAGTTGATTTTCAAAAAAAGACTAACAACAATAAGAGCTCAAAAAAAATTGAATATGCTTCAGGAAGAGGGTTGGATTAAAACAAATGAATTAGATCAAGCAGCATAACTAAAGAATTCTTGAAAATTAGATATAATTTATTACATCAAAATTATCCATAAAAAAGAATATCAAAATCAAAGAAATTATTAATCTAAAATTATTTATCTTGAAATATAAAAATGATCTATTTATAAAAATAAAAAATTGAATATGTTGTTTCAAAAGGGAAATACATTTAGATTAATCCTAGTTTAGGTTTAAGATATTAATCATTGTTGTTAAACATAATTTTTTTTAAAGATTTACTTTAAGAACTTTTTAATTATGAGAAGCACGTCAATATTTAAGTTATTTATTGGTTATTTAATTCTTTTTGCATGGAATTCGAATAAACCGGTTTATTCGTCTATAAGAATTTTGAATTGTACTGGTTCTGTACCCCAAAAAACTGCCTGCATTGTTAAGGCAAGTTCATTTAAAGTAAAAGTTAAAAGAATTGATATTTGTCAAAAAAATCCATTGCCAAATTATAGAAGTAAGCCTGATTTTATTAGATCAAAATGCATCAATCTATTAAATAATAAAGTAAATGCTGATAATCTTCTAGACACTAATCAGAAATATGAAATTCCCCAAAATTTACCTATAGAAGATGGTAACTACAGATATATTTCAATACTTTTTGAAAATAAATTTATTGTTTCAGGCACATATAGCGCAAATAATTATTTCTGGACTACAAGTAATAAAGGGCCTAAAGATATCATTCAATCAAAAAGTAAAATATCGAATCCTAGTGAATTTACTACTAAACTAAAGAGTTGGAGAGGAAAAGAAAATCTCGATAATAAATATTGCAAAAACAAGGGAGGGACGGCTTCAAGATGTGATCTCCAATACAACGGTTATGAAATGTCTGGAATTGGATTAGATTCGGATTTCGTTGAAAATTCAGGTAATAAAATAAAATTTGTATTTTTTATTTCTGAACTATCTCCAATGATAAATTTAAATCAAGAATCAAAAGGATATGTAGAAATTAATCTTAAAAAAAATCTAGAAGTATTTGGCGATGGATCAGCTGTTAAATCAATATCAATTGCTCCTTTTGAATTTCAAACAAGATTTATAACTAAAGGGAAATAAAAATTGATAAACAGAAATATTAAAAATAAATTTCTGAATAAAAAGAATTTTTCTGATCAAGGATTTACTTTCCTAGAGTTCATTCTTGTAGTTACACTTCTTGGAATATCTTCCAGACTAATTATTCCATCTTTCATAACATCTTTAAATAAATCTAGACAAAAAGAAGCAAGTTTGATTGTTAATTCGCTTATTAAATCTACTCAATCATATTATGGCGTCCATAGCTTTTTGCCTAAAAATATTGGACAATTATCAAAATTTGCAAAGTATCAAAAATGTAATGCCAAGGATGTTGAAGACTTAGGAAGGGAAGCATGTAAAGATTCTTTGCCAACTTTAGTTGGGACTAATGAGGGGATGTTTTTTTCTCCTTCAGGGAATTACAAAATTGATATGAACTTTTCCTATTCAGAAAAAGCTTCTGCAATGTTTCTTGTTAAAGCAAATCCAAACGGGATTAAATTCGAATCTGAAGGAAGTGCTGTAGTGGGCTGTTTTAACTCATTAAATGGAGTAACTTTTATCAAGGAATT
>QCDL01000013.1 GCA_003280915.1 Prochlorococcus sp. AG-355-I04 | reverse complement strand
TCCTTTTAGAACAGCTTATCAAGTTGTTGGTGAAATAGTTAAATATTGTCTTGAGAGAAAAATTTTATTTAAAAATCTAAAAATTGATGAATTTAAAAAATTTCATCCCGAATTTGATGAGGATGTTTTTGTGGATCTTAAACCTCTTAATGTTGTTAAATCAAGAAATAGCGAAGGTGGTACAGGATTTGCTCAGGTAGAAAGAGAGGTAAATAATTGGCAAAAAAAATTGCTACTTTGAATCTCAATTATTTTTCTACAACAAGGGTATCCTTTGAAGTAGAATAGTAAAGCAACGTTATGGGACTACTTATTGTAGTTTTTTTATAAGGTTAATTTTCTTTGTTTAGTTTAAAGTGAGTATTTTTGTTGGCAATTTGCCATTCCGCGCAGAGCGCGAAGATGTCATGCAGTTATTTGCCCCTTTTGGTGAGGTTTTAAATTGTTCTCTACCCTTGGAAAGAGATACTGGAAGGAAAAGAGGATTTGCATTTATTGAAATGGCAGATGAAGCGATTGAGTCAACCGCTATTGATGGTTTGCAAGGCACTGAACTCATGGGAAGACCATTAAGAATTAATAAAGCCGAGCCAAGAGGTTCTGGCGGTTCTCGTAGAGGAGGAAGAGGAGGAGGCTACGGCGGCGGCGGCTATGGCGGTGGCAATAATGGAGGCTATGGCGGTGGTGGCTATAGTGGTGGTAATTCTGAATCTAATAGCTCTTATACTAATAAATCATCTGGAGCAGAAGGTTGGGAAGACAGAAGTTATGGAAATTCTTCTGACAACTCTGAATATGAAAGCGGCAGGAGCAGGAGAAAAAGGGGAGTTTCAAACGTGAATAACGTACCAAACGAGGAGAATTAATATCCCATTTCTTCAAGTCTTGAAGTTAATTCAATAAGAAATTTAATGTCTAATTCTTTTTTAATAGACTTAGTTGAAATTTGATTTCTCCAAATTTTAGCTTTAGGAATCCCTTCAACTAAATTTATAAGATGTTTACATATATCCCATGATTTTCCTCCATTAGTTAAGTGTTTTTCTATGTATGGAACTAAAGAGAAGATAATTGCTGAAGCAGATTTGGATTTCGTATTGATCCCATAAACTCTTTGATCAATTTCCGCCCATCTCAAAGGATGATTATATACTGATCTTCCAATCATGACACCATCAAAATCATTAAGAGCTTCTAACGATTCATCGATATTAGTGAAACCTCCATTTATTTCTATTAATAATTTTGGATTGAAATTTTTTAATTTTTTTACTACATCGTAATTAAGCGGAGGAATAGTTCTGTTTTGTTTTGGATTTAAACCTTTTAATATGGCTTTCCTTGCATGAACTGTAAATCTGTCTGCACCAGCATTTGCAATAATTCTTACGAAATTATTTAATTTAGTGAAACTATCATCATTATCCACACCTATTCTGTGTTTGATCGTAACCGGTAAGTTACAATTATTTTTTAAGGATTCTATACATTTAGCTACTTTTTTTGGATCTTTCATAAGTGAAGCGCCAAAATTTCCAGAACAGACTCTTGGACTCGGACAACCAACATTAAAGTTTATTTCGTCATAACCCCAATCCTCTGCCATTTGCGCTGCTTCTTTGAGTATTTTAGGATCGTCCCCGCCAAACTGAATCGATATCGGGTGTTCTTCACTATTAAAATCTAGGAAGTTTTCTTTTTTATTCGTATAAACTAAGCTCTGGGCCACAATCATTTCGGTATACAATAGAGCTTCAGAACTTATTTTTCTCATTATCATTCTGAAATGCTTATCTGTACAATCCATCATTGGAGCAATACTTAATTTATGAATATTTTTAATAGAATTAGAAGGATTGGAACTCATTATTTTTTATGTAATTTAAATATATGAATCAATTTCTATCAAGAAGAACTTTTATTTTAATTCCTACTATGTCAATTTTAAAAATAATCTTTAAGCCTATGCAAGTATTAGCTTCTTCGCTTGTTTCTAAAGAGGAGTGGAATTTATCAAAAGATGAATGGAAATCTAGGCTAAGTCCAGAATCTTATTATATTTTGAGGGAGGAAGGCACTGAAAGAGCTTTCAGTAGCCAATTAAATAATGAAAAAAGAAAAGGGATTTTTTACTGTGCAGGATGCGATTTGCCACTTTTTTCCTCAGATAAAAAGTTCGATAGTGGCACAGGATGGCCAAGTTTTTGGGATTCAATTCAAGGGTCAGTAGAAACAAAAGTTGATTTTAAGTTAATTGTCCCTAGAACCGAATATCATTGCTCTAGATGTGGAGGACATCAAGGTCATGTTTTCAATGATGGGCCACTTCCCACTGGTAAAAGATACTGCAACAATGGATTAGCGTTACGATTTGTTCCTGACTAAATATTTGTGCGGCCTTCCGCAACTTGTTTTGTGCATCACTTTATTGGAGAATAGTTTTATTAAATTTTAGAAAAATGATTGAAAATCAATCAGACAATATTGATAATAAAGAAAATGATGATTGTAATCAGGATAATGCTCCTGAGGATATATCATTTACCCAAAATTCAACTACTGAAAATGATGAATTATCTTCTCAAAAAACAGAAGAAATTAATACTGAAGAATTAAAAAATACTATCTCAAATAATGATGCAAGATTAGAACAATTAGAAAAAGAGCATGAAACATTAAAAAATCAATATGTAAGGATTTCAGCAGATTTTGATAATTTCAGAAAAAGGCAGTCTAGGGATCAGGACGATTTGAAAATCCAACTTGTTTCCAAGACTTTAACTGCCATACTTCCTATTGTTGACAATTTTGAGAGAGCAAGACAACAACTTAAACCAGAAAATGAGGAGGCTCAAGCTCTTCATAGAAGTTATCAAGGATTGTATAAACAACTAGTAGAAGTTTTAAAACAACAGGGAGTGTCACCTATGAGAGTTGTTGGTCAGCAATTTGATCCAAACTTGCATGAAGCTGTATTAAGAGAACCTAGTGAAGAGTTAGAAGAGGATTTTATTATTGAAGAATTGCAGCGAGGATATCATCTAGAGGGTAAGGTTTTGAGACATGCATTGGTTAAGGTTTCTATGGGACCAGGTAAACAAAATTCACAACAGGAAGTAGAAAAGGATACAGTTGAAGGGGATGCTAATTCAGAGGTAAATACTTCTGAAGATGTATAAATTCCAAATTCTTATTTGAGCATTATCTAATGGCTGATTTTTACCAAATACTTGGAGTTTCAAGAGATGCTGATGCGGATACCTTAAAAAGGGCTTATAGAAAATTAGCAAGACAATACCATCCTGATGTTAATAAAGAACCTGGTGCGGAAGATAAATTTAAAGAAATTGGTAAGGCTTACGAAGCATTAGCTGATCCTGAAACTAGAGCAAGATATGACCAATTTGGAGAAGCTGGCCTTGGAGGTGCAGCTGGAATGCCTGATATGGGAGATATGGGTGGCTTTGCAGATTTATTTGAAACTTTTTTTAATGGCTTTGGTGGGCAAAATCCACAAGGAGGAAGAACACAAAGAAGAGGCCCTCAACAAGGAGATGATCTAAGGTATGACCTTAATGTTGACTTTAAAGATGCAATTTTTGGCCAACAAAAAGAAATTAAAATTCCTCATTTGGAGACATGTGAAGTCTGTAGGGGAACAGGTGCAAAACCAGGTACAGGACCCAAAACTTGTTCAACATGTGGTGGAAGTGGACAAGTTAGAAGAGCTACAAGAACACCTTTTGGTAATTTCACACAAGTAGCTGAATGTCCTTCATGTAATGGGGTTGGCCAGATAATTGCAGATCCATGTGTAACTTGCGGCGGTAATGGCGTAAAGCAAGTCAGAAAAAAATTAAGAATTAATATTCCTGCAGGAGTTGATACTGGCACTAAATTAAGAGTTTCCGGCGAGGGAAATGTTGGTTTGAAAGGGGGTCCACCTGGAGATCTTTATGTTTTTATAAAGGTTAAGAATGATTCAAAACTTAAAAGAGATGGTGTAACTATTTATTCAGAAATAGCAGTGAGTTATTTACAGGCTATTTTGGGTGATACTGTAAAAATCACTACAGTTGATGGAGATGTTAATTTAAAAATTCCAAGTGGCACGCAGCCAAATACAACTCTTTCACTTGAGAATAAAGGGGTACCTAGACTTGGAAATCCGGTTGCGAGAGGAAATCATGAAGTTTTGGTAAAAGTAAAATTACCAACTCGTATAACCGACTCAGAAAGAGAGCTTTTAGAGGGTTTAGCTTCTCAATATTCAGATAAAAATATTAATTCCAGTACTGGACTGTTTAGTAAACTATTTGGTAAAGAATCTTAATGACTTCCTTAAAGCATTTGGATCTTAAATCTGTTCCATGTCCTTTAAATGTTGTCAAAATTAAATTGGCTTTGGAGAAGTTATCTAAAAATGAACAACTTATTGTTGAACTAGATAAAGGTGAACCAGAAGAAATGGTATTAAACAATTTAAAAGAGATGGGATGTTTGTTTAAACAAATCAAAGAAAATGAAAAATTTATAAAAATAAAAATATTGAATGAGAACTAATAGTAAATATTTAGGTTTAGTTACAAAAAAATTTAATGATTTTTTTTTAGTTGATTTAAAAAATCAAGAAAACTCTGGAAATAGCCAAAAATTTTTATGTAAGGTCAAGAAGTCTATAAATTTCAAGGATCAATTAATTTATGTTGGAGATGAAGTAGCGCTTGAAAAAATTGACTTTAAAAGTAAACGCGCGGTAATAACAAGTTTAAAAAAAAGAAAAAATCTTTTAGTTAGACCCTCTGTTGCAAATATTTCTAACATATACGTTACTTTTTCCGTTGATGAACCAGAGTTAAATTTATCTCAAGTTAATAGGTTTTTGATATCAGCAGAATCAATGGGAGTTGAAGTCTCACTAGTCTTGACAAAGTGTGATTTAATTTCTGATAAAAGAAGATCATATCTACTTGATAAATTTGAGAAATGGGGTTACCAATTAATAACTTTAAATTTAAAGAAATCTGATTGTTTTAAAAATTTATTAGCCGAGCTAAAGCAAAAAGAATGTTCAATTTTTATGGGTCCATCCGGAGTTGGCAAAACTACTTTGCTAAATATGATTATTCCAGGTCTTCAAAATAGTACTGCCCCAGTTTCCAATAAAATTAAGAGAGGAAAAAATACTACTAGAAATGTTGAGTTATTTGCTTTGTCGAATCAAAGTTACATTGTGGATACTCCTGGTTTTAATATGCAACCTCTAGAGGTTGATATTAAGTTGTTACCAAATCTTTATTCAGAAATATATAAACAGGTAATCGAAGAAGGAATTAAGTGTAAATTTCGTAACTGCTTACATTTAAACGATGAGGGATGTAATTTAGATAAATCCTTCGAAAGATATTCTTTTTATAAAGAAATGATTGAGTCTTCTAAGAGTCACTATTATCAAAACCAGGAAGATTAAGATTTAATCCACCAGTCAAATCATTCATCCTTTCTTTCATAGTTGTAGTTGATAATTCATGAGCTTTTTGAATAGCTTGTAGAATATTTTGCTCTATTTGTTCTTTATTTGCATTTAAAATATTTTCTTGTACTTCTACCTTTAAGGGAAGTTGGTTTCCACTTATCCAAACTTTTATCATTTCATCATCACTTTTGCCTTCAATCTCCATATTTTCAAGTTCATCTTGTAATTTTTGAGCATCTTGCTGAATTTGTTTAGCTTTTTTAAAAGCTTCTGTAAGTTGTCCAAAGTTAGGAAGTCCAAAACCCGCCATTTTGTAAAAAAGTTTCTTTAGTTAGGATAGTCAAAACCAATCATTCTTACTTCCGGTTGCAAATAAATCCCTTTGTTTTGTAGTACTTTTTGTTGAATTACTGTTATTAATTCATAAATATCTTTTGAACTTGCTGAAGAAGTATTAATTATAAAATTTGAATGCATTGTAGAAATTTCAGCACCGCCAATTTTAAATCCCTTTAAACCAATATCATCAATTAATTTTGCTGCATAATTATTTTCAGGATTTTTAAAAACACTACCAAAACTTGGTTGATGATATGGTTGTGTTTCTGTTTTTAATTTAAGGTTATTTTTGGTTGTTTGAATTAATTTTTCTAGATTTCCATTAGGTTCAAAATGTAATTTTGCACTAATGATTGTTAAATCATTTCTTTGAAAAGAGCTAAATCTATAGTCAAAATTGATATCTTTTTTTTCAATTTCAAGTTTTTCAAGAGTTTTATTATTAATAACTTTTACGGAAATAAGATTTTTTGCTAGTGATAAATTACCTGTACCAGCATTCATAAAAATTGCGCCTCCTAATGTTCCTGGAATTCCGACAGCCCATTCCCCTCCTTGTAAACCATTTTTAGCAAGGGAATTAGATAATGTTGGGAGCATTACACCTGTTTCCGCTTCAATAATTCCTGAATATGGTTCTATCTTTAGTGATTTCAATTTTTTTGTACAAATAACTAAGCCTTTTATGAAAATATTATTTATTAAAAGATTTGAACCTGCGCCAATTATTTGACATCTTTGTTTATTTAAATTAGCCCATTTTATTAGATATGAAAGTTCTTGAATGCTTCTTGGCTCAGCAAAATATTCAGCTACTCCTCCCACTTTTATAGTTGTATAACTACTTAAATTACAGTTTTCAGAAAAAATTTTTTTATTCATAAATTAGTTTTTATTGTAATTATTTTTTTCATTTAAAATTGACCAGAAATTATGACAATCACCAGCTCCCATATTCAAAATTAAATCCCCTTTTTGAGTTAATTCGTAAAAATTCTTTGTAAATTCAAAATAATTTTTTATGTAACTAACATTTTTATTTTTTTTATAAATCAGATCAGTAATAATTTTGGAAGTAATTTTATCTTCGTTTTCTTCTCCTGCTGCATAAATACTGGTTACATATATAACATCTGCTTTTGATAATTCTTCAGCGAATTCTTTATTAAATTGCTTTACTCGAGAATATCTATGAGGTTGAAATAAAGCAATTAGTCTATTTTTTTGAAATTCATTTTTATTTTTTTGCTTAATAAATAATCTCCCTAATTTAATCGTCTCTTTTATTTCGTTTGGGTGATGTGCATAATCATCATATAAACTTCTTTCATCTATTTGGCCTCTAAATTCAAATCTTTTTTTTGGCAGTTTCAAATATTGTATATTTTTCTTAATTTCTATAAAATCTACTCCTATCATTCTGGAAGCTGCTATTGCTGCAGTGATATTGGATAGATTGTGAAGTCCTGGAATTGGAATATTTAAATTACTGATAAAATTTCCATTTTCATAATATTTTCCAATTGTATACTTTGAATTAATTTCAGTCGGGATAATTGCATATGATACGTTTTTAGCCGTAGAGTTTGACCACTTACAATTAGAATAAAAATTTTTTCTTGAGGTTTCACAATCAAAATTAAGTAATAATTTTTTAGAGTTTTTAGCGAAACTTTTAAAAGAAGATATGACTTCACTTAAATCAGAAAAGTGATCGCAATGATCAAAATCAATGTTATTGATTATTCCAATATCAGATTTATATTTGTCAATAGTCCCATCAGATTCATCAACTTCAGCTACTAAGTATTTTGTATTTTCTAAATGACAATTAGAGTCGTAAATAGGAATTATTCCTCCAGTTATAGAAGAAGAATTACGTGTACATAACTCAAGTATCGTAGAAAGAAATGTACTAGTTGATGTTTTTCCGTGGCTGCCTGCTATCGCCAATGCAGTATAAGTGCGCATTAGCATTGCAAGTATCTCTGAACGATGTTTTATTGATAAATTTTTTTCTTTGCAATACGAAAATTCTTCATTTTCTGGCTTGATTGCGGAGCTTACTACAAAATTAATCAATCTGTTAGTAAATTTTGAAGTAACAAATTGAATATTTTGTCGAACTTGAGAAGTAAAGATTACTGCACCTAGTTTCTCCAATTTATTAGTTTCATCGTTTTTAACTAAATCAGATCCTGAAACTGAACAACCTTTTTTAAGTAAACCCATTGCTAATGCTGACATCCCAATACCTCCGATCCCAATAAAATGAAAATGACTTTTCAAAAGTAATTTTTTATCCAATGTTTATCTTTTACTTAAATCAAAATAACTTCTAGGTAAAATTTTGCTATTTTTTCTTAAAAAAAAAATGTTTTTTTTCTTGAATTAATACAAAACTAGACTTATTTGCTTAATAAATCAAAAAAACCTTACGTTATTGCACAAAATTCAGTATGATCAGCAACTTAGGTTAATCATTTAGAAATTATTAGTTATGACTTTGCGTGTTGCAATTAACGGCTTTGGCAGAATTGGTCGAAACTTTATGCGTTGTTGGCTCAGTAGAGGGGCTTACACCAATATTGAAGTAGTCGGAATTAACGTTACATCAGATCCTAAGACTAATGCTCATTTATTAAAATATGACTCAGTCCTTGGTCAACTTGATGGTGTTGATATTCAATATACTGATGATACTTTTGTAATTAATAACAAGACAATTAAATGTTTCTCAGATAGAAACCCAATGAATCTTCCTTGGAAAGACTGGGGTGTAGATTTGGTTATTGAATCTACTGGTGTATTTAATACAGACGTTGGAGCAAGTAAGCACTTAGAGGTAGGAGCAAAAAAAGTTATCTTAACTGCTCCTGGTAAAGGCGATGGTGTTGGTACTTATGTAGTTGGAGTTAATGCTGATACATATAAACACAAAGATTATGATATTTTGAGTAATGCTAGTTGTACAACGAACTGTTTAGCTCCAGTAGTCAAAGTTTTAGATCAAACTTTTGGGATTAATAAAGGTTTGATGACTACAATTCATAGTTATACAGGTGATCAAAGAATTTTAGATAATAGTCATAGAGACCTAAGAAGGGCTAGAGCCGCTGCTACAAATATCGTTCCTACTTCTACAGGAGCTGCAAAAGCAGTCGCCCTTGTCTATCCAGAAATGAAAGGCAAATTAACTGGAATTGCGATGAGAGTTCCAACTCCTAACGTTTCAGCAGTAGATTTTGTTTTTGAATCTTCTAAATCTGTCACAGCTGAAGAAGTCAATAATGCTCTCAAGGATGCATCTCTGACTACAATGAAAGGCATTATTAAGTATGGAGATGAACCATTAGTGTCAAGCGATTATGCAGGTACTAATGAATCATCAATTGTTGATAGTGATCTTACTATGTGTATCGGAGATAACCTTGTAAAGGTGCTTGCATGGTACGACAATGAGTGGGGTTATAGTCAGAGAGTTGTAGATTTAGCAGAGATTGTTGCTAAAAATTGGGAGTAATTAAAAGTGTTTGAAAGGTGTGTTATTAAATAATTCGTTTTTTTTATTATCTTTAAATTCAATTGATGGTTCACCATGAGTAAAAAAACCAATCTCGTTAATATCTTTATCAAGTTTAGATAAATTTTTCGCCCATTTTTTTGGCAATGAGAAAACCAATTCATAATCTTCTCCCCCAAAAAAATAATATTCGTCCCATTTATCTCCTTTAGGCCAATCCCTATCTTTAGGTATTTTCCCATAATTTATGATTGCTTTACAGTTGCTAGCTATTGCTAAATCTTGTAGGGCTTGAAATAGACCATCACTGCTATCAGTGCATCCTATTCTCCTTATTTTTTTGTTGGAGCGAGTTGTGAGGAGATTATTTAGAAAATTTGGGTAAACTCTTGGGCGACAAAAATGTTCAATGGACTTAATGATTAATCTTTCATTAAGAGAAAATTTGTTATCGAAATTAATTTTATTTTGTATCAAAAATCCAAGTTTGCTAAGACCATGAATTCCTGTAGTTAAGATTATCTCCCCTGGTTTACATGCGTTTCTTCGTAATTCAAGTTCACCTTGAATTCCTAAGGCCGTAATTGAAATGATTTTTTCATCCCCCTTTGTGCAATCTCCCCCTAGAATTACTCCGCCATATTCTGCTAATGCTTTATTTATTCCTTTGTATAATTCTTCAACCCAAATCCACTCAGTTCTAGGAGGTAGAACTAAGCTTATTGTAATACCAATAGTTTTCTTGCTTCCACTAGATAATAAGTCTGAGATGTTGCTTACAACTGCTTTCCACCCAAGGTCCCTAGGACAAATAGTAATGTCATTGAAATGAACATTTTCTACCAAAGAATCAGTATTAACAAGTAAATTTTCATTTTTAGTTTTAATTAAAGCGCAATCATCTGAAATTTGGTTTTTAGGCATAAATTTTCCTAGCCTATTTATTAATTCTTTTTCCCCTATATCTTCTAATACTTCTTTATGCATTTAATTTGAGGTTCTCAATCCCTTCTAAAACATTAATTGAAATTATTGTGTCATCTTTAGTTAGCTCTTCTAATACATCAAATCCATCTATAACGTAACCAAAGGCAGCATTCCTCCCGTCAATTAAATTGCGACCTGCTGGATTTAATTCTGCTTCATATAAAAAGAAGAAAAATTGCGATGAGCCATCATCAACTGCGGTATTTGAATGGGACCATCCCAGAGTTCCAAGTGTTGCAAAAGGTAATGTTGGCGTCTCTGTATAAAGACCTAAATCTTCAAAAGTTTGATTATAAAAAGTATCTTTTTCATCAGGAATTCTAATTTCTAAGGGAACGTGACGTTCTTCGTTAGTTTCAGGATCTAAGTAACCAATATCTTCCCCAATTGGATCACCTGTTTGCAGTACAAAAAATTCTTCTGCTCTATTGATTGGTAAATCTTTGTAGAAATTTTTTGAAGATAAATCTATAAATGCTCCTGCTGTAAGTGGCGCGTTAAATCCATCCACTATAGCTTGCATATCACCTTTGGAGGTTTTTATATTGACTTTTGCTCTGCCAAGTAATCTAGGTAAATTATCAAATTCTTGGGGAATAGAGTATGGAAATTCATTTGGTAGAAAATATTCTTCTAATCCACCTATTTTATCCAAAGCATCTCTTCGGGTCGCTATAAATGAGTATTTATCCTTTGATTTAGAGAAATCTTGAAGACTATCAAAATTTTCTTTGAGCTCTAAAAATGTTTTTTCAGCAATTGTCTTTTTATCGTTTGGTAATTCTTGAATAATTTTACTCTGGTATTTTTTTAGTAAAGATTGACATTTTGTAACAGTTTTTATAAGAGCGGGCCATCTTCCTCCTCTTACGAGGTCACTAGTGTCTTCTAATTTGTGTTGAAGTTCTTGCAACTCAACTTGCTTGATAGGGAGTGCGTTTCTGAGGATTGCACTAGGGTCTTTTACTGCATTTCCAGTAGGTAAATCAGCTAATACTTGAATAGGTTTTAAGAGAAAAACCTGTAAAATTACAATCGATAAAATTAAGAAAAGTTTGTTCTGATTTGATAAGAATTTTTGCATAGCACTCTTGCAGGTTTATGATCCTTGGGGATGTAATACAGGAATGATTTCCAGTAACGATTTTCGCACAGGTACTACCATCGAATTGGATGGACAAGTTTGGCGTGTTGTAGAATTTCTACATGTCAAGCCTGGCAAGGGTTCTGCTTTCGTGCGAACAAAATTAAAATCAGTTCAAAGCGGCAACGTGGTTGAAAAAACTTTTCGAGCCGGAGAATCAGTACAGCAGGCTATCCTTGAGAAGTCTAACCTGCAGCATACTTATGTGGAGTCTGGTGATTATGTTTTTATGGACATGACAAGTTTTGAAGAGACAAGACTCACCTCTGAACAAATTGGTAAAGGTGCAAAGTATTTAAAAGAGGGAATGGAGGTTAATGTAATTTTTCATAATGGTAAAATTTTAGAAGTAGAACTTCCAATATCTATTACTTTGAAAGTTACAGAGACTGATCCTGGAGTTAAAGGTGATACTGCTAGTGGGGGCACTAAACCAGCTATTCTAGAAACAGGTGCTCAAGTTATGGTTCCTTTATTTATTTCTGTGGGAGAAATGATTAAAGTTGATACTCGTAATGACAGTTATCTTGGACGTGAAAATTAATGGCTATGAAATTAGATCATGATGATTTAGATCGCTTAATAGAGAAAATCTCTACAAGTGATATACAAGAGTTCTCGCTAGAGGGAGAAGATTTTAAACTCGAAATAAAAAGGAACGTATTTGATCAGAATCAAGTTATTAATAATTTAGTATCTAATACTTCATTTGATAAGCAGACAATTGCTAATCAAAAAACTATTAATGATAATCTTCCTGTTGTTAATGAGCCTGAAGTACCTCAGGTGGCACCCCCAGGACGCTCTGATCTAACTGAAATAACTTCTCCTATGGTTGGGACATTTTATAGAGCTGCAGCGCCTGGTGAAGAGCCATTTGTGGAAATAGGGAATAATGTTAAGGTCGGTCAAACTATTTGCATTTTGGAAGCTATGAAGTTGATGAATGAAATTGAATCTGAATTTAATGCTGAAATAGTAGAGATTCTCGTTGAAAATGGAACCCCAGTTGAATTTGGTCAAGTTTTAATGCGTGTTAAGCAGTCTTGAATTTTTAGTCATTTCTACGGCAGCTTTAATAGCTTCAATCATGCTCTGAGATTGAGCAATTCCTTTACCAGCAATATCAAATCCTGTTCCATGATCTGGAGATGTTCTTATAAAAGGTAAACCGATTGTAGTGTTTACTGAGTAATTAAGAGCTATTATTTTCATTGGTATTAAACCTTGATCATGATACATAGCAAGAATGCCATCATGCTTTTCCGCATCTTTGTAATTCCATGCTTTTACGGAAGAATTCCAGCAACTATCTGGGGATAAAGGGCCTAATAATTTAACACCTCTATTGTTTTCATTCCAAGCAATCAATGCATCATTGAGCCAATCTTTTTCTTCACTACCCAAAATTCCCTCTTCGCCAGCATGAGGGTTTAATCCTGCAACTTTTAAAATAGGTTTATCAATATAGGTATTACAAAAATCTTTGAAAAGGTCTAGTTTTGAATGGATTAATTCTGTAGTTAATTGATTGGGAACCTCACAAAGAGCTACGTGAGTAGTAGCTAGTAGCGTATTGAATCTCCATCCTGTGATTGGTGATTTTGCTGTGAATAACATTCCAACATTTTTAACTCCACACGATTTTGCTAATACTTCAGTTTGACCAGAGAAATAATGACCTGATAGTGACCATGATTTCTTGCAGATTGGTCCAGTTACAAGTGCTGAATTAGGATGTTGTTTTACAAGTTCAATTGCTTTTGTTAAGTAATAGAAACTTGAATTACCATAACTTGATTTAGAATCATTACCTGCTGAGGAAATTTCGAGATCATGTATCTTTAAATCTTTAGGATTTGCAAGATTTTTTAATCCTAGGGATCTAAGGTTTTTGTACGTATTTTGTAAATTTCTTTTTGATCCTACCAATATAAAGTCAATATTTTCTGATATCTCATTAGAACAAAGTGCTTTTAAAATTATTTCGGGTCCAATACCTGACTCATCTCCCACGCTTATTACTACCTTCAAATCCTTTTTTGTATTCTGAAAATTCATAAAGAGTTTTTAAATTTATTTTTTAACTATTGAAATAGCAATTTTTTAAACCTATTTTATAGTTTTTATAAATTAGTTTATATCCGAGTGTTTCGCATAAAAGTTTATTAGAAACTCTTCTATTTTCCACCCAAAAAGATTGAGCGATAGGTGATAATTCTTTTTTTGCATCTTCAAATAACATTGGCCTTGGCATTGTTAGGCCAAGTAAATCGTAGCAATATTGAATAACTTCTATTTGAGAACAGGGTTGATCATCTGCAATATTAATAATCTGATAAAACTTTAAGGAATTTTTATTTTGTAATAGATAAATAATTGCATTAGTAATGTCAGCAACATGAATTCTTGAAAATACCTGATTTTTTTTAGAAATAACACGAACTTTTTTATTTTTTATTGCTTCAAAAGTGGATCGTCCAGGTCCATAAATACCAGGTAACCTAAAAATCTGTACAGGTAAACCGGATTCAAGCCATTCTTTTTCACAATTTAATCTCTTATGACTTCTTTCTTGAAAAGGATTTGGATTATCAATTTCAGAAACCCAATCACCCTTGGTATTCCCGTAAACTCCTGTTGTCGATAAGTAGCCAACCCATTCAAGGGATAAACTTTTTAACTGATCTTTAAGACTGCTTAATACTGGATCTTTTCCATTCTTGTCGGGAGGTATGCAACTAAGAATATGCGTGACTCCATCAAAAGTTTTTTTACTAGGAATAATACCGATTTCGCTGTTGAATATGAAACTATCTGGATCTTTTTTTGCAGATCTCGAACTTGTTAAAGCGGTATAACCTAATTGCCTAATTTTTTTTGCAAAGAAACTACCGCTGAAACCACATCCGAAGATTAAAAATTTACTTTTACTATTTAGTGAACTTGCGGGGTTCTTCATGCGATGCTAAAGTAGTACATATGTATTATTAATGATGAAGACAGTTCTTGAACCTGAATTAGAATTAAAAACTTATTGCATTAGCAAAAGTTATAGTCGTCTTAAAGAAAAAGAAATCAGTTTTATTAACTTTAAAGTCTATCAAAAACTATTTGTACTTCTCATTTCATTATCGACAATTTTAATATTCCCAGAATCGCCAAGAGAATTGGAAAATATATGCGAGAGTTATAACGCTAGAAAAATATGTAATGTTTGGTAATCAAGCTGCTCTGTATTCTGATCCATCTTTTTCGTTATTTTTATTAACCTGAAAATTAGGATTAGCCCATTGCAGTAATCTTATAGCTAGTCTTAAATCTCCATCTAACCAAGCTCTTATAGCCATTGCTCTTCGAGGATCATAAAATTTTTGTCTTCTATACCAATACAAAGCATTTTCATCTGATTTATCACCATTACAGGAAAGGCATGCCGGGACACAGTTTTCTGTTGTACTTAAGCCTCCTTGGCTTCTTGGTATTACATGGTCAATAGATTCGGAAGTTTTTCCGCAATATATACAACTCTTTCCTGTAAACCTATGAATAGATTTTCGCCATTGTCTTAATCTGAACTTAGGACATAAATCCTCTAAAAACACCGCATCATTAATATGCATTCAGAATATTTAGTTAAATAAATAATCGCTTGAATATATTAAAAGTCAACATTTATTTATACTTCTCAGCCTATGTTTGCTGGTAAAAATATGATTTAGTGTGTTTAGATACAAAATATTATTAAATTGATTTAGAAAAAATTATTATCTTTCTCAAATCTCAATTAATAACTATATCTATCAAGTGTTTCATCAGTAAAGTTTTCAGAAATTTCCTCATTAGCTTCTTCTAATTCTTTTTCTAATTTTTTTCTTTTCTTTTCTCTATCTATTGCTTCTTTTTCTTTTCTTTCTTCTTCTTTTTTTAAATCTCGTATTAGTTTTCTATTTGGATGAAGATTATCTAAATATTCAACGCAATAACTAAATTTTTCTCTCTCTCTTATAACTGTTTCAGTAATTTGCGCTGCTGCATTTTTAGGTGAAACTTTGAAGAATCCTCCTTTTTGTTTTTTTATATATGTGTAAGCTGCATCCCAACTACTTTCATGGTCATTTCCGCCTTCTCTCATAGTACAAAAAATTTCTGCTCCAAATGCACTTGCATTTACTCTTGGCGTAGTAAAGGTTAGAGGAGCAAAAATTCCCAACGCTAATAGTATTAGTTTTTTCTTCTTTGATCTTTGCATTTGGCTTTTATCTTCTATTTAAAAATATCTTTTTTTGTAAATATGTCTATAGAAATTTAAGATTTAATCACTCCAAATATATTCAAGCATTTCACAACTAAAGGTAGAATTAAAAGTACAGTAATCAATCTTACAGCGTGTAAAGTTGCTACCGCAGGCCCCACTCCGTATTCAGACCCTACAAGACTCATTCCGCTAATTCCTCCTGGTGCAGCTCCTAGAATTGTTGTAATGATATCTATATTAAGTAATCTGCTTGTCCATAATCCAATTGCTAATCCAGTAATAACTAAAGTAAAAGTTATTAATATAGCTGGCCTCCATAAATTTTGAATATCCACTAATGAGTCTTTTGTTAATGATGTACCAATGACTGTTCCAATTCCGATTTCTAAAATTGTTCTTGTTCCTATTGGCCACTCTGCGATGTCAACTTTGCCACTTATGCTAAGTATGCTTGTGCCTATTAAAGCACCCGCTAGAGGAGCCGCAGGAATACCTGTTTTTAGAGCTAAAGCTCCAAAAAGACAACCTGCAAAAATATAATAGATTAGATTTATGTTAGGCATAAATTTCAAGTATTTTTGATCATAATATTAGAAAAAATTTTTTTTGTTTAAGTTTATAGTCAAATAATATTTTTAGTTTCCTCTCGTAATGTCCCCTTTTGTTGGCATAATATTAAGTAAAGCATGATTTATTATGTCTTCACAAATTTCTTATAAAGATAATAAAAACCGCATAAAGAAAAAATTATCTTTTGTTGAGGGTGGCCACCAGCTTGAAAAATTAGAGTTTGCTCTTGCAATAGCTCAAACCAAAGGTGATGAAAAAAAATCAATCGTTCTTAGAAAAAAGATTGTTGAATTAGGTGGAAATGTTGAAGAGCCAGGTACTTAAATTAATCTCTTTCTAGGTATTTTGATGCCATAACTAATGCTTCACCAGCTTGTTGGGCTGTAATTTTACCGAGGTTGAGGAGTGTATTACTCATAGCAGCAACTACCGTTATAATATCTCTATCATTTACATAACCTAAATGTCCAACTCTGAATATTTTCCCCTTTAGATGATCTTGACCACCGGCAAGTAAAATATCAAAATTATTCTTTATTGTTTTTCTAAATTCTTCTGCATCAATTCCTTCAGTTTTTATTGCAGTAATTGAAGGACTTAAATATTTTTCATCAGCAAATAATTTTAGATTTAAAGCTTTTACAGCATTACTCATTGCTAATTTATGTTTATTATGTCTTCGGAAAATGTTATTTAAGCCCTCTTCTCTCATCATTTTTAGAGCTTCATCTAAAGCAAAAACTAAATTAACTGCTGGAGTATATGGATTACTGTTGCTTAAAAGACTTTTTCTGTAGGATTTTAAATTTAAATAAAATTTTGGTAAATTAGATTTTTCTGCAGCTTTCCATGCTTTTTGGCTCATTGATATAAAACTAAGCCCGGGAGGTATCATATATCCTTTCTGTGATCCTGAAGCAACAATATCTAATTCCCATTCATCTACCGGCACATTGCAAGCTCCAAGACTTGTAACGCAATCAACAATTGATAAAGCTGTGTTGTGTTCGCGAATATATGAACTTATAGTTTCTAGATCATTGATTACACCAGTTGAGGTTTCAGAATGAGTCAAAATAACTGCCTTTATTTCTTTTTGCTTATCTTCCTCTAATACCTTTTTGAATTCTTCTGGATCAAGCGGAGTACCCCATTCGGACTCAATTTTTATTACTTCCAGACCAAATTCTTTAGCAACTTTTACCCATCTTTCGCCAAATTTTCCATTTTCTCCACAAATTACTTTATCTCCTCTACATAAGGTATTTATTATTCCAGCCTCCATTGCGGCAGTCCCACTACCAGTGATTGTTAGAACATCATTTTTAGTTTGATGAAGCCACTGTAAATTTTTAGTTGTACTCTCTACTAGATCTTGAAATTCTTTACTGCGATGGCCTATTGGATGCTTACTTAATGCTTGTAAAACTTTTTCTGGAACTGGTGTAGGTCCAGGAATCATCAATGATAATTTTTGTTGTATGGCCACTTTTTATTAAATAGGTCATTCTTAGATTAGTTCTCATTATATATTTTTCAATTACTTGATTTGAAAAAAGGATTTTCTTTACCTTTGTGGGTTGCTGGAGCTGCTAAGGCAGCATTAAAAAAACTAGTAGGGTTTCCATTTAAGAATTATGAACTAATAAAAATTCCTAATGAAAAAAAAGAAATAAAAATCGAGATTCATTCTGTTGGCTTACTTAAAGATGACTCGCATGCATTAGGAATTACCTTCGCAAAGTCTGGTTTAGATCTTGATATTACACAAAACTTAGAGATATGGACAATAGCCTCTTTAGAAAAAATTTCTTTTGATGATCCTGTTCAAACAATTCCAATAAATATTATTGCAGGATCTGGTGTAGGCATAAAAGAAGATACATCAGAGATATGCATTTCTAATTTTGCCAAAGAAGTTTTATATGAAAATTTGTTAGAAAGTATTCCTGCCGGCTTTAATTTGAAATTAGAAATTATTTTCCCAAATGGAGCGTTTTTAGCTGAAAGAACTAGTAATAAGTCATTTGGTATTGTTGGTGGATTATCTATTATTGGTACTTCTGCTGAGACTTATTCCAGTGCGTCACCTGATCAATTAGAAGAGGCAAAAAATAATCTAGCAAAGTTAATTCAAAATGACTTTAAAGGGGAAGTTGTATTTGTTATTGGGGAAAATGGGTTAAATTTGGCCAAAACTCATAATGTTAATTTGCCAATTATCAAAATTGGAAATTGGATAGGACCATTATTAGTTGATGCTGCAATAAAAAAAGTTAAAACTGTAATTCTTTTTGGTTATCACGGGAAATTAATTAAATTAGCAGGCGGCATTTTTCATACACATAATCATTTAGCTGATGCAAGAATTGAGATTCTTGTTTATCTAGCCGTTCAAGAAAAGTTGCCACCTGAAATAATGGTTGAATTATCTCAGTTAGATAATCTTGAGAATGCATTACAACTTCTTGAAAGATTTAATAAATCTTTAGCTGATAAATTATTCAAGAATTTATCAAATACGATCGAAAAGCGTTCTCTTAATTATGTGAATAGGTATGTAAAAACCGATATGGAAATTGCAACAATCATTTTTGACAGAAAAAGGAAAATTAGGTGGGCTGGAATTAATGGCAATAAGTATATTTCTTATTTTCAATGAGATTAATTTGTGATTCATTATGCTTTTGTAATTAAATTGAGTTAACTTTTATACATGAGTCAAACAATTTTAAAAAAAGAACGAGACCCATCAATATTAATTTTGGATTTCGGATCTCAATATTCTGAATTGATTGCAAGAAGAATTAGAGAAACTAATGTTTTTTCTCTTGTTGTAAGCAATTACATTTCAATTGAGGAAATTAAAAGTATTAACCCTAAAGGGATTATTTTGAGTGGAGGACCAAATTCTGTATATGAACAAAATGCGCCTAAGTGTGATGAAAAAATTTTTAATTTAGGCATTCCTATTCTTGGTATATGCTATGGAATGCAATTAATGGTCAAAGAACTTGGAGGAACCGTTATTTCAGCAACCAAAAAAGCTGAATATGGTAGAGCACCAATAAATATAGACCAAGAATCTGACCTCCTTTCTAATGTAAAAGATAAATCTATAATGTGGATGAGTCATGGCGATTCTATTAATTGTTTGCCTGATGGATTTAATAAAATTGCTCATACCGAGAACACACTCCATGCAGCAATTTCAAATGATGTAAAGAAATTATTTGGCGTACAATTTCATCCTGAAGTTGTTCATTCAGAGTTCGGGATGATGGTAATTAAAAATTTCGTTTATAAAATTTCTTGTTGTGCGGCTGATTGGACAACCGAAACCTATATAGAGGAAACTATTCCCAGGATTAGAGAGCAAGTTGGCAATAAAAAAGTTTTGCTTGCCTTATCTGGAGGAGTTGATTCCTCAACTCTTGCATTTCTTCTCAATAAAGCTATCGGAAATCAGCTTACATGTATGTTTATAGACCAAGGTTTTATGAGAAAAGGTGAACCAGAATTTTTAATGAATTTTTTTGATAAGAAATTTCACATAAAAGTTGAATATATTAATGCAAGAGAAAGGTTTATTGCCAAATTAAAAGATATTACTGATCCAGAACAAAAAAGAAAAATTATAGGTGAAGAATTTATTAGGGTATTTGAGGAAGAAAGCAATAGATTGGGACCTTTTCAGTATTTAGCCCAAGGTACTCTTTATCCTGATGTTATTGAAAGTGCTGGGACTAATATTGATCCTAAAACAGGAGAAAGAATAGCTGTAAAAATAAAGAGTCATCACAATGTGGGTGGATTACCAAAAGATTTACAATTTAAATTAGTTGAGCCATTAAGAAAACTTTTTAAGGATGAAGTCCGAAAAGTTGGCGCTGCTTTAGGATTGCCCGATGAAATTATAAGAAGGCATCCATTCCCAGGGCCAGGATTAGCTATTAGAATTTTGGGAGAGGTGAATAATGAAAAACTTGATTGTTTAAGAGATGCAGACTGGATTGTGAGAGATGAAATTAAAAAAGCAGGTCTTTACAATGATATTTGGCAAGCTTTTGCAGTATTGCTACCTGTAAAAACAGTAGGAGTTATGGGTGATAAAAGGACTTATGCATGGCCAATAGTTTTACGATGTGTATCTAGTGAAGATGGTATGACAGCCGATTGGTCAAAAATTCCTTTTCAGATTTTGGAAAGGATTGCAAATAGAATTGTAAATGAAGTAGTTTCAGTAAATAGAGTTGTTTATGATATTACAAGCAAACCTCCAGGAACTATTGAGTGGGAGTGAAGAATAGGTTATAAACCCAGTTATAGACTCAAAAAGTAGGTTTCCCTCAGGTTTCCCTCAGAATTTATGTATCCTATTTGCAATGGATCTTAACAGCGAGGTTTCCCTCAGGTTTCCCGTGGAGTGAAAATCCTGTCTCTATAGAGAAATCGTAGAGTTTTAAATTTCTCTACACTTTGTATTCAAAATTCTTTTTTTTATGCTCTTAATAATGAGGTGGTTCTGATTCCTCTGGTGGGAAATAGGTATCCTCATCATTACCTTTTTTCATCTTTCTGAAATACTCTTCGGATGGATCTAATCCATCATTATCGTAATTAGGTTCCTTTTCCATCAACGCATTGAATAATTTTTATTCTTTTGATTCTGAATTCTTTTCTTGCTCCTTCATTAAATCTAACATTGGTTTCATTGCTGCATATGCCTGCTCTTGATCTCCCACGAAATAGTTATATAAAACGTTAATTGGAATTCGTCCGATTATTTCATATGCCTTTTCAACATCTCCTACTAAACCATCTGGGTGAGATAACTGTAAATCCATAAAGCGATATAAAGGAACCCATAATTCCTCAATATATTTTCTGTCATATGGACGACCTTTCTTATTCTTTTTAGAAAGTGATATTTGAGATTTACCTTGATCTAAAGGATCCGTAATTTGATTAAAAATCCAAGACCTAATAATTATTTCATCATTATTAAAAATTTCAAGTCTTTCTAGAATATTCAGAATGATTGTCATGTGCTCATACATTATGCTGAAATATGGTGCTCTTTTAATAGGATCGTCTTTTGAAACTTCTTCTATCTTCGAGATTGTATATCTTGGTATTTGAATTAATGAATAAAACATAATTCGCTCAATATCTTCATTTTCTATTGCTGACTGAATAGGATCTTCATCAAACATCTCAAACTGATAGAAATCAGAAATTCTCTCTAAATCTTGAATCTGATCCAAGAATTTCTCTCCATGAAGTGATTCATAATATTCTTCACTTCTTACGAAACCGGCATATTGGTAACTTTTTCTTGTTAGTTCATCTACCTCTCCAAATTCTCCGAATGCACTTAATTTAGATACTTCTGAATATTCACTTTGTATGATCTTGGCAAATTTTATTGCATCCTCTAATTTCCAAGTAATTTTGCTTTTTATTTTCTTTGGTTTGCTTTTGAATTTAGTAAAGTCAATTGACTTTAAGAAACCCTCAGATATCTCTTTATCTTTTTCTTTAATTTCTTCAAGATCAAATTTTCGCAAAAGTTTATGATCATTTTTAAATACATCAGACTGATTTTCTAACATTCTTTCTTTTTTACGATCATCTTTAGCAAAAATTTCTTCAACATATTTATATCTTTCTTTAGTGCATGAATCCTGCCCAGTTACTTTTTCTACTTCATCAGCAATGTAATATGCCCAAGCAACATATTTCCATTCTTGGTCTCTAATATCTTTTAATTTAGAAACCAACTCAGGAAAATTTTTATTAATTTCTTCTTCAGGAACTTGTCTTTGAAGTAGCGTTCTATAAATTACCCAAACTTTTACATACTCATTCCCATCAAAAAATTTATCGCATATATCTTTTGCTTTTGAAAAATCATCTTTGAGGGAGGGGTATTTTCCCTTAACTGGATCTGATAGATCTATTTCTTGGAAATAATAAAGTCTTGTTTTGATTGTTAAGTCACCAACTATTTCATAAAAGGTTTTAGGAGTTGTTATTTCTTCCAACAAACTAGGAATCATTTCTGCCATATTCTTAAGTTTTGAATAATCTGCATCTTCAGTTGATTCTGTTTGTAATTTCAAAACCTCTTCTTCAAATTCTTTTCTATGATTACGCCATTTTTGGAGAGCAGGATCTTCATAACCTTGTTCATTATTATTTTTTTCATCATCAGAATATTGCTGCTTTGAATCTTGATTAACTGCTGCAAACATCATTGCAATTACTGTAATTGTTAAAAATAGAATCCATAAAGGCGGGAAAAGAATAATTCCAATAAATCCTAAAAATAAAAAAATTATATTTTTCTTAGTCATCAATCCCATCCATATTTAAAATATTTTCTGCAACCACCAGAATCAACAAAGAAACCTTCAGAAGCATTCAAAATTGCTTTCATCTTAGGAGAAAGATTAAAACGACCATACTCTCCTTTTTTATGATTATTTGTAAGTGAGTAATAATAATCCGATGGTAATGTTGGCATTAATGCCTTCATGGTTCCTTTTCTTCTTTCTTGCCTCGTTGTTGATCTTGCTAACTTATTGCCAACAAAATTCACAAATCTCCCATTGCTAATTAATTCAGTATCTTTTGTTCTTACTGCATAAGGCAAACCAGAATATTGATAAGATGCCTCAGCAGAATAAGTTTTTAGTTGATAATACTGAGTTCCATACCCATTACTTATTCCCACCTCAAAATAATATTCTGGTTCATTTTTATAATTTAGAGTTCCATATCCATAACCAGTGCTTGGATAATTCATTGTGATTGTGATATCTGATTCCTTTTCACTTGTAAGAGTGCAGAGTTTTGTATTTTTGCTAGGTGTAAAACTTCCGATTACTTTCCCGTTTTCAAAAGTAATCGCTTTTTTAAAAGAACCATCTTTATTGAAATATTCCCAAATACCTTCTTTCTTGCCATCTTTAATATTTCCTTGCCTTCTTAATTGACCATTATCAAAGAAATAACTTGAGAGTCCATCTTCTTCAATTCCTTCAATGTATTTGTGAGCATAATGTATCTGACCATTTTTATGAAATGCTTCTGCTAGACCTACTGCTTTCCCATTTACCTTCATCACCCTGTAAGAAGGTAGTCCATTATCATGAAACTCTTCCCATAGTCCATTCATTTTGCCATTGGTATAATTCACGCTATTCCATAATCTGCCGTTCCAGTGATAATTTTTGCGAAGTCCGTCTTTAATCTTTCCATTTTTGTAAAATCTTTCTCTTTCTAAAATCCCTGATTTGCTATATCTATCAATCCATAACCCAACTTTTTTACCATTTTTTAATTCACCTGATTGATTAATATAGGCATTTTTTGCATAGATAACCTTTCCACTGTAGGGAATATCAGAATCCTTAAAATAAAAAATCCCATCTCTTACAACAAGATCGGTTTTTGAAAACTTGCGTGCATTTGAATCAACAACCTGATTGCTTGAACCAGATAATTTATTCTCTGCCATCAAAGGAACAATTGATGAAAGAGTAAAAATCAAACTTAGAAAGAATATTTTTTTCATCATCTACGACGACCTAAATCAATTAACTTAGTTGTTTTTTTGCAAATATCAACATCTATCCATTCCATATTTGCAGTATGAGTTGGCATATCCTCTTTTGCCGCAACTGTATATTTACACTCGTTGTAGATATCTTTCTTATAAACCCAATACCAAGGGTATTTGTAAAATTTATTCTCCTTAATTCTTTCTGTAAGGATCTCCCAGTAAGTTTCATTAACTAATTTAATTGCTGCTCTTTCGCCTTCAGTGCATTCGCCTTGCGATTCTGGACAGGTATATTTGTGCCTTTTATATTGTTCTGCATTTATCGGATTAATTAAGGCAAAAAATAGACCTAAAAATAATATTTTTTTCATTCCTAGGTAAGTTATTTGTTTATTTTTAATTATCCCGTCAATGTAAAAAAGAACAAATTTGCATTAATAGGAATTAATACTGTAGATATTTGTTCCTTTATTCCAGTAAGTTATACACATCAGAAACTCCTCACACACTAATTTCTGATAATCAAACACCCTTTTCTCTAAATTAGGGTGTTTTTTATTGCCAAAAAACCTAATATGGAAAACTGGCACATGTGACAGTTAAGTAACATTCCATTTACCCCTTCCACGGAAAAGAAATATATGGCATAGTTTATACACGTGTGAAGGAGTGGTTTTACTGAAACAGTGGAAACAAGGAAACACTTGATTTAGTAAAACCATTAAAGACCTCTAGAAATAGGGGTCTTTTTTTGTCTAATTTATTGCCAATAGATACTCAAATTTAAACAAAATAAAGGGGCATGTATTTGCCCCTTTCGAGTCTTATGCACCTCGCTGTCCACAAAGTCGATGAAGTGCTTTTGACTCCTGAATTATTTCTACTCCTACTGAATGGGAAAAGATAGTCGTGACAACCACAAAGCACTAATACTCGGGTAGAAATACCCTATGAATTTCAAATAAAAAGGAGGACAATATAGATATAGATCTAGGAGGTCTTATGAAACTATTCAATCAATTTAACATTCTTCCAAGATACTTAACTGCATTTAATTATGCAGGTGCAAATCTAAACGAAACCCCAAAAGAACTTGAGAAATGCACCCCTGAGTTTCAAAACTTTTGGGAGAAAGAATGTAGAGAACATCCAACCAATCAAAATTGTTTAATTTACTGTGACTGAGTAATTAATTTTGAGTTTTTGTTAAATACAACCTGCCTAAAAAGAGGTTTCCCTCAGGTTTCCCTCAGGAAAATGTGTGTTATTATGGGTTCAAACATGTTGGTATCACTACGTTTATGACTGCCTTATTTCTCGGTACTATAGAGTGGGAGTAAATTACAAATTTTCTAAAAATTTAAGACTTTTATTTTATTTAAGAAATATTTTTAAATGGGGTGTTAACTCTAATGAGCGAGATTATTAAATTAAGTCGATCTACTGTTGAGAAATATCTAAGTTGTCCGAGATGTTGTGTACTTGACAAAAAATATCAAATAAAACCTCCATCATTACCTTTTACTTTAAATATAGCTGTAGATAACTTATGTAAAAATGAATTTGATTATTACAGAAAAATTCAGGAGCCCCATCCTTTATTTATTGAACATGGTATTGATGCTGTTCCTTTCAAACACAAAGATTTAGAACGTTGGAGAAGTAATTTTCAAGGCATAAGATATCTGTCAATAGAACACAACTATGATTTTGGTGGTGCTGTGGATGATATTTGGCAGAAAAAAAATGGTGATCTTATTATTGTTGATGTGAAAGCAACTTCTAGAAATAATTTTGATTGGTCTGAGACTTTTAATAAATACGAATATGCAAAAGCCTATAAGAGACAATTAGAAATGTATCAGTGGTTATTTAAAAAAAATGGTTTTCAAGTGGCTAATGAAGCTTATCTTTTATATTTCAATGGAAAGAAAAATGAAGAGTTATTTAATAACCAATTAAATTTTGACGTACATCTAATTAAATTAGATTGTTCTACTTCATGGGTAGAAAATAAGATAATTGATACGGTTAATTTATTACGCTCGGATAATTTCCCCAAACCTTCATTAAAGTGTGATTATTGTAATTATTTAAAGAAGCGTTGGCAGTTATCGATAACTTAATATTCATAGGATAATTTTTCATATTTCTGGAAAAATAGTGAATAAAAGATAATCTTTAATTAGATTAATAATTTAGACTTTTGATAAATTCGAAAAATCCTGAAAGACAGATAACTCATCATCTGCAACAAGATGTAGTCAAAGTATCTGGCAAAACAATTTTTATTAATCCTTTTTTATATTGGCGAAGATTTGACGAAAACACTAATAGATGGCTTAGAGAACCTGGTCAAATGTCAGAGGATCAAATTGCACCAAACAGGAATCGTTTTTATCCAGAAATAGAGTGGGCTGATTTGAGCCCTGAGCAAAAGCTCATAAAAGATGCAACTATTGAGATGTTTTTAAAAACTCTTGAATTGATAAGTACATTTCATCCCTATCTTAGTTCTGGACAATTATTAGAAGTGGAGAGGAAGATGGCGATTACAAAAAAAACTCCTTTCGAAAAATGGGTAACAAAATCTTTCGCCAAAAAAACGAGATTATTAGAAAATGAAAAAAGAAAATTTCAGAGAGAAAGATTTTTTAATAGCTGGAGAGAATGGTTCAGTCTTACAAATACTCAACAAGCAATTTTGCCGTTAATAGTCACGATATTTGTTTCTTCGTTTGTTGGGTGGTCTTTAGGGATATCAAAGAATAGTTGTAATCCTTATTTTGAACAAAATATAAATAAATTAAATTAATTTGTTTTTGATAATTTTTAAGTATCTAAGTAAAAATAATTTTGAAAAAATAAATTTATTATTTAGAATTCCATTAATTGAAATAATTGCTTAAAAATTGTAAGTTTTATGAGTGAAAATTTAAATTCAAATAATCTTGAAAATGACGAGTTCGATTTGAACAATGAAGATATTGATTTTCAAGATTTAATCAATAGACTTAAAGAGATAAAATCAACCATTGCTTTATTGGAAAAAACAATATTTAAATAAATTTATATTTTTGATAAAAACAAGTCCTAATAAAAAACTTATTTCATTAAAAAGACAACCACTAGTCTTACTTATTTTTTCTTCTGTTTGCTTTTTATTGATTCTATTTAGGTTAATTTTTTTACAACTTTTAAATTATGAATCTTATAAGAAAATGTCAGATGAGAATAGGATCAGACTTATTGCCTCGCAGCCAATACGTGGAAGAATACTAGATAAAAATGGTAATGTTCTAGCAAATAGTAGAGTCAAATATTCTTTAATAATAAAGCCTCAATATGTTAAAAAAAGGAATTGGGAAAAACATAAATCAAGTATTTCTAACTTGTTAAATATTGATAGTAATGTAATTCAAAAAAAATACTCTGATGGTCTAAAAAATCAGAAACTCTCAGTAATTATTCGTGATGATTTAAATGTAGATCAATTAATAAAATTTAAGGAGAATGAAGATAATTTAATTAGTTTTGAAATAGCTACCAATTTAATTAGAAATTATCCTTATAAAACCCTTGCTGCCCATGTAATTGGTTATACTCAACCAGTTACTGAATTAGAATATAAATTATTATCTAAAAAGGGTTATAAATTAAATGACTTAATCGGTAGGACGGGAATTGAATATGTTTACGAAGATTTTATAAGAGGTGAATGGGGCGGAGAAATGGTTGAAGTAAATTCATTAGGAAAATTTCAAAGATCATTGGGTATAAGACCTTCAGTACAAGGTAATGATATTCAACTAACAATCGATCTTAATCTGCAGTTAGTTGCTGAGGAGGTTCTTAAAGATAAAAAAGCTGGAGCCATAATAGTAATGGATCCAAGAGATGGTGCAATAAGAGCAATGGCAAGTAAACCTACATTCGATTTAAATTTTTTCTCACAGGAATTTAAATCTGAGAAAGAATATAATACACTTTTTAATTCTCCTGAAAAACCTTTATTTAATAGAGCATTAAATGCCTACGATCCAGGAAGCGTTTGGAAAATTGTAACGGCTTTAGCTGGCTTGGAAAGTGGAAAATTTCCTAGAGAAACAATGTTAGATACGAAACCATGTATCACTTATGGAAGCCAATGTTTCAGGGAACACAATGATTTAGGTTTTGGAGTAATAGGTTATGAAGATGCTTTAAGAGTTTCGAGTAATACATTTTTTTATCAAGTCGGATATGGTGCAGGAGTTGATGAAATTCATAAGGTTTCTAGAAAACTTGGTTTTAATTCTTTATCTGGAATTGAAATTTCTGAACAAGAAAATAAAGGATTAGTAGCAAGTAGTGAGTGGGCTAAAAAAGGCAGAGGATGGGGGCAACCAGGAAGAACTCCATGGGTCCCAGAAGATATTGCGAGTATGTCTATTGGACAATTTGTTGTTCAAGTTACTCCTATTCAAATAGCTAGAGCTTATGCTGCTATTGCAAATGGAGGTTATTTAGTTACTCCACATTTGACTAAAAAAGATGAAGAAAGTCTTTTAGATAAAAAACGTATTCCAATTGAAATTGACCCACAAAATATTCAATTGATAAAAAGTGGTCTCCGGAAAGTAGTAGAGTCTGGCACAGGAGTATCAATTAATTATGGAGTTTCAAATTTACCTCCAGTGTCAGGTAAAACAGGAACTGCTGAAGATGGTGAAGGTGGCTCAGATCATGCTTGGTTCGTTTGCTTTACACCCTCTGAAAATAGCGAATTACTCGTAGTTGCCTTTGCACAGAATACTCCTGGCGGTGGATCTGTTCACGCCCTGCCAATGGCACGAGAAATTTTAAAAGTTTGGAATGAAAAAAAATGAGATTAATATTTAGCTATTAAAAGTTTATGTTTTTAATTTTTTCATTTGTAAAAGTCTTTGAATAATATCTTCAATAGTTTTTGTATCTATAGGTTTACTATATGACGACAAAAGTTGTCTTCCTAATACTTGACTTCCTAAATGCACTAATTGAATTCTTAATGAGGTCAGTAGTTCTAACCCTATGCCACCAGAAAATGTTGCAATTGCAATAGGTTGACCATTAAATAAATTCCTAAAGTCATCTCCCGAAATAGATAGCCATGCTATGAAGTTGGAGAGAATAGGAGGTATAGATCCATTATATTCAGGCGCACAAATCACCCACCTTTCAATCTTGAAAAGCTTTTTTTTTAATTCTTTTATTTCATTTGGAATATTTTCTTTGCTGTGAATTCTTGGATTAAATAATGGAATGTCAAGAGTAGTAAGATCTAAAATTTCAGAACTTATTTTCAGTTCATTACTTTTTTCAAGAAATTTTTCAGAAAGTTCTAGATTTTTACCACAACTAGCCGTAATGATTATTAGATCTTTTGTTTCAGTCATAAATTAGATAAATAAATTTAATAGTTAGCACCTGTTTTGCGGTGATGAACTGCCGTTAGACTATCGGATTTTAGTATATTACCGTGTAGAACTTCGGCGTAAATTACCCAATGATCTCCACATTCCATTCTCTCTTTTACAGAAGCATCTAACCATGCTAGTGATTCGGGAATTATTATCTGTGCATTAGGAGTTAATTCAATATTTATTCCTTCAAATCTATCTTCTCCAGGTGCAAAGGGCTTTGTGAATCTTTTCAAAGGTTCTTTAAAATCTTTTTCACTAAGAATATTTAATGCGAATGAATCTCCTACTTGTAGAAGAGACTCTACTGATCTATCTTTTGCTACTGCAATACTGAACCCAGGCGGAGAAAAACTTGCTTGACTAACCCAAGATGCAAGCATGGCTCCTTTAATATTATTCTCATCTTTGCCTTTAGAGGCTGTCAGGACACAAAGTGAACCAATAACTCTTCCAAGAGCTTGTAGCTTTGGATCAGTTTTGCTTGTAATCATTCCAGTATCTGATTTTCTGGGTTTTTTCTTTGCTTTTTTTATAATTTTTCTCCCAAAGTGAGTTCCTATTTCTTCTAATTCTTTAATCTTTGGTTTATTTGGACTGAATTTAATCCTAATAGGGTCAAAACTAAACTTAAAACCACCGTCTTTTAATTTTGTTTCAAGTAAATCTATAGCTTCGCCGCTCCAGCCAAAACTACCAAAGATTCCCACTGGCTTATCTCTATTACCCTCTGATAATAATGTTCCTAGTGCACTTACTATTGGAGTTGGGGCATGCCCACCTAGTGTTGGTGATCCTATTAAATATCCATCAGCGTTTTTGATAGATTTTATAAGTACATCATTTGGTGTAAATTCACAATTTATACTTTCAACTTCGACAGAAGTTCTATTTATCCCTTTAGCTAATGCATCACCTATTGAGGCTGTATTTCCATATGCACTTGCATATATCAGAGCGATCTTAGGATTATTTGTTGAGAGATTTTCACCCCATCTAATGTAGTCATTTAAGAAGCTTTTTAAGCTATATTCGATAGCGGGACCATGTAATGGTGCAATAGTTTTAATATCGTAATCTGCAATTTTTTCAGTTATTGATATTACTTGATTAGACATTGGTGCCATTAAGCAATCATAAAAATGTTTCCTATCAATTTCTGTACTAACTCGATTTGTTTCAGACCAATCTGAAGAAGCAATGTGAGCAGAAAAAATTTTTTCACTTAGAAGGATTTCTTGATTACGTTCATAAATTATTAGACCTCCAGGCCAACGTGCTGTTGGAATAGGAATTAACTCTAGTGAAATGTTATCTAATTCTAAATTTTGTTCCTTTTTGACTATGTTTATTTTAGGTAATTGAATTTCAATGAAGTCTTTTAAGTTAGGATTTCTTTGATTCCAAAGTTCGCTAATAAGTTTATAACCTGGATTAGAGCAAGTAATAGTTGTGTTTTCAAATTGGGTACTTATATTCTTTATAGTTTCAATAATTTGGGGATTAATATGACCAGAAATGAAGTTGATTTTACCTAATTTAAATTGATCACAAAACCTAGAAATTACTTTATTAAACGAATCAAAATATTGTTTCTCAGGTGGGTGAATAATAAAAAGTTCCTCATCACTTCTAATGAAAAAAGTGTTGAAAGAGGTTCCTTTTTCAAGGTTAAATTCAAGTTCAAATCTTTCTTTATTTTGGTCTAAGAATCTTACACACGAAAAATTTTCGCTAATTTCAAATTCTGATAAGTTTTGATTTTCTGCAAGTAAGCCTATATTAATATCTGACATTTTAAAGACTTAATTTCTAGTTTTAATTTGCGACTTATTAGTCGTGGAGAAATGTCACATTGACTTTCAACGGATTTTCAACTATCGACCAGAACATTTAGTTCTTGTGAATCCGTTATTTATCAATTGATTATACCTAAATCAGCACCATTAATGAGTTGTTAAATGTAGGGTTTTCAACTGGAACTTGATTTCTCTTTGGTTATCTAAGCAAATTGATGCCTCTTATAAATTTAAAAAATATATTTGCTATTTGAGTTTAGTGATATCAATTGGTCTCAAAACTCTATTTGAAAAGTCTAATCAATAGTGATTAGCAACTTTTCTATGATGAACAGCTGTCTTACATGATAAGTCAGAAACATTACCATTTTCAACAACTCCGTAAATTATCCAATGGTCTGGAGTCTCTAGTCTGGAACTAACTTTGCAATCTAAAAAGGCGAGTGAATCTGAGAGAACTGGTCCACCTTCCGCAATGTTGCTAATTACGTCTACATCTGCAAATCTATCAGCTCCAGGAGCAAATCTTTTTAAAAAATGTCTGAACATTTTTTGATAGTTATCTTCTCTCAGAATATTCACTACAAAACCTTTCCCAACTTGCATATATGATTCAATAGCTCTATCTTTTGCTACTGCAACTGTAATACCTGGTGGAGAAAAGCTTGCTTGACTAACCCAGCTTGCGACCATTGCACTTTGCCTAAATGTAGAACCTTCGCCTTGGCTCGCTGTAACTACATATAATCCTCCACTTAATCTCCCTAACGCTTTATCTAAATTTGAATCAAGGCTCTTCATAGAGGCAATATTCTTCTTTTTATTGATCAATTGACCCAAGTCAGTTCCAGCTTCTTCGAATTGTTGATAAATAATGGGATCAGGAATATTTTTAACTCTTAAGGGAGAGAAAGCTTCTTTTTGACCAAGTTCCCTTAATTTATTTGCTAAGGAATCTATTGGTTCATCATTTCCACCAAATGCATCATAAACTGCAGTAAATTGTTTTGGTTTTAGTGCTGCAAATAATGTACCGAGAGATTCTTTTAATTCATTATCTGAGTCTACTGGCCATGTGGGAATGACTACTGCTTTTGATTCGGAAATTAAACTTGTTAATTCTTGCGGGTCAGAAGACCTTAAATCAATTAATTGAACCTGTGCATCTGCTTTGCTTATTCCATGAGATATAGCTTGACTTAGTCGATCACAATAACCATAGTCGCTTATGTAGCATACTGACACAAAATCATTGCCTTTGCTTTTATTACTACTCCATTCTAGATATTTTCCTTTCCAAAAATTGACCTGATTATGGAGCAAAGGCCCATGACCAACAGCTATTGTTTTTAATTCAGGAAGCTTATCTATTCTTTTAATTGCCTGCATAACGCTTCTAGCGTTTGGACCCATAAGGCAATCGTAATAAAAACGGAAATCATCGTATATTTCTTTTTGGTCAGTGTCAAAAAATTCGTTAGAACAATAATGGAGTCCAAATGCGTCGCATGTATAGAGAACATTTGTACTGTGATCATATGAAAATATGGTATCTGGCCAATGTAAATTTGGTGCACTTATGAATTCAATATTATGTTCTAAACCACTATTAGGATTAGTTCCGAGATTTAAAAACTCTCCACTTTTAACCTCTAAACGTTTAAAGGGAATATGTATTTGGTCTTCAATAAATTTAAGTGCTAATTTTGATCCAACTACTGTGATATTTTGATTTAATTCTAAAAGATTACCTATTAAACCAGAATGATCAGGTTCTGTGTGGCTAGTAATTAAATAATCAACTTCTTGCGGATTTACCTTTTTCAGTAATTCTTCAAACCATAGTTTTTCGAACTTTGCGTGACTAGTATCAATAATTGCTAGTTTCTCGCCTTTAATAATAAAACTATTGTAAGTAGTTCCATTTCTTAAACCAAATTCAATATCAAATCTACTACGATCCCAATCCAAAGATCTTATGGCACAAGAATCATCAGCAAAGTATTGGGATTGAACCGTCAATTTGTTATTAGTTTGCGCCAATTTAGAATTACTTGTCTGGGCAGAGGCTATCATAGAATAATTAGCTTTATAAATTAACTTTAGTTATATAGAATATAAATTCGCGTGATTATTTTTGCGAAATAACCGAAATTACGCTTTTCTTTAATTTTTAATCTTCTTATTCTGGATAAATGACATCTCAAATAATTAAAAAAATAGTTACTGGAGATGAGATAAGAAATGCTTTTTTAAAATTTTATAGTGAAAAATTACATAAAATCATTCCAAGTGCATCTTTGATTCCAGATGACCCTACGGTTATGCTCACAATTGCTGGAATGCTACCTTTTAAACCAGTTTTTTTAGGTTTAAAAGAAAGACCATCAAAAAGGGCTACATCTAGCCAAAAGTGCATCAGAACAAACGATATAGAAAACGTTGGAGTTACAGCTAGACACCACACTTTTTTTGAAATGCTTGGTAATTTTTCTTTTGGGGATTATTTTAAACGAGAAGCTATCCAATGGGCTTGGGAACTTGTTACTAATATTTATCAACTTTCTGTTGAAAATATAATTGTGAGTGTTTTTCATGAAGACGTAGAGTCTGCAAAAATTTGGAGAGATGAAATTGGTATTCATCCAGATAGGATAGTGAAACTAGGTGAAGAAGATAATTTTTGGTCATCTGGCAAAACAGGTCCATGTGGACCTTGTTCAGAACTTTATTATGATTTTCATCCTGAAAAGGGTTTGCAGAATATTGATTTAGAGGATGGAGATCGTTTTATTGAATTTTATAATCTTGTTTTTATGCAATATAATCGTG
>QCDL01000012.1 GCA_003280915.1 Prochlorococcus sp. AG-355-I04 | reverse complement strand
CAATTACTAAAAATGTAAATTTCATAAAACTCACTATTTATTTAAAGATAATCTGTAAATTTTAAATCGCTAGGTTTTTGAAAACAATTTAAGTAATTTAAACCTGAAAAATAAACTTTAAAAATTTCTTTACTCTTTCGTAGGGAGGATACCGCAGATTTGAATCAAATAAAAAACCTTTAAAAGTAATAGATTTTTGATTTGAAAAATTTCGAAACCCTTCTTCTCCATGAAATTTACCAATACCACTTTGCCCAACGCCTCCAAACGGTAAATTTGGAATAAGGACTGGTAACATCACATCATTTATACAAATTGTTCCAGAGCTGGTTACTTTTGAAATATGATTATGGATTTTTTTATTGCCTCCAAATAAGTAGATTGCTAGTGGTTTTGATGTTTGACTAATCTGTTTTAAAGCTGATTCCTTATCATTGAATCCAATTACTGGAAGAAGTGAACTGAATAGTTCTTTCTGCAAAATATCTGTTTCATTAGATTTAGTTCTCAAAATCGTAGGAGATATTTTAAACTTTTTTTTACTAAAAGTTCCCCCAAATAAAATTCTTTTTTCTTTTTTAAATTGTTTGAGAATTTCTAAAGTTGATGAAAATTGCTTTTTCTCCAATTTTGATAAGTTTTCGGAAATAATTGGATTATCTCCGTAAAAACTTACTATGCATTTCTTTAATTTTTCTATAAAAATATTTTCAATTTCTTTATCTACAAAGATATGATTCGGAGCCATGCAGGATTGGCCCGAATTAAAAAATTTACCCCAAACAATTCTTTTAGCAGCTACTTCTAAATTTGCATTCTTGAAAATAATTACAGGATTTGTTCCGCTTAACTCAAGAGTTAATGGAGTTAAGTTTTTTGAAGCCAATTTCATTATAGATTTTCCAGTTTCAGTACTTCCTGTAAAAAATATATGGTCAAAATTTTGTTCAATTAATTTTATGGATTGTTTATAATCACCCTCGACTGTCATTAGTACATCTTTACTGAAATATTTGGAAGTGAGCTTTTTAATAAGTTCTGAGGTCGCAGGACATTTTTCTGATGGTTTTATGACTGCAGTATTTCCTGCTGAGAAAATATTTACCAATGGCTTCAAAACATAAAGTAATGGATAATTATAAGGACCAAGAATTAAGATACACCCAAGAGGTTCATAAATAACTTTGGAGGATGATGGAAATAGATAAAAAGGTGTATTAATCTTTTTTGGTCGCATCCAAGAATTAAGTTTCTTCTTTATGAGTGAAATTTCTTCTTTCACTAAAAGAATTTCTGAAAGCCCTTCAATTTCAGATTTGCCGAGATCAAGAAAAAGTGATTTTATTATTTCTTTTTTATTTTCATCCAAAAGTTCAGAAACTATATTGAGATGTTGGATCCGCCATTTTATATCTTCCGTTTTTCCAGTGAGAACCGTATTTTTTAATCTATTAATGTCTTCTAAATGAAATTTATCAGAAATTTTCATTTTTTACCTTTGAATAGTATTAAATATATCAGAGGATAAATTGTAAATAACTAAGGTTTTTATCCACTTAAATCAAAGTGAACGATTTATGAGAAATAATCAAATTTATTAATATTGAATTTAAAAATTCAAATTATTCTTGGTTAGTATATTTCTATGAGGGAAAAATTTTCAATTAGATTGATATCTATTAATGAAATACCAGAAGTGACAAACTGGGCAAGGTTGGAAGGATTTTCTCCTGGAATGGATGATGTATCAATTTATAGAAATACAGATAAACAAGGGGTATGGGTAGCTTGTCTAGACAATTATCCTATAGGCTCTATTGCGTGTATAAAATATAATTCCTCGTATGGTTTTATAGGTTTATTCATCGTTAAAAAAGAATTCCGAAATAATGGATATGGGGTGAGATTATGGAAACATGCCCTCGAATATTTGAAAAATGTTGAATGTATTGGTCTTGAGGCTGCCCCAGATAGATTAAATGATTACGCAAAGTGGGGGTTTAGAAAATCTTCCATTACAAATCGATGGAAATTAAATGGTTCTCAAGATTTGCCATTGAGAAATTTCTATAAAGATCAATATCATTCTTTTAAAGTTGTCCCAGGTAATAAAATTTCTTCTGAAGCAGTCTTAATTTATGATGATCAAAGAGAACCTAGTCCAAGACCACATTTTCTAAATGACTGGTTGAAAAATTCTCATTGTAATGTCAGTGCAATTGTCGATAATAATGGGATGTGCCATGGATTTGGCAGGATAAGACCTTGTGTATTGGAGGATAATGAGCAAGGCTGGAGAATTGGCCCTCTTTTAGCGGATACCCCACCACTTGCTGAATTATTAATAAGGGAGTTAGTTGGTGATTTAGATGCTCAAATCTTATTGGATTGCTCTAATCTGAACCCTTATGCAAATTATCTTTTATCAAGTTTGGGATTTGAGGAAATATCAAAAACTTACAGAATGTATAAAGGCATTCAACCTCCCTGCCCAATGAATCAAGTATACGGACTTGCCTGCTTAGAACTGGGGTAATAGTTCTCTTTTAAGTGAGCATTTTACCTTTTGTTTCTGTAATACTGAAAGAAGTTTGTTTGATTAAGATTAATTTCCAGAAGATTTCAAAATTTTTTCTACAATATCGGCGTTGATTATAGTGATCTCTCCATTGTCAATATTGGCAACTTGAAACAAGGTCCATGAATTTGGATTTCTAGCTCCTCCAATACAGTCGATAACTTGACCGACCCAATAATTTTCATCCTTTTCCTTAGTATCTTCGCAATTTTCTTTTTTAATTGCGACATAATCACCAGGCCTAACGAAAAGAAACTCAGGAGTTGCTGAGCTCACAATAAATAACTAATAGTATATACGTACTATAGTAGTTTATCAGTTTTGTTGCATAACTTTGAATTATTTAGCAAACTAGGGGTAGTTCAAAAATAAAATGGAATCAACTGAAATTGCTATATTTTCAACATTATTGGGGTTAATTCTAGCTTTAACTGACGCTTATATAGAAAGAAATATTCCTGGATAATATTTCCAATTCATTTTTTAAATTAAATAAGATTTAAGCTGATCTAATATGTCGGTACGGTTGGAAACTAATTTTGTAAAAACTAAATATATCAACCCTCCCATTGCGATCCTTCCGTTAATTTTTTCTAACTGCTTTAGTTTTCTCAAAAATTACTCTTGCGGTTAAACAAAATTTAAAGCGTACAGAAAATAAAAAAGTATTGATTACTTCAAAATTGAAAAAAATTTAAAAAAATATTATTTCAAACACGAATTAAATTTAAAGCCAAGCTTCTTTCATCTCAAGATAAAGTCTCTCGCTCTCAGCAGAATTAATTTTGCTGTCTGAATAGGATTGTTGCTGTTGCTGTTGTTGCTGCTGAGTTGAGTTAGTATTAGGATTTTGAACTTCGCTCATTAGAGGGGATTAATATTTGTGTTTATTCTCTCATATTTAGAGCTTTTTTTGTCAACTTAAATTCTTAAATTTTATTTAAATTTTCTACGTTTTTAATTTTCCTGCTTTGAGTGAATTCATTTCGCTACAGTAGGCTTGGTATATAGGAATTTAACTTCCCAATATACAATTCCTAGGAAAATAGCACTTGCAACAATAATTTCAGAAATGGCTAACATTTTATTTTTCAATACTAATTTAATTTTGGTATCAATTTACACAGAATGCAATAGGTACTAATTACATTTTAGATTTTAAAAAAATCTTATTTAATAAAATAACGCGTCGAAATAATATAAAATTTTAAGTTAGATACATATTATTTTCGTGGGAAATTTCATAAATTCGACAACTCTTATACCTTTAATACCTTTAGTAACCTCTGTATTTATTCTTATTTTATTGGCAAGTTTTAACAGAACACTTAACAGATTAACAAAACCAGTTACCGCACTGGTTGCATTATCTTTATTAAGTTCTGCTTTTATAAGCTCATTGGACTATTTTAAAAAAATAGAAGAAGAATTAGTTTTATCTGAATTTCTCAAATTTTTTGAAGAAAAAAATTTAGTTATACATCTCAATTTAGTAAATGAGAAAATTATAATTTTTTTCTCATTAATAATGATATTAATTATTGGAATATCTTTTTATAAATTGCCTAGAAAAAAAGGTTATGTCTCATTAATGATAAGCCTAGGATTAATTTCTTCCTCGGTGATACTCTCAATATTGCTCATAGATTTCTCAGCACTAATCTAGACTGTTGTAAGCATTGACAAAGCTTCGTTAAGTTCTTGGACATGATTTAATTCATCTTGAGCAATTTCTTTTATTTTTTGATCATTAGGATTATCTATTAAGTATTTGGAATAAGTTTCAAATGCATGTTCTTCGATTTTTATGTTGACATCATAAGCATTAGCTGGAGAGAGGAAATAATAAAAAACCATGATCCAGTAATAGACAAGTACGAGGTGTCTCGCAAAAAATCTATCAATCCAGAACCTATCTCCTCCTCTTTTCTCCATTTCTTTAAGATGCTCAGTTTCGTTAATGGCTTGATAAAAATGTTCTTTCATTAAAATCATTGTTTTCTCATTTTTAATTCCTAGGGATTCTTTAAAATGAAGAACTGAAAGAAATGCAAAATAAGGTGATCTAGCTATAACTTCTAAAACCCAAAATCTTTGTAAAGATCTACCAGAGTATATGAAGTCTAAGAAGTTAACTGTGCTATTCAAAATCAAAGAATTTACTTTCTTCATGAATTTTGTTTTTCCTTAAGTATAATTACTTAACTGCTATTGGACTATGATTTATTGAAGTAATTAACCAAAAATTAATATTTACAGTCTAAAAATTGCTACTTCCATTGAAATATTTTTTTTTCGTGCATTAATTGGATAGATAAAAATTTTAAATGACAACTACTGAAAAAATTGCAAATGCCAAAAAGAGGATTGATGAATTAGAAAGACTTATAAAATTTTGGAATGATTCAGACCATGATGAGGCAAAAATAGTAAATTTTTCAAGAAACAATGAAAATAAAGTTGCTTAGATTGCGATGATTAAGGCTAATTAGGTTTATCTATTTAAAGTGATTTAATATTTTTGAGGTTTCGAATATTGTTTAATTTATAAATAGAGCAATTAAACCTATTTTCAAAAACGGTAAGGAAGAAATAATCTAAAAGAAAAATAAATATGAAAACCTTTTCAAAAAAATATTTATTGCCGATTAAATTTATACCATGGGTTTTTTGGGTATCTATATCTTTTATGAGTATATATTTGTGTAAGATAGCTTGGGTAAATTGAATAATTAATGGATCTAGCTTCTCTTTAGCCAACTAGGAGCACCGCCAAACCAATCCGATATATCATCTTCATTAGGGTTGAAATGATTTTCTTTATCTAGTCCATCTATCCCAAATGATTGTAAGAGGTTATCAATCCCCCCATCATTTTTTGTACCATTCCTTCTAAAGCTGTTAGCTTTTTTCAGCCAAAGAGAAATTGTCGAATTATGGTGTGCAAATTTCTCAACAAATATCCTTTCTTCTAATGAAATTGATTTATCTTCAGCAATTCTTTTAATTATTCCTTGGATTTTTAGTCTTTTTGCATTACTAAGAAGCATTTTTGATCAATTCATTATTCTTTTTATAGGAAGGATTACTAAATATATCTTGTCAATGTTAATTTCAACAAATTGACTATTTTAAGAGGTTTTTAAGCAAGAAAAGTCTTAAGACACTAAAAAAAGGGATCAATAAGTTACGCATGATACTTTTATTCATTAATCAAACTTATAATTCTTACTAATTAGATAAAAAAAATCAATCCATTCTCAAAGACACTTTAAAATTAAGAAAAAGTCGATTAAGTTGTTGCGTAATAGTAAACATGTACTATTATTAGTACAGATGTATTATTAAGACATGAAAGTGATTTCATCTTCTCCTTATGCCCCTTTTAATTCAAAAGAGTGGAATTTTCTAATAAGCAAAAATGTAAAGTTTGAAAATACTCCAATAAAGATTCATAAAAAATTTTATAGAACTTCTATTCTAAAAAAGATTGAAAAAGATAAACTTTTGCAAGAGAAGATTGAATTGCACCAACAAATGCAACTTGTATTCGGATAGAAAAATATTAACTAACAATCTTTTTATTGAATATTATTTTACGAGATACAATTTTTTGTTAGATTAGTAGAAATACAAGAAGGAATTAATTTGGCTGTTGATCGAGAACTTTTAAAAGAAGTTACCCAAGAACTTTGGAATACCGTAAAAAAACTAAGACCTGAAATAGATCGGCAAACTCGACTTCAATTAGTTTTAAAGGCCTTATTAACTATTGGAGATTTACCAGATCAAATGCAGGCTGCCATGGTAGTAGGTGTTTGTGCAGAAATGGATAAAAGTGATGTAGATAATGTTGAAACTAATTCGCAAACTAAAGATTCAAGCGGAGTTGATACTTCTACAGGCAGAAAGGTAGTTAGAAGAAGTTCAGCTAAATAAACCTTAAACGATCATCCTTTAATTTTCTTTGATTCGTTTTTATTAAGTCTATTGAATAGGTAATATGAAATTACAAGTATGAGAGGAACGAATATTGAATGTAAAGTCATCATTAATTCTGTTTGGCCCATTCCTATAAGATTTGACTCATTTGGAAGTTGTTCTGACCAAGTGCCAACTAAATGCCAGGCTTGAGGAATTGATAAGAAAAACATATAAGAGTTATAAGTTAAGTTTATGTTCAGATAAAGATTATCATTATTGAACGTTTTTGCTTTATTTATTCTTATTTCTTAACTAAGTATTTTTAGAGTTAAAAAAAGAACTTGATTCATAAATTTATTGTCTTAAGAAGAGCTTTGAATTCTTTTTTACCAATTATTTTTTCAGCTGCGTAAGCGCCACTTGCTGAAACAGCAGGAATTCCAATACCTGGAAATGTACTTGCACCGCAAGTAAATAAATTTTTCACTGGAGTTTTGCAGCCTGGGAAAAGACCTTTTGCTGCAGATAATGCAGGGCCGTAACTACCGCAATAGGTATTGGTGAATTTTTTATGAGTGATTGGGGTTCCCAGCATCTTTAAATCAATCCTTTCATCTATATCAGGGATAAATTTTCGCACTGCATTAAGGAATATTGAACATCTTTCTTCTTTCAAATTTCTATATTCTAGTTCCTTTGGATTTAGGTTTTTCCAAATTTCCCAAGGTTCATTTGCGGGAGTATATCCATGAAGAACATGTTTTCCTTCAGGGGCCATATTTTTATCTAAAACAGATGGGATTGAAAATACAGCTATATTTCTTTCTGCGGTTATACCCTTTTCCCACTCATCAACATGTATCGCATGTATTGGCAAATTTTCAAGACCATCAGCATCAAAACCTAGATGTATATGAAGGAAAGAATCACATTTATTAGGGTTCAAAACTTTTGTATTCCATTTTTTTGAAATTTTATTTGGAATTAACTTTTTTAAATTCCAAACATCAGTATTCGTGACAACAGATTCACAACTATAACTAGAACCATTATTAAGAGTTATACCGGTGGCTAAATTTTTATTGAAGTTAATTGTCTTTACTCTCGAAGAAAGAATTAATTCTCCTCCATTTTTTTTAAATCCCTTAATTAAGGCTTTTACGATAGATTCACTTCCCCCTTTGGGGTATTCAAGGTATGAATTTGGTTCAAACCATTCGTTAAATAAAGTAGCCATCGCAGCTGTATTTGTATCATGCATTGACATACCACTTATCAAGAAGCTCAATAAATCAACCCAATTTCTGAGAAAAGGATCCTCTAGATGATTATTAACTAAATTTCCAAAGCCTTTATTAATTTTTGGTATTTGATTGATATTAGGTAAAAATTTTGAGGTTAAATTTATTAGATCTAAGAAATTTATTGATTCGGGAGAAAATGAGAGTAAAGGTATTTCATTTATTATTTGGCTAAGAGGTTTTATTCCCGAAATAAATGATTCCCATTCCTTAACAGATTTATCACCTCTTAAAGTTTTGATTGTTTGTTTAAAAGGTTCTTCCCCCACATCAAGATTAAAATTGCCTTCTGGGACAATTACTTGCCAACCTTTGTATTGAAATAGTTCAACTTCTTCATCTAATAATTTAAGAATTTGCCCTAGGGGATTAGTTGTAGGCCATTTACCTATTCCACTCCACAATGAAGGACCTGATTCGAAAGTATAACCTTTTCTTTTAAAACTGTGAGCAACACCTCCAGGTTGGGTATGTGCTTCACATATAAGTACTGTTTTGCCTGATAAAGCTAAAATTGAACCGCAGCATAAACCTCCTATTCCACTACCAACTATTACAACATCGTACTTTTTCATTAAATATTTACTTTAATCTTCTCGTAAAACAAATGTGTTTTAGACAAATGTATTAGTTGATGATGTAATACTTAGGACAACAGCAAGGAAAAAAATGTATGGCACAGCTTTAAGAGGTATGTATCCTTGGCTTTTAGAGATGAAATCCATTAATTTAGTTACTTAATGTAAATATATTAACGAGATCTTGTTCCTTATGTGTGCCAAAAAATTATTTTTTTGGAAATATATTGAAACAAAGAAATTTTTTTGAAGAGATTTTTTAACTAAGAACATTTTTTATAAAGTTATCTTAGTATTTGATTCTTAGATTAAAATCTATTATGCAATACTTTCCTGATATTAATGAGATAAAACTATTAGAAAAAAATTCCCAAAAAAATGGTAGCGGAATTGTATATGAGGAATTGTTAGGAATATGGAAGTTTAAGTATGTATGGGGAAAGGAGTCAGATCAAATCAACAATATACCCAGTTCCATGCTCCAAGTATTATCGGCAAAACTCGAATTGAAAAGTAAAAATAAAGAGGATCAAATAAATTATGAAATAAAAAATTCAATTAATTTCGGATTATTAAATATTACTTTTATAGGCAGTGCAACATTAAAAGGGATTAGACCTTTATTGGCTTTCTATTTTGAAGAATTGAAAATTAGTATTAGTAGTTTTCCTATATTTAATAAGGAATTAAAAAAACCAGAAGATAAAAAAATGCCTTTTTTCTCACTTGTAGGAATTAGCACTAAAGATAATTGGTTATGTGCTCGAGGCAGGGGCGGAGGGCTTGCAATATGGGTTAAGTCTTAATTTAGTGGTATTCTCCTGGATGATCTACCTTTCTTACGGTAACTTTATCAACTTTTTGTCCATTAAATCTTAAGAGATCATCTCCTGAAAAGTCATAACCTAAGCGTTGACCTATTAGGGCTACATCATCTGCTGTAGAGGATGTCGTAACCTGCTTTTTTAATTCTTCATCAGATTGCATTTTTATTAAAAATTTTCTTATTTCAGAAAAACTCATCATTAGAATTTGATTGATTGATGTTAAAGAAATTTATAAAATCTTTTTCTTGGCAAGAACAAGATAAATAGATAATCATTATACTATTTTTATGACTTACTTATTCCTCTATATAGTTGGCATAATTTTAATATGGTGGACATATCGTGTCGGTTGGCTTGAGGCACTCAAAACAGTAGTTAAAATTATAGTCCCCTCAGCGCTTATTATTTTATTTAACTTAAAAGCTGGAAGATTACTTTTTAAAAGTCCTGTAGTCGGTTTATTAAGCGCTTTGCCTACCTCTATTTTTATTTTTAGAGGTTCATTGCCTTTAGTTAGTTATATAAATAACTTGATTGAAAATAAAATAAATAATTATGATAATTCGGAAGTTATAGATACTGACTCTGTACCTTTAGATGATTGATTTAATCAAATCCAAGAAATAATTCTTTGTGTACAACAAGAACATCAAATAAAGTTGTTCCATGAATAGGACTTAATGGGATTTTGTCTATATTCAATGCTTCTGCGCAAATTAAATGAGCATCCCATTTTGTATTGTGATCACTTATTTCAATTGACCACTCAATTACTTTTTTGAAATGATCTGGCATCTCCGAACCAATTTTTCTGCAAATTTGACATAAAACCGATAAAAGAGGAGGTTTTGATGGCCTTTTTAAATCTTTAATAAGACTAGGTTGTGTAAAAACACTTGTATAGCGGATGTAGTCTATCAATTCATATTCTTCTTTAGTAAGAGCTGCTTTATCTAATGCTCTTTCAAATTCGTCTATGGGGGTTATGGGCCTATCCAAGATATTATTTTTTGCTGTTTTCTGAATCTATTTTTTCTTGATTAATTTCATTGGTTTGATTGTTTTCCATAGATTTAGGAGATTCATCTTTATCTTCTTTGTTCATAACTTGGTCGATTTCATTTTGAAATTCATTCGACGCTTTTTTAAGACTTTTCAAAGTTTTACCAAGCTGTTTTCCTAATTCTGGAAGCTTTTTTGGACCAAAAATTAAAAGAGCTAAGATAAGTATTACAGTAACTTCAGGCAAACCTACACCAAAAATATTCATAACTGATAATTATTTAACTAATTAGGAAATCTATTATTAAATATAGTCAGATCATGTGAAAATTTCATTCTCGGAAAAGCTTTTTTAATATTAAAAAATTTTGAAAAAAATTATTGTTATTAATACTCCTTTAAAGAAAACTAACCAAAGTAATTGATAATCACTTAATTTGAATTTTTTTTGGTACCAATTTATAAGAGTTTTATGTTTATCTATTAATTTTCTCATTTTCGCCGAGATTATTTATTACTATCACTTATTTTATCTTAATTTCTTTTATTATTATATAAATCCAAGATTCAATCCAAGATAGATCATTCTATTAAATTTTAATCTTTTTCTAAATTATTGAAACTCTTCGATAAATATTTACTAATTAAAAAAAAATGAAGTACTTTTTTGTTGTTTTTCACCTTTTTTTTCTGATTTATCCAGCTGAAGCCGTTACCACAAAAATGTTTAAAGTATTGGATACGTGTGCAAGATATCGACTCGGTGAGATTAATGCTAATGAGGCTATAGAAAAGCTAAAATTAAAATTAACGAATTCTTCCACTAGTCAGCCAAAGGATCTAGTAAAAAAATATTGCTCAGTATTTACTCCAAATGAAAAAATTGAATTTTAATCTTTTCAATACATATTTAATTATTCTTTTTTGAATAATCATCAGCTTTGTTTCGTATTTCTTTAACTTTTTTAAAATTAGTTATTTTTAAGTTAAAAATAACTCCCAAAAAAAGAATAAGAAATAAAGAAATATAAATTATTAATTCCATATTATTGAACTAATAAATTCACCCTAGTTTATTTCAATAATTTTTTAGTATCTTTTAAAACAAAAAAAATGACTTTAATAGCATTTATTTACTTTACGGTCACAATAAAAACATATTAACCTCTAATATGGAATTTTATAAGAAATCTTGTGCAGATTGGAGATAAAATTCCAGAATTTTCTTTACTGGATCAAAATGGAGTTAAAAGATCAAATAAGGGATTAAAAAATCCCCTCGTTCTGTTTTTTTATCCAAAAGATGATACGCCTGGTTGCACTATAGAAGTTTGCGGATTTAGAGACAAATATGACTTATTTAAAGTATTAGGTGCGCAAGTTTGGGGAGTAAGTAATGGAAGTACCTCAAGTCATTTGGCATTTGCTAATAAAAATAAATTACAATATCCACTACTTTGCGACACAAATGACTCTCTTAGGAAAACTTTTAAAGTTCCTAGAGTATTAGGTTTTATGGATGGTAGGGTAACTTACGTTATTGATCGTAAAGGGAAAGTTAGGCATATTTTTAGAGATTTATTGAATGGTCCTGAACACATTAAAGAGGCTATTAGAGTACTTAAAGAAATTCAAAATCAATAAATTATTATTCAAAGGATTATAGATTAATAACTTTTGTTTTATTATGGTTTAAGCTTTTTTTAAATTTATGCAGAAAATGGGAATGCAGGCTGTTGATCTTGCTATTCAAAATGGAGTAGATCTTGACGGTACTCCAATCCCAAGAAAAATGCTGGATCTATACAATAGAATTATGGATGAGGAGAATAAAAGACAAAGGAGTGGCGTTAAAAAATCAATGAGAAATAGATGCGTCAAAACGGGTTCTAAGCATTTTGATAAAGAAACATTGAATCAATTATTAATAGACTCGGGATGGGAAGGTCTTAAAGAAAAGGAAATTTTATTTTTTTATAACTAAAAAAATTTTTTTTTGATTATCATAAAAATCATTTTTGTAATTATTTATTTAAATTAAGAAACTTAGAACAAATTAAATATTTTTTTAGATCTAATTTTTTGAATTATTTAAACCATCCTTTTTTTTTAGAGGAAATTATTTTCTCTTTTTCAGATTTTGTTTTATTAGTTGCTTTTTTGAATGCCAAGTTGGCTTCTGTAACTGTAACTATTGATATAAAAAAAAGACCAGAAATTCCAATTATTTGTTCACTTTGAGAGGGTTCTGAATCTCCTTGTAAAAAAAAACCTAAAGCGAACCATGCCGTACTAGCAGTAATGGTAAAAAAGTAGGGTTTCCATCTTCTTTGATATAAGTAACCCGATCCTAAACCAGGAAGAAAATTTAAAAAAGATGCTACCCACCCTTTTGAAGATGCAAGTATTTCGTCTCTCGAGGGATAAGACATCTATATTAGGTATTTATTAAATGTGAATTTATATAAGCAAAAGATATTGCTGCGCAAATTACCCAGCTAAAGGGTAAGAACATTCTTATTTTTTCTTTATTTTTATTCATCTATTAATTATGGAAAATATTTTTAAAATCTGTGGATTTAATGGATACCTTAAAATTAAAAGAATTAAAAAAGACGGTTTTTAACCGTCTTTGGAAAAATTAGTTTCTCTAAAAATAAATTATTTATCTTTTGAGGCTGAGAGTACTTTAAGTTCTTTTTTTACTTCTTTTTCTCTCTCTTCAAGATGTTTTAGTTGAGCTTTAAAAGCATCTTCAAGTCTTACTTTTTGTTTTGTAATTTCATCAAGCTCTTCTTGATGTTGGTTTTTCTTTAACTCCTTCATTTCACTATCGGAAATAACATATACAGGGCGATATGAAGGTGTTTCAAAAAGAAGATCAAACATTGAATACATAAGTGACCTTTGAATTAGTACAAATTCAATATCTGATAATTCTTTAAAATATGAAAGGATAAATACCGAAGATATTGATACGGCAAATACACCGAATTTCGGTTTACCTAACTTAACCGCCCAGTATTTACCGATCGAATTTTAAGGTATGTTTTAAGGTATCAAAGAGATGATTCTTAAGATCTCAATCAAAAAGAACTAAAAATGGATTTAAAAATTACTAAAACATTAGTAATCCCATCCAACGAAATTAAATGGCGATTTTCTAGATCCTCCGGCCCTGGAGGGCAAAATGTAAATAAAATTGAAAGCAGAGTAGAGATTATTTTTAATTTAGAAGATTCCAAAGTATTAAATGATTATCAGAAAGAAATTCTTAAGAGAAACTTGAAAAACAAATTAGTGAATAATAGCTTACGTTTAGCGGTTCAAGAACATAGAAATCAATTATTAAATAGGCAGCTAGCTTTAATGAAATTTAGTTCAATCATAAAAAGTGCTTTAAATAAACCATTTAAATTAAGAAAATCTACACAACCTACTAGAGCATCACAAAAGAAAAGAGTTGAGGGTAAGAAAAAACGTGGCCAATTGAAAAAAAGTAGACAAAAAGAAAAAACATATCAAATATGAATAAACTAAATAAATATTTCCCTCTCAAATTGTAATGAAAGCATATTATTAATTTAATTTCATTTTGGTTTATTGAATACAACTAATGATTTCTGGTTAATTGACTCCAATTTTGTAGGAGTGATGCGTTTCTACAAAGATAGAGATAATTCTGACAAATCTATTGATTATATGTTTATTGAAGAAGGAATTATTATGGGAATTCATGGAGAAAATCCTCCATTAATGAAAACTAGAAAAAAAATTGTTATTGAAGAAGCAAGATTATTATGGCAAAAATTGTTAAATGAAGGTTGGCAAAAAACTAATAAAAAATGGTGAGGAAATTCTACAAAAAAATTTTTAATTTCAGAAAATAAATGAGCCTTTAGGGTATAGCCTGGAAATTTTTTTCAGCTGTAAATATTTCTTTTTTTTGATATCTTTTTCATATCTTCTCAACATCATTAGATAGTTTGTAACTCCAAAAATTATTAAAAACACAATAAACCTTATTCCTGCTTCAAAGTTCATATAAGTATTGAGATTTATTTTAATCTGACAATTACTAATCAAAAATCAATCCGTATTTATATCTAATTAAAACGTTTAGTAAAAATCTTTTTTGACTTTACTGTATAAAAAATACATAACAAAAGTAATATTAAAATTGCACTAAAGCTTCCGATTGGGTTTGGAACATTTTGTGTAAAAGGCCCTGCTAAAAAAGAAGGTGTATTTTCTTTGAATTCTATTAATCCGTTATTTAATAAAAACCAAATGCCAACAAGTCCTGCATGAATTCCTATGCAATTCCATAAAGAACCTTTATCTCTAATTTTTACTAATGATAGAAATATCCCAAGTAAAATAAATCCCAAACGTAATCCAATTATGTTCCAAAAGATCTCATTTGATAAATTATGAACGAAGCTAAAAATTATAGCTTGTAAAGCTATTGATATTTTTGTACCATATTCAAGTTTTAATTCTTCTAGTAACCAGCCTCTAAAAATTATTTCCTCTGCGAATCCAACACCTAATCCTAGTACAATAGAATTAAACAATATTATTGGCGAGAATTCACCTATCCAAGAAATATAATTTTTTTCCAATAGTGGCACCAGAATTAAAATTATTAAAACTAAGGCAAAGAAAATACCTTGAAAAAAATTGAAAAAGTTTTTTAAGAATTTGTCTTTTGTTATCCCAAGAAGTATCCAAGCATTTGATTTGTTTTGCTTTATATAAAACCAATATGGAAGTAAAAAGATAAAAAGTAAGAAAGTAATTATAGTACCAATTAAGGATAAATTTTCTTTTTCAAAATTAAACAATAAAAGTGGCTGAGATAAAACCCAGCCAATGCCATAAAGAATAGGAATAAAAAATATAGTGGATAAAAATCTTGGTCTTAAAAGAAAAAAACTTCTAATTAGTATTATTACATTTTTCATTTTAGTTTGAATATTAATTAACCCCAGCCTTTGCCTTTTATTAGTCTAACTACTTGTTCAAAAAGTTTTAGCTTTTTCTTTTTACTATAGTTTATGTTTTTTGAAAGAATAGATAAATCTTTATAAAATTGCCGAGTTATTTTATCTTCTTTATCACTAGGCCATAGTAAGTCTGAGCCCTCTTCATATTCTTCTTTATATCTTTCTTTAATCAAATTTTTTTTTATATCGTAATAATTTAAATTTTACTTATTGCAAATGCTTAAAAGTGATGTTTATTAAATTTGTGTATTTATTTAAAATTTATGCTGATTAATCTTCCAACTTTAATTTTTACATTATTATCTCCATTGCTTATTTTTGCAGTAATAGTATCTGTTTACTTATTTCATTAGGAAGTATTTATCAAATAAACTTAATTAATTTAAGGGTGTATTATGCCTACTTTTTCTAATACAAATGATAAAACTGCAATTACCGCCATTAGTGCTAAGATCTTGTTCTTTTTGATGAAATCCATAATGAATATTAATAATCTATTTATTAAATTCTTATTTAGAATAATAAATAATTTAAATCATTATATCAATTACGATGGCGCTAATATATTTAGTAGATTTAATTCCCTCAATAGCTTCTTTTAAAAAGATTATTGAAAAATATGATAAAGGTATAAAAGAAGGGGAATTTTATGAAGAACCTATTTGCCGAGATTTTAATTATCCTGATTGGTAAATATCTTACTTCAAAAATAACTTTTGCCTTGGTAGATTGGATTAGAGAGTAGCGTAGGTGCTGGGATGAGAATCATTATATTGATGCGTGTTTTCAGTTTTAGAGTGGAAATTGGAAGATTATAAACTTTCTTATAGTGGTTAAAGAATAATTGAATATATTGTGCTCTATGTATCTGAATAACAAAGGTTTATAGACTTTAATTTTTATACTTATCTAAAAAAACAAAGAATCATTAAAATTCTCTTACAAATTAAGAAAAAAGTAAATCAGCATATTTACGGATTTACTGAAAATATAAAAAGGAGTAATTTATAAATGTTGAGTTCGGAGGCAATCTAAATGATTGATAGTCCGCCTGAAATTTAGCAAATTCCAAAATATAGGAAGCGTGTTCCTGAGAATGGGATTATTCGAAAATTAAAGTTCAATCAATTAGTCTGATAAGACTTCGCTTTATAATTACTAGCGACAATTGGGACTAAAATTATCGAGAGAAATCCCCGAATTCACGTATTCTAAGTTTATGAGTAAATAGACTTTAAAATATGTAATTTTATATCCTGTTAGAAGGAAATCAAATATCAAAAAGGACTGTAACACCAGTCCTTTTTTTTTACAAATTACTTCTAAACTAGACTTCTTTTTGGATAATATGGATTCATTAAGTGTTTAAAAATATTTCTAAATGAAAGATCAAGTCTTGTTTCCTAAAATTGAAGTTCGTGAAAAGGGTTTTTTACAAGTAAGTGATATTCATACGATTTATTGGGAAAGATCGGGCAATCCAAATGGTAAAAAAATATTAGTTATTCATGGAGGCCCAGGAGGAGGAAGTCAACCAAGATATAGAAGATACTTTGATCCAGATAAATTCGATATTATTCAGTTTGACCAAAGAGGTTGCGGTTCTTCGACTCCTTTTTCAGAATTAAAAGAAAATACGACTAATCATTTAGTTGATGATATTGAGAAATTAAGGATTCTATTAAAAATAGATAGTTGGCATTTGTTTGGTGGATCTTGGGGCTCAACTCTTTCACTTATATATGCAATTAAAAATCCCTCAAGAGTTAAAAGCTTAACTTTACGAGGAATATTTTTATGTAGAAAGTTTGAATTATTGTGGTTCTATCAATATGGTGCAAGTGAGATATTCCCTGATCAATTTGAAGAATATATTTCTGTAATACCAAAAGAAGAAAGAAATGATTTGATAAGTTCTTTTTATAAATATCTAACATCATTAGATGCAAATATTAGATCAAAAGCAGCAGCAGCTTGGACAAAATGGGAACTTTCAACTAGTCATTTAATAAATAAAAAATTTGATTTTGATAAGTCCCAAGTTAATTCTTTTTCAGATGCATTTGCAAGGATCGAATGCCATTATTTTGTTAATAATATTTTCTTAGAAGATAATTTTATTTTGAAAAATATAAAAATAATAGAATCGATTCCAACAAAAATAATTCAAGGGAGGTACGACGTAGTATGTCCTGTTAGAAGTGCTTGGGATCTAAATAAGAAATTAAAGAATTCTGAATTAATTATTGTTAATGATGCTGGTCATTCAATGAGTGAAAAAGGTATTAGTATCGAATTAATAAAGGCTGTAGAAGGAATTCAAAATCTCTAAAAGAGAGATTATTCCTTTAAAAATTAAAGGCCATTATCTTCAATATTTTGTGCAATACTCCTAAGAAGTTCGACGATATCAGAATCTTCGCATTTAGTATCTTCTTTGAGCAAAATGCACTCGTCTCTAATGCTTACATTAGTACTCCACCATATACCTGAACTATTGGTATCGTCCCACTCAAATCTTTCAGACATAATTAATAAAATCTAATAATTACATTAAAGCTTGCATTAGTTCATTGTGGATTTATATATTTAATTTCAAAATTTAAAAACTTTCCTAAACGCTAAAAGGAATCTGGAAATTTCTTACAATAAATTTAGAAATCTAATTTCAGTTCGCATTGTTTTTCCTTTTCCTTAGAAATAATTTTTTTATTATTTACATTATTTATATTTTTTCTAAGCCTTTTTCTAGAACCATGCTTTAAATAAACTTCTTTTGAGATATCCCAATATCCATCCTTTTTAGTTATTTCCTGAATTTTCTTCTTTGCAGTTTTAGTGCTATTTTGGATGTCAATTATTGGTCTTATGTAATTAATTTTCTCATATTCTTCTTGATTAAATCTAGATAATAGCCATGGTTCATGAATGAAATTAAGTGATATATCGTTTAATTCTGGTATCCATTTTTTTATAAATTTTCCTTGAGGATCATGATCTTTTCCCTGCTTAATCGGATTATAAATTCTGTTGGTATTTATAGACGTAGTTCCAGATTGCATTTGGCATTGGTTCCAATGTATTCCAGGCTCATAATCTATAAATTTATTTGCTAATTCAGAACCTGAATCTTGCCATGGTAGCCATAAATTATAGCTAGCAAAAGACATTAACATCGCTCGCATCCTGAAGTTAATCCATCCATTAAAATTCAATGACCGCATACATGCATCTATAAAAGGAAAGCCCGTATTACCTGAACTCCATGAATAAAGTAATTCATTATTTTTTTCTCTAATATTTTTAAAAAAAGGATGGTATTCCCTAAACTCTAGTTCTGGTTCACTTTCAAGTTTCTGAATAAAATGACAATGCCAAGTTAATCTGCTTTTTAACATCCTGGAATTATTGTTTTTTGATATATTTGCCTTTTTAAAAATTTCTTTTAATGAAATACATCCCCAACAAATATATGGGGATAGTCTTGAACAACTATCAAATGATTTTTCTGGGCTAGATATATTTTTTGAATAAGAATCTAATTTATTACTAAAGAAGTATTGCATTCTCTCTAAACCTTTCTTTCTTCCACCTTGCATTCTTCCTGGACAAGTTTCTTTCTTAAAGGTAAAAATTTCGTCTGAGGGTATTTCCCCAATATTAAAGTTAATAGAATTAATTCTTAATGGAGCTTTAAGTAAGTTTTTTTCGGAATTTTTTTGCCACTTTTTAGACCAATTATTCCTATCTAAATTTCCTCTAAAAACTGAAAATTGTAGAAATTCCTTCCAAATAATATTTTTGCTTAAAGCCCATTCTCTTACTTTTTGATCTCTTTTATAAGTAAGCCAATCTCCCGTTTCTTGATGGCTATATATACCTTTGATTTTAAATTTTGTGCTAATTTCATCAAAAATATTAATAACATTGCCAGTCCTAATAATTAATGGTTGTCCAATCTCAGCAAGTGCATTTCTTAAATCTATTAAACTTTCTTTGCAAAATTGCCATTGTCTATCTGAATGAGTATTTTGGCTCCAAATATCTAACTCAATAATATAAATAGGTAAAATATCATTATCTTTTAAAGCCTTACAGAGAGCTTCGTTATCAAAAATTCTTAAATCTTTCTTAAACCATAAGATATTTATTTCTTTCATAATTTTTTCTTTTAATCCTAGAAAAATAAGATTAAATTTGTAGGTAAAAAATATAAAAAATTTTAGAATAAATAAAAACCAAAAAAATGAAAATAACAAAAAAACTTTGGGAGGATAATTATGAGATTGCTCTACTAAGTTTAAATACAAAATTTGTTCAAGGTTTAAAGAATGGAAGTCTCCCTAAAAATATATTTCAAGAATATTTAGCTCAAGATTATTTCTTTTTAGAGACTTTTGCTAAGGCTTATGGTCTTGCCGTTTCCAAATCAAAAGATAAGTATTCAATAAGGAAGTTAAGTGAACTGTTAATGGGTGTTTCAGAGGAGTTAATACTTCATGAAACTTATGCAAAAGAATGGGATATTGATTTGTCCAATAACTATATAAAAAAAACCACTAAAAATTATACAGATTTTCTTGATGATACCTCCAAAAGACTTAGCTCCCTTGAAATATTGTTTGCAATGACTCCATGTATGCGACTTTATTCTTGGATAGGTAAAAGTTTGTATAAGGAGGATTTTGACATTAAATATAGAGAATGGATAATTACTTATTCTGATGAGAGCTTTGAAAAGCTAGCAGATTCACTTGAAAATCTTATTGAGATTAATCAAGAAACATATGATATTAATCAGGCCAAATATTTATACAGGAGAGCTATGGAATTGGAGTTAGATTTTTTTAACGCATATTCAGATTTCTGATTTAAATTAAAATTTATTTATAGTAATTTCAAAAACGAGTTAATTAATTATGTATTCTAAAATTGCACTTTCAATAGGCGGCAGTGACTCTGGGGGTGGAGCAGGCATACAGGCTGACTTGAGAACTTTCATGGCCCTCAAAGTACATGGATGTTCTGTTATTACATGTATTACCGCACAAAATAGTATAGAGGTTACATGCGTTCAACCAGTAGAGAAAAATACTTTGTTAAATCAATTAGATACTTTATTTGCTGATTTTGGTATTGATGCCTTAAAAACTGGAATGTTATTAAATGAAAGGATAATTAATGATACTGCTTCAAAATTAAATACATACAAAATAACCAAAATTATTGACCCAGTAATGGTTACGAGAACTGGTTCTAAATTACTGGAAGATTCTGCTATTAATGCTTATAAAAAACTCTTATTACCAATTGCTGATTTGGTAACTCCAAATATTTATGAAGCGAATCTACTTTCTGGTTTAGAAATAAGTAGTAAAGAAGATATCGAAAATTCAGCAAGAAAAATTATTGGTCTTGGAGCTAAAGCGGTACTTATAAAAGGTGGCGGTTTAAAAGATATGAAAGGGAAGGATTTTTTCCTTGACTTAAATGGTAGAAAAGAGTGGCTATTTAATAATTTTATAAATACAAAAAATTCCCATGGTAGCGGCTGTACTTTGAGTGCTGCTATTTGTGGTTACAAGGCTTTAGGTTTTGATCTATTTGATTCTATACAAAAAGCCAAATTATTTGTTGAGAAATCTTTAGATAATTCTTATAAAATAGGATCTGGCCCTGGTCCCTTAGGCCATCATTAATTATTTATAGAAGTGGAGTTAGAACCACCATTTTCTGTAAGGCTTTTTTAAAAATAAGATTTCTTCAGTCTCCCATCCTCCCTCCAACCACTCAAGATGCTCAAGTAATAAAGACTCACTTTCTCTTTTGCTTAATTGCCCAATTCTATTAGCAATACCATCGAACCTTACTTTCATCAATTCCTCAATCTTGATGTTATTCATAGGTTAAATAATAAATTTTTTCTACTCTTACTTGTATATATTTTCTTGTCAACGATTTAATTTTATTTGTTTACTAGCAGTTCTTAAATATGTATTAAATACAACTTTTTAAAATAGATAGTAATTAAGACTTATTCACATAGATTTAATTAAAGACTAATTTATATAAAAATACTTTAACTATGAATAGAGAAGAAACAGCAAAGCAAAAAACTATTTTAAATGTAGGCTATTGTGAAACGACCTCTGAATGGCTCAATAGAATCATTACTGAACTGGCAGATGAAAATAAAAATTTTGTAGATTTGTCAGTTATTTGTGCTTAATTTTTGGAAAATATAGTTTATTTTGATTTTTTTTAAGTTAGCTTTTAAGTATAAGAGAAATTTAAATGATATTTTTGTGATGTGAATCCTAATAAAAAAAACATAGAAATAATTAAACAATTCAATTTGTCTCCTCATCCTGAGGGTGGATGGTTTAGAGAGATAGTAAGGAGTGAGAATTCTCTAATAAGGGAAGATGGCCAAAGTAGAAACTTTATTACGGGAATTTATTATCTTTTGGAGAAAGATGCAAAAAGTGCTTGGCACAGAGTAAAAAATGCTGATGAAATTTGGATTTATTTAAGGGGCGATCCTCTGAATTTATGGAGCCTAGATAATGATAATAAGTTAATAAGAAATATAATTTTAGATTCCAATAATCCAGTAGAAATGATCCCATCTGGATATTGGCAAGCTGCAAAAAGTACAGGCGAATTTACTTTAGTGAGTTGTTGTGTTGGCCCGGGCTTTGATTTTAAGGATTTTGAATTACTCAGAAATACAAATCATACTTCTAGATTGGATAAAGCAATTAATGATCTTATTTGAGATATTTTTTTGTTTATATTTTTGAAATTATCCTTTAGATTTATAGGGCTACTTAATCAATGTATTTGGGATGAATCAAAATTCTGTCAAAACAATTGGTATTAATGATGAACCAAGAAAAGATGCACACCTAGTATATGTAAATCAGGCTGAAGGATTAAAAGGCATCCTTAATAGGGATTTTGATGAATGGTCTAATTTTGATAGTTGGGAAAGTATTTCAGTTCAGCAATGGATTTTTTCTATTGCTTTAGAGGTTTTCAGAGGTAAGAAAACTGATATTAAATGCGATTGTTGTGAAAATAATGATTTAATCCCAAATGATTTTGAGAGTATAAAAAAAGAAAAATGCTTTGGTAAAAAAAGTGCTTACATGATTGAAAAAGTTGTAGATGAAATTTTACTAGCTAAGGCAAGAAGAGAAAGTGATGGAACATATTCTGCGTAAGATTCATAACTATCTATGGAGTGAAAAATCTTTTACTTACCAGTGAAAATTATCAGAAGAACCAATAGTTAAATTTCTAGTGGAAATCTTATGGAACTTAAAGTGTACCGAATCACTGAACTCCTTTTCATCTGTATAATTCATAAGATCCACTGGGTCGATGTTTTCATCGAACCATGCATCATATTCAATATGGTTTGGTTCAGCAAAATAACTCATATCCAATTAATAGCTTTCAAAAAACATATAAACGGTACATGCGATACCAAATTAACTTTCTTAATTTTTAGATAATCCATATTTTTAACTTGTTTATCAAGATTAGTTGCTAAAAAGATAGGAGAATTATCTATAAATTAATGTCTCTTGAAACTACTGTTTTCACATTTAAACTTTCAAATACATTTGAGGAGTGGGTAAAAATGTTTGATAGTCCAGAGATAGATTCATTTCATAAAACGGTAGGCCTTACTCCTTTATATCGTGGCAAAAGTTTAATTGATCCAAAAGAAGTGATTGTTATTCATCAAGCTGAAGAAGGTGTGGCTAAGCATGTTTTTTCAGATCCAGAAACCATCAAGAATATAGAATCTGGAGGGCATATTTATAGCACAACGAAAATTACAAGTTGGGTTTCTGAGTAGTCGAAACACTAACTATTTAAACCTATGCAAATAATGTGAAACAGGAGTTCCGCATAAGATTTTTAAAATAAAATTAGGTTATACCATAGTTTAAATTTAACAGTATTAACTAATTTGTTTTACTAAATTATTAAAAAGAATCTAAGTGCAAGAGGTAACTATAGACATAGCAGAAGCATTAGTAAAATAGTAATAGCATGGATATTTGGAATGTAATGCTCTTCTAAAATTTGTGTTTTCATAATTTATCTCGCCTTCTTAAGTTTGATTTCTCTTCTGATAAGCAATGCTATAACTACAACACACATGTTCATTAGAAATACGTCTAATGGCATTTAATAAAAAATTCTCTACTTAATTTATAGCAAGATTTTTGATCTACGAATCAAGAAATGATTACTAATATTTATTGGCTTAATAAAACGAATTTAAAAATTAAATTTATGCTTAAATATCTCAGAACTTTTAACTATTAAATGGCTTATTCAGAAACAAGAATAGTAATAGGCGGTTTAGCTCATGTACCTGTTCTTATTTTTATAGCCAATTTTATTAAGGGTAAGTTTGGAATTAAAACTGAAGAGACAAAAAATACTGTAGTTAAAGGAGAGCCAGTTAAAATTATTGATATAAAAGATACTGTAGTTAAAGAAGGAAAAGCAGAAGCTATAAAAGAAATCTCAAATAAGCTGGACAGTATTGAACAGAAGGCTGATGAGGTTTATGAAAAGGTAAAGAAGAAAAAGAAAGATAAGAAGAAGAAAAAAAAATAACTAGATTGAGATCCTATCAAGCATCAATACATCTTGAGCTTGGATTGTATCTCTCTTATCTTCGTCTTCGGGATCTTTATAAGATTCAATTTCAGCTTGAATTTTTCTCTTGTAAACTCCTTTGATATAGTCCATTTCTCTTTTTTCTTTGTCCAGAATTGAGAATGGTGATCTTTTTAAGTTCATAACTTTCTCCAAAATAAATAAAATTTAATCAGCTCCAGTTTTTATCAGATTCAACAAAGCTATCCAATGTTTGTTGATTCCTGATTTCTTCCTCAAGAAGTTCTTCTTCTGATCTTTCTTCAATCTCAGATTTATAATCTTCTTTTAGTGTGGATTTGGTAGACATTTTCTCATGACGACTACATTTATGTTCTAACTAGTTAGAGAGGCCATTCGACTAATTAATATGTACGGTTTGAGGTACTCTCATATACGGATAAAGGATCAACAATCCAATTTAAATATGTGTAAGGTAAATTGGATATTTTAGGGATATTTCAATTAAAGAGTACTATTTTTTCACTGGCACTTTCCTTATTCACCATTTCTTATCTGATTTTTTTGTAGTAAGTCAACTCTTTGGGTTCATCAGAGCCCAAAATATAACTCATTATCGCCGCAAGATATACACTCTATTCATTCGGTAAGAGGAGTGTGCTATAAATAACTCGACATGTCCAAGTAAATCTTAATTATTTTGGTGTTTACTTAATTGTTCCTTCTTATATTTAAAAAATTGTATAAATAAAAGGAGCAACTACTGAACCTTGAGTAAAGATTATTAGTGCACCCATCAAGACGATAGTAATTATTAACGGAGCAAGCCAATATTTTTTCCTGACTCTAAGAAAGTCCCAAATATCTTTAACTAATTCAAGAAATGCTTCCATAAAATCAAAAGATCCTTGTTAGGTCTATATTAGATTCTTTCTTATATTCTTTATAGCTTAATAAGGTTGATTTTTTTTTACGAAGTGGGTCATAACCAAAAACTCTCATCAAAAAAGCTATTGGCTGCAAGACTGCAATAAAAACAATTCCAAGAATAATTCGGCTGTTCACATATCCAAGTAAATGTCCTAGATACATCCACCCTAAAAAGGGTTTTTGCAGAATTCGTGGAGATATTATTCCGACTATCAGGATTGGGATACTGATCCAAAGAGTCCATTCACGAAATGCATGACCTGTAATTGATGGAATGAGCCAGCCAATAATCAATGGCAAACCTAAGCCGATTAGATATCCAAAATTACGAAGTTGTTTTTTAGAGATGTTTTTAGTCATTTTCAATCTAGTTCAAAAGCTTGCATCCATGATTTATCCTTTTCCTCTTTGGGTTGATTACTCTTTAGAAGGATTTGGTTTTCGAGGACTAAAACATCCATTTCTGTTCTCATGAAACACCTGTAAGCGTCTTCAGGAGTGCAAACAATAGGCTCTCCACGAACATTAAAAGAGGTGTTTATTAATGATGGACAACCTGTTTCTTGCTTGAAAGCGTGAATTAACCTGTAGTAACGAGGGTTTGTTTTTTCATTCACAGTTTGTACTCTTGCTGAGTAATCAACATGAGTAATTGCGGGGATGGTAGATCTTGGAATATTTAATTTCTCTATACCAAATAGTTTTTGCTGTTCTTCTGTCAATTCGAGGCGCAGGTCTTTTTTTATTGGTGCAACTAGAAGCATGTAGGGACTTTTTGAATGCAAGTCAAATTGTGTTGATACATCATCTTCTAAAATAGAAGGAGCGAATGGTCTAAAACTTTCGCGATATTTTATTTTCAAATTCATTGTGCTTTGCATTTCTAAATTACGAGGATCTCCAATAATTGATCTTGCTCCTAGTGCTCGTGGTCCAAATTCCATAGGGCCATTGAACCATCCTATTACTTTCCCTTCTTTTAGTAATTTGGCTAATTCAAGGAATAGATCATTGTCTGCTTTATATTCATAAGGGGCATTGATTTTTTTTAAATAATCTTGAATAAATGCATTTGAAAAGCTTGGTCCTAAGTACGCGCCTTTCATTGAATCTCCTGTTTTCGGTAGACGATTATTTTCACAGTGTTGATAGAAAGTGAGGAGCGCGGCCCCTAATGCAGTCCCAGCATCTCCAGCAGCAGGCTGGATCCAGATATTATCAAAGATTGATTCTTTAAGAAGTTTGCCGTTCGATACACAGTTCAATGCCACACCTCCAGCCAAGCAGAGGTTTTTTGCACCTGTTTCTTTTTTTATTGATTTTGCTAGTGCTACTGTTATTTCTTCTGTGACAACTTGGATGGATGCAGCCAAGTTCATATGGAATTGAGTTAATTCGCTTTCATTTTCTCTTGGTGGGTGACCAAATAATTTATGAAACTTTCTTCCGGTCATACGAAAGCCTCGGTGATATTTGAAGTAGCTCATTTCTAACCTGAAGCTTCCATCTTCTTTAATAGAGATTAGATTCTTTTTAATTAGATCTACATATTTTGGCTCCCCATAAGGAGCTAATCCCATTAATTTATATTCACCTGAATTAACTTTGAATCCGCAGTAATAAGTAAATGCTGAATAAAGAAGACCCAATGAATGTGGAAAATTTATTTCCCAAAGTGGCTTAATTTTATTACTTTTCCCAATCCATGCTGAGGTTGTAGCCCATTCTCCCACCCCATCCATGCAGAGTATTGCAGCTTCTTGAAATGGACTTGGATAAAAAGCAGATGCGGCATGAGATAGGTGATGTTCTGAAAAAAGAAGTTGTGGTAAATCAAATGATTTTTCTGCGGTATCTTGCAATCCTTTCTGGATATTTTTTAGCTGATTCTTGATTTCTGACTTGAGAAATAACTTCTCTTTTAGCCAAACCTGCATAGCTGCAATGAATGATCTTCCACCTCGAGGAGCAACTCCTAAATAAGTCTCCAATAATCTTTCAAAAGTCAGTAAAGGCTTCTCATAATAAATCACATAATCAATATCTTTAAGAGTTAAATTATTGTTCTCTAGACAATATTTTAAAGCTTCTTTAGGGAAGCTTGAATCATGCTTTTTGCGAGTAAATCTTTCTTCTTGTACGGCAGAAATTATCTCACCATTAATGATTAGAGCAGCAGCACTATCATGGTAGTAACAGGAGATACCAATTATTTTTTTTTTGCCCGAAAGTTTATTTGACACTTGAAATGATGAAAAGAGTATTTTTTACTCTGTGTATTTATTTTATAATGTTTAGCATTTAGAAATTCCAATTTATCTGTAATTGATAGGAATCTGAGTTTTTTGAATCTCCCTGTTCATTTTTGTAAGAAAGCACAGCTCCGAATCTATTTTGCCTACTCATCTGCAATCCAATGGTGTTGCTGAGGAAATTATCCGATGAGTTCAAAATTGAAAATCTGTAGTTGGTGGTGCTGTCATCTACATAATTAAGATCCACAATTGAATCATCTGTGAAGTCGAAATTATATTCAATCTTTGCGAAAGGTTTTATTTCCCATTCCTTAATCTCAAATTCGCTGAATAAATCTGATCCAAGGGCCAAAATTTTATGGTTGACTGTCTGTTCTTTGAAAGTCAAGGCAAGATGACTGCCTGTTTCAGAAAATGGTTTTAATGATATATGAGAAGCTTCAATCCGTGCGTAGGGATTAAAAGTGATGTTCCCCTTGGAAATCGGGTCGGGTCTGAAAGAAAGAGATCCAAAGATAAGATTGGCATCTCTCTGGCCTTTATGGGCAATTGAGTCTTCGAATCTGGTTGTATAGAAATCCATTTTTCCAACTCCCAACTGAAAATCTGTGGGCAAAAAGCCTTTGAATTTATTAGAGGAATAAATAGAAACACTGTAATTATCTGAATTTAACTTGCTTCCTTGCGAGCCGATTTTTATATGATCGTTACCATAAGTAAAAGCGAAACCAAGCAGAGAATTATTTTTTAATTTTTTGTCCGCACCAAAAGTTAAGTTAAGTGCATCTGATTTCTGATTCGATGATGTTGCATTTTTTTTATAATCTCCAACAACTATCTCTCCATCAGTCCATAAAAACCAATTTCCCAGTAATTTCCCACCTTTCGGATTTAAATAAGTATCAAATGTTTTTTCGCGTAATTCCGCAAAAGCAATGTCTACTGAATTATTTCTGAGATCATCGATTATTTGGTCCGATTCATTTTTCATCCTTTCATCATTCCAGTTTGCTCTGGCCCAATTTTCAAAATCTTTACTTTCTATATCTTTAAATTTTTTCCCCGATCCATTAAAAACCTTCTCTAATGTTGGATTTGAGAAAGAAAAATCAATTCCTTGAAATGATTTTTTATCAGATCTTTTATTCCTGGCAAGCCATTCTAGCCTTCTATTCACAGCATCTAATCCTGCCTTGCTGAATCGTATTGACGCGTCTGTCCAGGCTTCTGCCAGTCCCAGCACATCAGGTTTTAAAGTTGGATCACCCTTTGAATCTATAGGAATATGATTATTTATCACACCATTTGATGAGGTGGATGAAACGCCTGTGAAAGTAAAGTTAAAATTCAAATGATAGGTTGTGAGTTCTCCGGAATCTGGAGCATCTTCCTGTATTTGAATGGTTTGTACTCCGCCGCCAAGATCGGGAGTGAAAATGCCATTTTCCGAGATAATCTTTGTGCTTTCAAAACCATATCCTTTGGGGGGATCCACAGTAATTGAGTAATTACCACTTTGTGCGACATCTCCTTTAAGAACAAAATTATATTTGCCATCTGAACCCGTCTCCTGGATATTATTTCCTCCACTGTCATCCAGCCAGTCGTTATTTACGAGACTTCCTTCATAAAGCAATTTAACTGTTACTCCGGATACCGGTTGTCTTGTAGATGATTCGTATATCACTCCCGCAGGGTCAATTAAAAGGCCATCTAAATCAAGAAATTCTTCACATGATGAACTGATCTGGATATTTTTGATAAATCTTCCTGATGAAACTGGTCCATCCGTTAAATCAACTTTACCTTTCCCTCTCTTACCTGCTGATTTAACAAATTCAACTTTAAATGTCCCAGCGCTGCTAGGGAAAAAATTATAGTTACCCACACTATTGGTTGTCGTAGTTGTGATTAGAGAATCATCCTTATAAAGTTTTACGGTTGAACCGTTAACTGGCATACCATTTTTGTATCTGACAACTCCCGATATCGATCCGCAGGAAACACTTTTGGTAGTGAAATTAAACGCATCCTTTGACTCAATTCCAGCAAAAGAATTAGGAGAAGCCGCTTCATCCACTACTGCTCCTGCCGAAATTTTAATGTAATATTGAGTACCATCATTTATCAAAACTGATCCGTCAGTATCTCTTAATGAAATTGACATTTCATTTCTAGATATGGAGATATCTGTTTCGTTGCTCATATTGAATGATCTTATTAATGCATCAGTTGAATAGTTGTATAGAGAAATATTTCCTGAACCACGAACTACGTTTTCACTGAAAATTATTTCAACTGTTGGATCAGATGTAGAAACATCCGTAGCATTATCCTCTGGAGATTGGGAATTTATAACTGGAGCGACTGAGTCATTGCTGTAAGTTGAAAAATTCAGTTCAGTTTTATCTGTAATTCCTTTGTAGCTAATGCCATTTGAAGATTCAATTATTTTGGGTTCGATAAGAAGATAATAATCTGTGTTTGCAGTAAGTAACGTTGTTGGTAAAGTAATAACTTTGCCTGAAATATTCAATGAATCATTGCTGTACTGCTTGACTAAAGTGTCGTCAGATTTATGCAGAGTAATATTTCCACTTGTTTCCGATGCTTTTATATCTTTGTCAAAGGTCAATGTGAGATTAAGACTTGTATTTACCCCAAAAGAATTATCTGATGGATTGGTGGAAGTTAAATTTGGACCACTTGGACATCCATTAAAACCCCAGCATGGTTGTTTATTGCTAGATAATATTGGAGCGAACAAAATTGGTGTCTGGGCATAGTGTTCAACATTCCATGAGGTTAGATTTTGATCGAATTCGAGTGCATTTTTAAAGGTCCTTGTAAAATTTGTGACCTCTGCCACATCCCAATTACTAATATCTTTATCAAATGCTCTCGCTCCATCAAAAGTTCTCCTCAATGACCTTAAACTTTCAGTGTTCCAGCTTGAAATGTTTCCATTAAAATTCTTTGCTCCGGCAAATGTTCTGTGCATGCTAACTACTTTCGATACATCCCAGCTGTTTAAATCACTATTGAAATTAATAGCCTTTAAAAAAGTTCTGTCTAATCTAGTTACGTTACTTACGTCCCAGCTATTTAGATTTTGATTGAATGCTGCTGCTCCCCTGAAGGTGCTGTTAAGCTTGGTAACTTTGGAAATATTCCAACTACTAATATCTTGATTAAATACCAAGCTATCTTGGAACATTCCATTGATATTAGTGACATTATTTAATTCCCAGTTCGAAATATCCTGGTTAAAGCTGGATGCGTTCATAAACATCCTGCTCATGGTTGTAGCTCTACTTGTATTCCAATAACCTATATCTGCATTAAAGTTGGTTTGATCCTTAAAGAGACTTGAAAAATTCTTAATTTGTCCAGTGAAAATTTTATTGCCGGTGTCCCCAAAATTGTATTTAATCCCATCTTTAGTTATTTGAAAATCTGATCCAACAGCACCATTTGCTATGCCTTCATCAAGTAAATCTCTATCAACGATTAGCATATTTGCGCAAACTGTTCCGGATGCACCAACTTTGCCTACATATTGACTTGAGTAGCAATTTGAATCATCAGCTTTAGCTGAATTCAAGGGATAAAACAATGAAATTAAGAATAAATATTTATATAAATTTTGTTTGTTCACCTTTGTTTTGATTATTAATTAAATTTTTAGCTTCTGAAAATCTTTTTTATATTAACAACCAATTTTCTTAAATCCATGATTGATTTCTGTTTGCACTCTTAAAGGTTGATTTTTTATTCATGATTAGTTTTTCCACTTTTGAAGATGATATTCCTGCTATGGGATAATTTTATTGATTGACAGTCGATCTACAATAAGGGGCAATTAGCTCCTTTTTTTATGTCAATTGAAACAACTGTTTTAGATTTCAAATTAAGCAATACTTTTGAGGAATATGAGGCTCATATGAATGCTCCTGAACAACAGGCCATGTTTAAAGAGATGGGAGTAAAAACTTTTTATATTGGCAAATCATTGGAAGATCCAAAAAGAGCAACCGTTATGTTTCAAGGACCAGTAAATACTTGTTACGACATCTTTGTTAACCCGGAAACTAAACCAATAGTTGAAGCATCAGGTCATATTTATGAAGGGACAATAATTAACCGCTGGATTTCTGAATAATTTTGAAACGCCTAATTCTTGCTGCAATATTATTTTTATTTCCTTTTTCTGCTCAAGCTGGTTTCCCAGAAGGTGAGAAAGGTTATGATCTGAAAAAAATTGAAGAGTCTTTTAGATTACCCTGTGATGAAATTGGAAATGATGATTGTATTGCAAGAGCATTGGGTGTCGGTGCCTGTACTTGGGTATTTGGAATAAACAAGGATAAAGAACCGGCGGAAGCTTTAAAAATTGCAGATAATGTTTTAATTGCTCTTCTGAAAGGAAATGATCTTGATTTAAAATCTATGCTTAAAAAAGATGGATTAATTAAAAATAATATAAAAAAAGAAGCCACTTATAGAATTAACTTCTGTAGAGAAGAGACAAAAAAAGCTATTCCAAAGTTAATCAAGAAATTGCCGGAGGGTGTTGTACTGGATGAAGAGAGAATAGAAAATTTAACCAGTGTATTTCCTCTTCAATATTTAAGTATGTTCGAGCAAATGAGTAAGTACAAAAAATGAAACCCTTGGAAGAAAAAACTTATCAACTTACAGAAAAGGACGCTTTGAGTATCTATGCGAGAATGCTTCACACTCTTGATTCATCTGAGTTTGAATCGCTTTTGTCAGAAGACTTTTCATACTCCTCACAAAAAGTCCTAACTGATATGAACTCAAAAGATGAATTCATTGAATATATCAGACCAAAACTTGAAACAATCAAAATATCCAAGAGTCCTGTTTATGCCGAATTAGGTGTCTGCCCAGCTTATGGTCATACCGATTGCCTCATCATGGCTCAAGGCGATAAGTCTAATCTTCTTGGAGTGGCTTATGCTTCTGTAGATGAAGGGAAAATATCTAGTCTTTCCTTGTGTATTGTTCCTACTCCTGATTCAGCTGAGAGGAGTGGAATTTATCCTGGACTTCAGTCGAATTGAATAATACAAAAATACTTCTTGCGGACTTTTATTCCATTTGGCAATATTAGTAACCGACTCCAAAATTGACACATCAACATAAGATGTTTCCCTTAATGGCCAGATAGAACTGAAGGAATAAAAGTCAGGGATTTTCTAATATTTTTCTTTCGGTTCAGCTGTTAAAAAGCTCCTACACACATACTGATAGACAATGAAAATTATTAAGAGACTCAGCTCGCTGCCAAGCGATTCTCTGAGTGTTGTACGCCGCACTCCGCCACTTGTTTTTGCAATGGCGGTCTTATCTCTCGGAGGATTTATAGGTGCCTCCACGGTCCTTGTAAGAGGGTTCAGAACGGTTGAGAATACTATCACTGTTACAGGTGCAAGTACTGAAAGTTTTGAGAGTGATATTGCAAAATGGTCAGTCCAGGTAAAGACCTCAGGTAAAACTCAGATTGACTCATTTACCAAGCACAAGGAGTCCATTAACAAGACAATGGAATTCCTTAAAGCCAATGGAATTGAGGACAGCGTAAAGCAGGATGTTTATCTTGGCCCTGCGAGTATCAGTGAATATAAAACTAGGAATCCCAAGACTAATGAAATCATTAGAACTGAATGGATTACTTATCAGAATATTGAGATTGAAAGTAGGGATGTTTATAACATCCAGAAGACTCATAGTCAGATAACAGAATTGCTCGGCAAAGGGGTAAGGGTGAAACCAAGCCGTCCTGAATTCACTTATTCAAAGCTGGCTGACAAGCGCGTTGACATGCTTGCTAAGGCAGCAAAGGATGCACGAATCAGAGCTGAGGCAATTGCGCTTCAGGCAGGATCTGAAGTAGGTGGTTTGAAGAGAGTTAATACTGGAGTTTTCCAGATAACTGTTCCGAATTCCACCAAGGTAAGTAGTTGGGGATCTTATGACACCACTACTATCAAGAAAGACATCACTGCGGTTATGGGAGTAACTTTTGCTGTTAAGAAGTAACTTAGGGAGTCTTCTTTTTACCTTTAAGAATCATCAACAAAGGCAGACCAATAAGCATCAGACTTCCATCAATTAATAAAAAAGTATCCAGATTCATTTATCCATTCCTTCGGGGGTATCCCAATTAAGGGGTATCCCTTTTTTAACTGGTTCTTTTTTCATATCATCCATCTCTTTTCTGATTTTGTTGTAGTATGCCAACTCTTCAGGATCATCAGAACCGAGACCATAATTCATGGTCGCTGCAAGATAAATTCTGTGCATCCGGTATGACGATAGTGGCATTACTTAAGACAATCTATGTTAAATATATATAAATTTAGGGCAAAATGCTGAACTCTGAGATCCCAGTTATAGCAACGATTTATCCAACCCCTACATAAGACACGGGAAGAGGGGGTAAAAAGACAAGAAATTAAGTGAGGACTACTTACTGGATGTGTGTACATCATCATTGCAAGTACTGAAAATAAACCAATCTAAACTACAACTAAACTACTTATATTTCATACGTGGGTATGTGTGTAAACACATAATGCACGTACCGTAAAAGTATTATTTAATTGGTGTTGTTAAATACAGTATTAAAAATCAAATTATTAATTAAATATTGTTTGTACTTAAAAAGCTAATGTTCAATGTTTTTTTCTAGCTTTATCTTTTGGTTTAAAAATTCAGAAGAACTTTCAATGATATCTCTATATTCTGAAATTAATTTTTGGATTTTTTCCTGAGATATATTGGCTACTTGTAAATGATTTATCATTATTAATAAATTTCTATCAACTTTTTTTTGTTTTTTAATTAGTGATCCTTCTTGATCAATATAAATAAATATGTCTTCAAATTTATTTAAAAATGAAATTGATCTATTTAATTTATCAACAATATCTGTTGAATTAAAAAAAATTTCTCTTAAAAGATTACATAATTGGTTTATCTCATTTAAATGATGAAAAATATCACTTAAAACTTTTATATCTAGATTAGATAAATTTTTATTTGATTCCATATTTTTTTGATATATAGGATATGTTTTATAGATTTGTAATTATTTCTTGCCTTTAATTTCTTCGAACTTTTTCTTTAAAGAAGGACTATTCTTTGTTAATTTTCTCACTGTAATGTCTTGTATTTTTTGATTCCCAATTCTGGTCTGATTGATAATAAAATCAATATCTTCATCCCTTAATTTTTCAAGACTTTTGATAATAGAATTAATTGTTCCTTTGAATTTTTCAGATCTTGTAGCAACTTTTTCATAATTGTTGCTCGCTGATATTTTTATACTATCTAATGCTTCTCTGAATAAAATAACGTCAATATTCTCCTCTTTGAATTTTTGATTTTCTATATATAGATTCATTTGTTTTAACTCAAAGTCCCTGATCATATAGATAATATTTAGAAATCCCTCTGGTCTTGTTGTATACATATTTTGATAATCCTGGATTTTCACAGGTCCACAATTATAGAAATCATTTTTTGGTTCTAAGGTACTCACAAGTAAGGAATATTCAAATCCTTTATCCTTTCTATTTTTATCAAGTTTTTTAAAATGATCAGAATTTTTTGTACCTTTATCTTGATCTATTTTTTCGTTTTTGCACTCTATAAATATTTTCAGTTGCTTGCCAGAAGGAAGTTTCTCTTCATATTTAAAATCTCCCTTTTCAGAATTAGCTAATTTTGTATCTCTTGTAAATTTTATATTAGGTAAAAGCGGTCTAACATTCTTATTAAATATGGTTTCTATGAATTCTTCTAATGAGTTGCCTAAATAAAATGGAGAAGTATTATTTCTGAATTCCTTCAAATCCTTAATTTGTTTTAGCTGGGACTGGATTAAAGCGTTATGAGTGTTTTCAATATTTTTAATTTCAATTTTATTATTTAACTTTAATTTTTCTAATTCACTTTCTAATTTTTGGCTTTTTAATTCAACTATAGAAATTGCATTTTTCTTTTCTAGTTCAATTTCTTTTTCTTTTGTAC
>QCDL01000011.1 GCA_003280915.1 Prochlorococcus sp. AG-355-I04 | reverse complement strand
CAATCATTTCCAAGTTTCTTGGCAACTAACTTACCAACTTCTTGAACTTCGTCCTTATTTAAGACCTCAAGACTATAACCCTTATCTTTAATTACTTTTTCAACGTTTAAAATAAATGTTCTTTCATCTAGCCTACCTTTTTTTAAATAGCAAAGGTTAGCTCCTATTACGCTGGCAGCATAAGCTTCCTCTCTCATCTGATCTGTCATTATAGGTACTGCTAATACAGGAAATATTGGAATTATTGCTAAAAATGCAAAATATTTTTTGGAAATATTAGTCATCTTTAATTTCAGTAAAGTGGGTTCTCAGATGAGAATATTCTTGGATTTTTTTTAAAGGCCTTTTAAGTGAATTAAGATTTATACCTTTTCTAATAGCAAGAATTATGCCTGCAGCTTCTAAATAATTATCCACTTCAAAAAGATTGGGATAATCATAAAACTCATTTGTCACTTTTAATGTATTTTGATTTTTTACAGAGATAATATTTAAACCTTTTTCAATTCCTGCTAATACTGCTTCTCCACCTAGTGCCCCATTAGGAACAACAATAGATTCAATCTGATCAGGGTGTATTGATATTGATTCATTTTTAGCTGGCAATTCAACAATATCAGGTGCATTGCTTAACCCAATCAGTACTGATGGTAAAAAGGTGTATCCTATTTCCTCTGCAGCTGCACGAGGATCTAAATTTTCATTCAATTCAATTGGATTTAAAGCAGGTGCGTGTGCACAGGGAACTTTTAAATATTTGCTAATTAAATGACTTATAACTGCTTCAACTCCAGAAATAGGATCAACCCCTTTTCCCTCTCGATAGATATTTGTTTCCAGAGAATCTGCATCATCTGGAAATTTTGCCACAATTGCTATTGCCGAAACTCCTTTTTCTATTAAACATTTTCCAGCATCAATTAGAGTATCAGGATTTTCAATTGTGCCACCACTGATTTTTGAAGAATCTGGATCAATAACTAAGTTTAATGGCTTTTTTGTAATCACATAAGAATGAATATTGATACCTAAAGTAGAAACACATGCATCAGCAACTTGTAAATGTCTCACTAATATTTCTTTTTCAATGGCTGAATCAAAAATTATTCCAATTTTCTGTTGCTTTACCCTTTTTAAAGCGATTTCTCCTTTAGCAAGTCGGTCTAAACTATAACCCTCAACATAAAAAATATTTTTATCTTTTTCAGAAAGAGTACCGCCATTCATAACATTTGGATGTGTAATTAAACATCCACTTGCCGATGCTAATAATTTAGCGGTTGGAAGTGCATCCCCAGCGAAACCTCCTACTTCACAACCAATGCCAGTTGGAACAATAAATATTGTTGGTGAATTTTCCATTATTAAAAATATTTCAATTTATATTTTTTAATTAACTAAGACAGCTTTAATTTTAAGTTTTTTTGTTCCAAAAGAGTCAATAGAATTTTGAATATCAACAATTGACCATCGAATTAAATCACCCTTTTTTTCTAAATTTGCAATGATAAATTTCCTTAAATTTTTTAATTTTATTGAAACTGGCCAATCTAAATAATAATCAACTGAACTTAATTTCATTTTTGATATTTACCAAATTGATCATTATATAAATCATCTTCGACTTCTTTACCAATAACAATATTCATATCTGATTTAGGAAATGCCACACATAAGAGTGCAAAGCCCTTTTCCCTTAAATCATCATTTAATCCCATCGCATCCTCCTGATCTACAGATCCTTCTAATATCATGGATGCACAATCTGTACAAACTCCTGAACAACAACTACTTGGTAAATCTATTCCATGCATTTTTGCCGCTGAAATAATATCTTGATCATCAGGACATAAAAAACTAAAAGTCTTTTGCTCAAATTGAACTTTGATATTGTATTCAGGCATATCCTAAATCTAATTACTAAACTGCTGAACCTCCAACAACTTCTAATATTTCTTGAGTGATAGCTGCTTGTCTGGCTTTGTTATAGGTTAGATTCAAAGTACTTGCTAATTCTTTAGCATTATCACTCGCATTATTCATCGCGGTCATCCTGCAAGCAAGTTCTGAAGCTGCCGACTCTTGAAGAGCTCTTAATACCTGATTCTGTAAATATAATGGTAATAAAGAATCTAATAATTGATCAGGACTTTGTTCAAAGACGATATCTGATGGCAACTTCTCTGATTCACTTTTTTCAATATTTGATTTTTCAACAAGTAACTTACTATCTTTTGTAGTCAACCTAAAAATTTCATCATTTTCCTCAGCAATACCTTGAGGATCAAGTGGCAATAATGTTTGTACGACAGGGGCGCAGCTAACTAGAGTTATGAACTTCGTATAGATAATTTCTATCCTATCAGAATTTTCTGAAAGGAATTCAGCTAAAATCTCATTTGTAACTCCCTCAGAGTCCTTGACCGTGGGTACTTGTTCTAATTCTTTGAAAGTACTTTTGATTACATATCTATCTTTTCTATTTTGAAAATATCCAATAGCTTTCTTCCCTACTAAAATCAAATTTGGCTGATACCCTTGTTTGACTAATTCTGCGTATCTTATTTCTACCTTTTTTATTATATTTGTGTTGTAACCACCGCATAAACCTCTATCCGCAGTGATGCAAACCAAGGAGATGGTCTTTACTTCTCTCTTCGATAATAGAGGAGAGTCGATAGCGTCGAATTGTACTCTAGATTGAATATTTTCTAAAACCCGAGCAAGTTTATCTGCAAAAGGTCTACTTTTGAGAACTTGATCTTGAGCTCTCCTTACTTTTGCAGCTGCAACAAGTCTCATAGCCTCCGTTATTTTTCTTGTATTTTTAACGGAAACGATTCTATCTCTAATCTCTTTAAGATTTGCCATGGTATCTCCTTAAATAAATTTAAACTGTGGCAAGCATTGATGATTTAACTTCGTTTATCACCTCTTTTAGCGTTGCTTCTAATCCATCATTTAATTTCTTTTCTTTAAGAATCTCTTCTATAAATTCTGCTTTATTCAACTTTAGGTATTCCCTAAGTTCAGTTGCAAATTTAGTAACATCTTCAACAGGTACTTCATCAATAAGACCTTTAACTCCTGCATAAACAACTGCAACTTGTTCTGCAAGGTTTAGCGGAGAGAATTGAGGTTGCTTTAATAATTCTCTTAATCTTTTGCCTCGTTCAAGTTGTTGCTGAGTTGCTTCATCGAGATCAGATGCAAATTGAGAAAAAGCAGCTAGTTCATCAAACTGTGCGAGTTCTAATTTTAAAGTTCCTGCAATTTTTTTAATTGCTTTTGTCTGAGCGGCTCCTCCAACACGGCTAACAGAAATACCAACATTAATAGCTGGTCTTAATCCTGAGTTAAACAAATCTGCACTCAAAAATATTTGTCCATCTGTAATTGAAATAACATTAGTTGGAATATAAGCCGAAACGTCCCCAGCCTGAGTTTCAATAATTGGAAGAGCTGTCATAGAGCCTCCTCCCATAGCATCAGAAAGCTTTGCTGCTCTTTCTAACAATCTACTATGTAAGTAGAAAACATCTCCCGGGTAAGCCTCTCTTCCTGGAGGTCTTTTTAAAAGAAGAGACATTTGTCTATAAGCCTGAGCTTGTTTTGTTAGGTCATCATAAATAACAAGTGTTGCTTTACCTTGATACATAAAATGTTCAGCGATTGCTGCACCGGTATAAGGAGCTAAGTACTGTAAAGCCGCTGGTTCTGAAGCTCCTGCACTAACCACGACTGTATAATCTAGTGCTCCTCTCTCTCTTAAAACCTCTACTATGTTTGCTACTGATGCTGACTTCTGGCCAATAGCTACGTAAACACAAACTACGTCTTGACCTTTTTGGTTAATTATTGTGTCAATAGCAATCGCAGATTTTCCAGTTTGTCTATCACCAATAATTAATTCTCTTTGTCCTCTTCCAACAGGAATCATTGCATCAATAGATGTGATACCTGTTTGCATTGGTTCATGCACTGATCTTCTCTTGATTATTCCAGGAGCCATTTCTTCAATCAATCTTGTATCACTCGTTGGAATTTCTCCTTTCCCATCTATTGGTTGTCCGAGAGGATTAACAACTCTCCCCTGCATTGCTTCACCAACAGGAACAGATGCGATTTTACCTGTGGACTTAACGTTACTTCCTTCTTGAACACCAAGTGCCTCACCCATTAAAACGGCTCCAACATTATCATCTTCAAGATTTAAAGCTATACCTTCGGTACCATCCTCAAATTCTAATAACTCACCTGCCATGACCTGATCCAAGCCATATATTCTTGCAATGCCATCACCAATTTGCAGAACAGTGCCTACATTGCTAACACTTACAGATTGGTCGTAATCAGTTATCTGTTGTTTTAAGATTGAACTGATTTCATCAGGGCGTATAGATACCATGGATTTAAGAATTTAAGGTTGATTTAAAAGTTACTTGGAAAGAGATAAGCCAAGTTTTCTTATTTGTGAAGCAAGAGAAGCATCAATTACTTTTGATCCTACACTGGCGACGAAACCACCAATGAGAGATGGATCGATTTTAGTTACAAGTTCTAATTTTTCTGTTCCAGCAATATTGATGATCTTTTTGGTAATTAAACCTTTCTGTTCATCAGTAAGCTCGACTGCAGAAGTAACAGTTGCCAAAGCAATATTACTATTTTCTCGGTAAATCTCTAAAAACCTATCGAGAATTGAAGTAAGGATTCCAATTCTTTGCCTATCGGCCAATAATTTTAAGAAATTCAGTAAAGAAGAATTAACCTTATTTGAAAAAATTTCAATGATGATTTTCTTCTTAGCATCTGTCTCTAAAATGGGAGAGGATAGTGCCTTCTCCAATTCAGGGGAATCATTTATTAATTCCAAGAGTTGTTTGACCTCAGAAACCATCTCTTCAGTTTGCAAATTTTCATTCACAACTTGAAGTAATGCCTCTGCGTATGGTGTAGTAACTGAATTTAAAAGTGGCATTAGTTCACCTCAATATTATTAATTGATTGAGTTACCAAATTTTCTTGTGTTGTTTTATCAAGTCGATTTGGGAGAGAATCTAAGGCTTTCTTAATTGCCAGTTCAACAGCTTCTTTTCGAAGTTGAGAAATTGCTCTGGATGCTTCAGAGCTCTCATCAGAGATTGCACTTTGTTTAATTCGAGCCATCTCCTCTATAGCTTTTTTCTCACTTTCCATTCTGATTGATTCAGATCTTTTAAGGGAATCTGCTTTTATTTGAGAAGCTTTTTCTTCTGCTGAAGATAAATCTTTCTTCGCTTTTTCTAAAGCTTGAGTTGCATTTAGTAGTCGATCTTCAGCATCTTTTAATTCAAGAAGGATTCCTTCTCTCCTTTTTTGAAGCATTTTACCTAAGAAACCAGGCAAAAATTTATAAAGACCGAAAACTACTACAGCCCAATTAAGGATATTAGTTTCGAATAAATTGAAGTTCAATCCAAAACCTTCTGTAGCTAAAAGAGTTAAATTCATTTTTCTAGAATCAATCTATTAACAATAAGTTTGCTTAGATCATCAGCCTGTTTAGAAAGTTGATCACGAGCAGCAGACGTCTGACTTTCAATTTCTAGTCTTGCTTTTTCTTTTGAAGCATTTGCTTCATTGTTAGCAAGTTCTAGTGCTTCTTTATAAAGCTTGTCAGACTCATTTTCAGCTTCGCTCACAATTCTTTGGGCTTCTGTACGAGCACTTTGAAGCTGAGTTAATAAATCAGCTTCTAATTTTTTAACCTCAGAAAGTTTATTTTTGGCCTCAATAATGTTATTACTTACAAACTTTTCTCTTTTTTCTACAACATTGCCAACAGGCTTAAAAAAGAGAGAATTTAATATGTAAGTAAGTGCAACTACTTGTATCGCCATTAGTGGCAAAGTGGCATTTATATCAAATAATCCACCTTCTGTAGCACCAAAAAAATTAAAGGCCAACATATGTTTTAGTTGAAGTTAAAAAATTAAATTTAAATATTGCTAATAAGGATTAGAAGCAATATTAACTTTTAGGAAAAAGGATTCGCAAAAAGTAGTACTAAAGCCACAACTAATCCGTAAATTGTTAATGACTCCATGAAAGCGAAAGATAAAAGAAGAGTTCCTCTGATTTTACCTTCAGCTTCTGGCTGACGGGCAATACCCTCAACAGCGCCTTGAGCTGCGTTACCTTGTCCAAGGCCTGGGCCAATAGCACCTAGACCAACTGCTAAACCAGCAGCTACAACTGATGCAGCGGAAGTAATCGAATCCATAATTTTGAAATAAAGAGCTTAATACTTGTGATAATCTTTGTTGTCATACACGCTTGGACATCCTTTATTTTAAGAATGGGTCTGATATTTTCAGACCTACGCGATTAGATATTTTGCCAGATTACAGACACTTTGTAAAAGCGTCTGAATTTATTGGAAGACAGCTAATGATGTTCTTCAACAGCTTCTCCTATGTAATAGGCCGCCAAAGTTGCGAAAATCAATGCCTGAATTGCACTAGTGAATAATCCTAGGAACATAACAGGTATTGGGAGAATTAGCGGGACTAAAAAGACTAGAACACCAACAACCAGTTCATCAGCCAAAATATTTCCAAAAAGCCTGAAAGAAAGTGATAAAGGTTTTGTAAAGTCCTCTAGAATTTTGAAAGGAAGCATGATCGGAGTTGGGTGAACATAATATTCGAAGTATCTCCAACCCTTATTGCTTAAACCTGCATAGAAATAAGAAAGTGAAACTAATAAAGCCAAGGCTATAGTTGTATTGATATCTGCAGTAGGTGCACCTAACTCTCCACTTGGCAACTTAATCAATCTCCAAGGAATTAAAGCACCTCCCCAATTACTAACAAAGACAAATAAAAATAAAGTACCTATAAATGGCATCCAATCTCTATATACTTTTTCGCCTATTTGCGTCCTAGCAAGATCTCTTATGTAATCCCAGAGAAACTCAAGCAAGTTTTGAAGGCCTTTAGGATCATTTTCCATTTTTTTAGTTCCTAAAGAAATAAAAACTAATAACGCTCCTAATAAAATCCAAGATGTTAAAAATACTTGCCCATGAAGTCTGATATTTCCAATTTGCCAGTAAAGATGTTGACCAACTTCTAATGCTGCAAAATTTGTTAGCAAGGAATTAATAAACATTTGTTTTGAATAAAAAATTTACTTAAGAACGTGAAAAATAAAGAATGAGTGAAGGTTTATAAATGAAAAACCCTATCATCGCAGGAAAAATATCTAAAGATCCTAGCTTGCTCGCAAAAATAAAGAGGCAAACTGGAACTAATAGTTGCAATTTTGATACACCTGATGATTCTTTACCAAGTTTCCCTATACTTTTGGCAAGCAAACGTAGGTAAAAAATGCCAGAAATTGCACCTGTAAAAATACTAAAACCAAAGGTAAAGCCTAGAAAAATTCCAGTTATTGATGCTAATAAAATAGAAAAAATAAAAGTAATTCCAAAAATTGTTAATTGCAATTTTGTGTATTCATCATTTTGAGAAAGCAAATGATCTATTTGATTGGCAATGCCAGATTTACTTTCTTTGATGATTGAATTATTCAGGGATCGAGGAAATTGAACATTCTTATTAGAAGGATGCTCAAGTTTTTTTCTATTTGAGTCCACTGATGTGAACATAGTTTAGAAACCCCTCTTAATGGTTTGAAGTAAGTATATAAACTCACGGAATCTATCACGGAGAGGGGCCTTTTAGCTAGTTTTTTTTTATAAAAAATTAATTCTTAAGATTTATGATGAATCCATAGATCATTTTTTACTTTGTTCATCAAAAATAAAATTTATAAAAAGTCATCTTTTTAATTGCTTTAACAATTTAAAACGTTAATAAAAGACTTGGCAAAATCTAAATTAAACGTCTCAATAGTACATATACATCTAAAAAATTGGAGATAAGTCAAGAAAAAATAAAATATAAAAGAATTTCTAAAAGAAAAAAAAACTTTAGTACTAATTACAAAAAAAATTTAAGCATTTTAACAGAGTCTATATTTCCATTACCTTGGACGATATGGCCATATGAGGCAAAAATCCTCATTATCCTCATTGGAATTTGGTCAATATTAGGAATATGCATACTAGGATCATCAAGTTGGTGGGTAGCTAGTAGGGAAATGGGAAATTGGGCTTACTTCTTAAAAAAACAAATCATTTGGACAATTCCAGGAATTGGTCTATTTTATTTGGTTCTTCATACAAACATTAGAAACCTTTTAAAACTTTCAAAAATTATTTTTTATATTCTATTCTTTTTGATTTTCCTTACCAATTTTGCTGGAATTACAGTCAATGGATCTTCAAGATGGCTAGTGCTTGGCAATTTACTTCTGCAGCCATCTGAATTAATCAAACCTTTTCTAATTCTAGAAGCCTCTAATCTTTTCGCACATTGGAATCTAATAAAGAATGATAAAAAATTAATTTCAATAATATCCTTTGGTTTATTAATTTTTTTAATACTAAAACAGCCTAATTTAAGTACTGCATCATTAACTGGAATTCTACTTTGGGTAATGGGTTTATGTGGAGGAGTAAAACTTAGCTCACTTTGCTCATTTGCTTCAATAGGATTCATTACTGGATGTATAAGCATCCTTAGTAACGAATATCAAAAAATGAGAGTTACTTCATTTATAAATCCTTGGAAAGATCAACAAGAAAATGGATTTCAATTGGTTCAGAGTTTATTAGCTATAGGTTCAGGTGGTCTATTTGGCCAAGGTTTTGGACTGTCTATACAAAAATTACAGTATCTACCGTTCATGTATACAGATTTTATTTTTGCCATTTTTGCAGAAGAATTTGGTTTATTGGGGTGTACTTTATTCTTAGGATTTTTAGCAGTATTCTGTTATATAAGCCTAAGAATTAGTCTTAAGTGCAGGAACAACTATACAAAATTAGTTGCTATGGGATGTGGTGTATTATTGACAGGTCAATCAATAATGCATATTGCTGTAGCAACAGGTTCAATGCCTACTACAGGCTTACCTCTACCTTTCATTAGCTATGGTGGCAATTCATTAATAGCGTCTTTTTTTATTGCAGGGATGTTAGTGAGATGTTCATTAGAGTCAACAGGATTCATTGGTATGATTAGTACACGAAAGACTCTTAATTAGTTAGAATTTAAAAGATTTAACTCAAGCTATCGAATCATTTAATTTAGTTATTTCAGAATTATCTCAAAAGGGTAATCTGCTTATGCAGGATGGTCTTAGTAACCCTAGTCCATTTACTATATTTTTGGTTTTTAGCGCAGGACTTTTAACAAGTCTTGGGCCTTGCTCAATATCATTATTACCTATCACTATTGCTTACATAGGGGGAACAGAAAAAAATAAATTTAAACTTATTAGTTTCTCGGGAGGAGTAGTTTTTTCACTAGTTTTGCTTGGTGCTGCCAGTGGATTCTTAGGCAAAATATATGGTCAAATTTCATCTTATTACACTTCATTTGTTGCCTTAGTAGCAATAATAATGGGTTTAAATTTATTAGGAATCCTAAAGTTTCAGTTCCCGAATGGACCTGATCTAAAAATAATAGAGGACAAGGTTCCATCCCTCATAGCACCTTTTGCAATAGGAACTACTTTTGGACTAGCCTCTTCACCTTGCATCACTCCTGTTTTAGCGACTCTTCTAGCTTGGGTATCGCAAGCCAAAAACCCAATAATCTCAATTATTTTTTTATTTTTCTTCGGAATAGGTCAAGTGACTCCATTAATTATTGCGGGAGCCACGGCAGAAAACTTAAAAAAATTTTTAGAGCTTAGAAAATTTAGTCAAATTATTCCCACCTTAAGTGGGGTATTTTTAGTAGCACTAGGATTATTAAATTTATTTTCAAATTGGATTTAAATGATTATTTTTAAGAATCTAATTTTAAAAATATCAAGTTTAAGATTCGCAATATCACTGATAATCTTCATAGCTATTGCCAGTGGCATAGGTACTTTTATACCTCAAGATAATAATAATAAATTTTATATTGATAATTTTGATAAAGCTCCCATTTTTGGATTTTTAGATGGAGAAAAAGTCTTAAATCTTCAATTGGATCATATATATACAAGCTTTTGGTTTTTATTTACATTAATTCTTCTTTGCATTTCTCTGGCAGCTTGTAGTTTCAGGAGGCAAATTCCTTCATTAAAAGCTTCATTAAAATGGATTGAATATAAGAGTGAAAAAAAATTTAGCAAACTGCAACTAACTACAAGTCATCCAATCAATAAAGATGGAGAACATATATCAAAAGTGGATTTATTGCTTAAAAAAAAAGGATGGAAAACATACAAATTTAATAGTCATATTTCTGCAAGAAAGGGGTTAATTGGAAAAATCGGTCCTTTAGTTGTACATATCGGCTTAATAGTCTTACTTATAGGTTCAGCATATGGAAGTTTTACAAGTCAATCAAAAGAACAATATTTATTGCCAGGAGAAACTTTAGATCTTGTTAATGAGAGCACAAACTCAAAAGCCAATGTAAAATTAGTCGATTTTTCTATTGAAAGAGAAAGTGATGGTGTACCCAAACAGTTTATTTCAAAATTAAATTTTTCTTCTGAAGATCTAAATTTAAATGAAATAAAAACCACCAAAGTTAATCACCCAATCAGGTTTAAAGGATTAACTATTTATCAAGCAGATTGGGCAATATCAAATGTTGTTTTAGAAATAGATCATATCCTTTATCAATTACAATTAAAGGAGATTCCAGAAATCGGCAATCAAGTTTGGGGAGTTTTAATTGAATTAGGATCGGAGACTAAAAAAAATTTCCTTTTAACAATAGATAATGAAAATGGTCCACTTAAAATTTCGAATATAGAAAATTTTTCCGGGAATAATCTCTATATCAATGACGATCCTTTAGAAGTTAACTCTTCAAAAGTATCTCTGAAAAAAATAATCCCCAGCAGTGGATTAATTATTAAAAATGATCCGTCTATACCATTTATTTACTTTTCTTTTATCTTAATAATTTTTGGAACAATAATAAGTCTTATACCAACCAACCAATTATGGATTCTGGTAAATAAAGAATCACAGAAGTTATCTATTGGAGGCCTTAGTAATAAAAATCTAGTTGGTTTTAAAAAAGAATTCTTTAAATTATCAGACGAAATAAAAAATTTTTAATTTCTTTTCTGCCCACTAAAAATATCTAACTGCATAGAAACATTCCCTCTGGGGTTAAATGCAGCATTTAAATGTATCCAGTGAGGGGAACCTTCATTCACTAAATCATCCATAATTCTATTCACAACTTCCTCATGTGATATTTTTATATCCCTAAAATTATTAATATAAAGCTTTAAAGACTTCAACTCATAGACTTTCAAATTAGGTTGATAAATAATATTTAGCTTTGCAAAATCTGGATAACCAGAAAAGGGGCACTTACATGTAAATTCAGGTAACTGAATAGAAATTTCATAAATTCTTTTCTTATTTGGATTATCGAAACAAATTATTTTTGATTCTTCAATAATTCTTTCACCATATAGCGGTCTTTTAGTCGAATCTTCTAATTTAGCTGTACTCATTTTTAGTAGAACTTTTTTACTAAACCTATATAAAAACTATATATAAAGATAAAAATTCGCGAAAGTATCAACAAATCTAAGTATTACAATTGACTAAGTCAAAAGCTGTTAAATCTTATTTTTGTATCAATAGTAACATTCACAATGTCCGCCGAAAGGTTTATATGTGTTTAGTTCAATAAATAATTAATGGACATTTGTTTGATAACGATCGATAACAACTTAAATAAATCCCTTCAACCAAAAACTGCAATTGGAATGTTATGGCTTCAAACACACTTTGAGAATGATCAGTGGGAAGCGTTATCAAATAGTACAGTAATAATTTCTGAAGAAAACTCCAAACTATTAATTGAAGACGCCAAGAATGCAGGCCTTAATGTTCAATGTTTTTCAGATATTTCAATGTTGGATGTTTTCCCAAAAAACAATTAAAATAGGAATGTTAAACCTTTAATCATGAAGAAAATTGAAGCAATCATACGTCCATTTAAGCTGGAGGATGTAAAAATTGCATTAGTAAATTCCGGTATTGTTGGAATGACAGTTAGTGAAGTTAGGGGTTTTGGAAGGCAAAAAGGACAAGTTGAAAGATATAGAGGTTCCGAATTTACTGTTGAATTCCTTCAAAAACTTAAAGTGGAAGTTGTCGTAGAAGACGAAAAGGTTAATTCAGTCATAGATGCTATTGCTGAAGCAGCAAAAACTGGAGAGATAGGTGACGGAAAAATATTCATCACATCAATTGATTCAGTTGTAAGAATTAGAACTGGCGACAAAGACGAAGAAGCTCTTTAATTCAAAGAGTTTCTTTTACTAAATTTTGTATATATTCACTATTAATACTTTTATTTGATTGACTTCCTAAGGTCATCCAAGCTAGATATTCATGATTTCCAGCAGGACCTACCAGGGGAGAAGCTATCAAATTCTTTATATTCCATTGGAAATTCTTAGCAGCATAGATAACAGACTCTATAGCCTCAGTATGGAATTTAGGATTGCGAACAACACCTCCTTTACTGACTTTATCTTTACCTACCTCAAATTGGGGTTTAATTAAAAATATTCCCTCAATACAATCACCTTCTAATAAATTACTAATAGATTGAAAAACTAACTTTAATGAAATAAAAGACAAATCAGCAACAACAAAATTTGGTAATTCATCACTTCTAGATAAAAGATCATTAGGTTTTAAATTTCTAATATTAGTTCGTTCAAAAAGTATAACTTTTGGGTTATTTCTAATCTTCCATGCAGTTTGTCCATAACCAACATCTATCCCATAAACTAACTTTGCGCCTTGTTGCAACAAGCAATCAGTAAATCCCCCAGTAGAGATTCCTGCGTCAATACATATTTTGTCTTTTACTTTAATTTCAAGTTTTTTAAATGCCTCCAATAATTTTTCGCCTCCCCTTGATACAAACATAGGCGCGGAATCAATAAAAAATTCAGATCCAATTAATACTTGTTGTCCAGGTTTATCCCATACTTTTCCATTGATATCTCTAACCTTGCCCGCAAGAATTAAACCTTGGGCTTTTTGACGAGTTTCGCACAAACCACTTTTAAGAAGATAAAGGTCTAATCTACTTTTTTTAATCATCTATTAATCAATAAAAAAAGACTGAATAATGAACTTCTACAAGATTAAGATCCAAATTCTTTAATACCTTCCAATTTTAAATAAGAACTAAAAAATTACCCATTATTAACGAAAGGAATAAAGGAATAAATGCAAACATTTTTATATTTAAGCTTTCTTAATTAGCCAGAAAAATGTTACATAAGAAAATAATAGCCAGGCAAATATCTTCAATGGCAATTACATCTTTAAGGTATAGAGCAATAATTCGATTTTGGTTATAAAGTTTAAATTGATAATTAAAAAAAATTGTGATCGAGCGTTACACATTACCCGAAATGGGGAAAATCTGGACTGATAGCGCAAAATTCCAGAGTTGGCTTAAGGTTGAAATAGCTGCATGTGAAGCAAATTTTTCCCTGGGAAAAATTCCTGAGAATGCCATGCAAGAGATACGTTCAAATGCAAAATTTGATGAATCTAGAATTACAGAAATTGAGAAAGAAGTTAAACATGATGTCATAGCATTTCTTACAAGCGTTAATGAATTTGTAGGAGATTCTGGAAGATATATACATGTTGGTATGACCAGTAGTGATGTACTTGATACTGGCTTATCTCTTCAGTTAAAAGATTCTTGCGAATTATTATTAGAAGAAATTGAGAACCTAGAAAATGAAGTCAGATTATTAGCAGGGGAGCATAAAAATACCTTAATGATTGGCAGATCTCATGCAATTCATGGGGAGCCAATCTCCTTCGGTTTTAAACTTGCTGGATGGTTAGCAGAAATATTAAGGAACAAAAAAAGATTATTAACACTGAAAGAATCTGTAGCTATTGGACAAATAAGTGGTGCAATGGGAACTTACGCTAATACGAATCCCAAAGTAGAACAAATAACTTGTGATTTACTCGGCTTAAAGCCAGATACAGCAAGTACGCAGGTCATATCGAGAGACAGACATGCAGAATATGTTCAAACTATTGCACTAGTTGGCGCTTCTCTAGATAGATTCGCAACTGAAATAAGAAATTTACAAAGAACTGATGTTTTAGAAGTTGAGGAGGGCTTTACAAAAGGGCAAAAAGGAAGTTCTGCCATGCCTCATAAAAGAAATCCTATTCGAAGTGAAAGAGTAAGCGGTTTAGCAAGAATTTTGAGGAGTTACGTCTTAACAGCACTGGAAAATGTTCCACTATGGCACGAAAGAGATATAAGCCATAGTTCAAATGAACGTATCATGTTACCTGATGTCTCAATCTGTTTGCATTTTATGCTCAGGGAAATGAAAGATATAGTAAGGAATTTGGAAGTTTATCCAAAAAATATGCTCAAAAATTTAAATATATATGGTGGTGTCATCTTTAGTCAGAAAGTTTTACTTTTGCTTGTGGAGAAAGGGTTGTCTAGAGAAAAGGCTTATAGCTTAGTACAAAAAAATGCGCATCATGCGTGGAATACCGAAAATGGGAATTTCAAACAAAATATAGAGAGAGATAATGAAATAATGGATTTTATTGATCAAAGTGACTTAGAAGAATGTTTTAATCCTTCAATTCATCTCAATAATTTAAGTGTAATATGGGAGAAGTTAGGTATCTAGGATTGCTGAAAACCTTATCTAAGTTAAACCAGTGTTTTCAGAGGAATAATGACAAAAAACTTTAGGCTTGAAAAAGATAGTATGGGAACAATAGAGGTTCCTATTGAAGCTTTGTGGGGGGCTCAAACACAAAGATCGATAAAAAATTTTTCTATTGGAGAAGAATTAATTCCAATTGAATTAATTTATTCACTCACCCTCATAAAAAAAGCTGCTTCAATCGCTAATTTCAATTTAGGGTTAATAGATAAAAGAAAAAAAGATTTGATTGTAGAGGCATGTACAGAAATACTTGATGGGCTTCATGATTCACAGTTTCCCTTAAAGGTTTGGCAAACAGGAAGTGGCACGCAAACAAATATGAATGTTAATGAGGTAATTTCAAATATTGCAGCATTAAAAACAAATTCAGAGCTCGGAAGTCATCAACCAATTCATCCTAATGATGATGTAAATAAATCTCAGTCAACTAATGATACTTTTCCTGCGGCTATTCAAATATCAGTTGTTAATGAAATAATCAAAAATTTAGTTCCAACCATCAGGGAACTTACTAAGATCCTTGATAAAAAAAGTGAAGAATGGAAAGACCTTATAAAAATAGGAAGAACCCATTTTCAAGATGCAGTTCCACTTACTTTTGGGCAAGAAATATCAGGATGGTCAGAGCAACTTAAAGATGCTGAGAATGCAATTATGATGAGTCTGAATGAATTGTATTTCTTACCTCTGGGAGGAACTGCAGTTGGTACGGGGATTAATTGTCCAAAAGGATTTTGTGAAGAGTCTATAAAATCAATTTCCGATGATACTAATCTAATGTTCTATAAATCAAAAAATAATTTTTCTATCATGGCCTCGCATGATCGTCTTGCTCAAGTAATGAGTCAGATAAAAATATTAGCAGGTGCATTATTTAAAATTTCAAATGATATAAAAATTTTATCTTCTGGTCCAAGATCAGGAATATATGAACTAATTATTCCTCAAAATGAACCTGGAAGTTCTATCATGCCAGGCAAAGTTAATCCAACTCAATGCGAAGCCTTATCAATGGTTTGCACTCAGATAATGGGTCTTGAATATGCAGTATCAATGGCAAATTCTAGCGGCACTTTACAGATGAATGAATATAAGCCTCTTATTGGATTTAATATTCTCACAAGTTTAAAATTACTTAAAAATGTAATAGAAAACTTCAGAATAAAATTAGTTGATGGTATGGAGCCTAATCAAAAGAAAATGAAGTTAAATTTAGAAAATTCATTAATGTTAGTTACAGCCATAGTCCCAAAAGTTGGTTATGAAAAAGCAGCTGAAATTGCAAACCTTGCCTTCAAAGAATCATTAAATTTAAAAGAGGCAACACTTAAATTAGGTTATTTAAACGAAGATGAATTTGATGAAGCAATGAATATCAATTCTATGATTTGATTAAAAAAATTTAAGAATTATTGTCAATTCTTTTTGTTGCAGGATTGATATCTTCAGAGACTTTTATAAGATCATTAGATTCAGAAACAGGAAAACGATTAATAGCTTTTAATGCTAGCTTTGCTTTGCTTTTTAATATATTACTAACACCAATACAGTATTGCACTTGAGAAAGAACATCAATTGATCTTCTAATAATCCTCACTACATCACCTTCGTCTAATGAAGTATTAAAAACCAAATCTTTCCATTTTTTTCCTCTTGCCCATTCAGAAATAATTCCAGTCAACTCTGTTTCTAAATAGATAGGAATTTCAATATGAAACTTATTTTGTTGAGAAGCGACTAATTTTCTTAAACCATCTAATTCATTAAAAACATCTATTACCTTTAAAGAAGGCTTGAAATTACACCAAAGATTAGGTCTCCTTATATCAACACATATAGCTTGAATAATTGCAGCTAAGTCAGGAGGATCTAAATCGTCTAAATAACCACTAACTAAAACAAGACCTATCCATAATTCATTTTCACTTCTTATTGCACCAACTGTTTGTCCAACTTCTGTCAATTCCAAATCATTTAAACAACCGAAATGATTCAAAATTTTAATCAAATCGGTAAAAGTTCTCCAGTTATGATTTTCTTTATCCTCAAGAAGTTTTTTTCTCATATATATTTCTTGTTCAACATCAACAATTCTTTTTCTATATTTCTTTAATTTCCTAGAGTCTCCAAATCTATGGGCGGGATGATCATTAACTGTTTCTTCTAAATTATTAATTTGTTGCTGTTGTGCCAAAACTTCTGTTGACAAATCATATTGTGGAGTTTGTAAATCATTTTTTTTAGAAACTTCTAAAATTCGATCCGCATAACACTGCGACATATCATCTCCCCTAAATACCTCTCCAGAAAAATACATCTTGGGTACTTCAAGTCCTAAGACATCAATTGCATCCAAATCATTAAAAATACTTACAATGTATGAGGGTTTTATAAGAATAAATAAATTATCAACTGTCAAACACAATAAACTCTTTATTTTTTGGGAGTCATATATTTTCTTACAAATTAATCCTGGAACAATTTTTCTTTTAATTTGAGGAGCTTTGATTGAAATTAAGCTTCCATCTTTAATATATGGGAGCGCATTAGTGATCTCTTCTGATAATTTTTCTGCTGCTTGTTTTTCTAAAATTTTCAATAGTCTTCTCTCCTCTTTAAGACGATTTTTTAACTTTTCGTAGGCATCAAAATCTTTCCATGAAACGTCAGATGTAATTTTTTTTAATTCAATTAAATCCTTATCTAAATTTTCAAGAATTATATTCTCACCTGAAGATTCACCTAAATATAAAAAACTACCAAAACTTCTTTTAATTAATTCTTTAGACTTTTCTAAAGTATAACTTTGTAAAAGATTAAGCACCATTCCATAACTAGGAGTGAATTGACTCTCTAAAGAATTTGGTTTGCTAATAGCCAGCGCACTTGCTTCTTTAGCACCTTCGAATCTTGTTTGTAATGTAACAACATATCCTTGGGTATCTTTTCCTCTTCTTCCAGCTCTTCCTGACATTTGCAAAAATTCACTGCTAAATAATAATCTGTGCCCATCTTCTGTCCTTTTTGATAAAGAAGAAATAACGGTGGTTCTTGCGGGCATATTAATTCCTGCAGCAAGAGTTTCAGTTGCAAAAACAACTTTTATCAAACCTTGCTGAAATAATTGCTCAACCAATTCTTTCCATGCAGGCAATAATCCAGCATGGTGAGATGCAATACCTCGTTTTAATGCCTCGCATTGAGATTTATCTTTAATTGCCTCTTGATTATTTTTAAGATAAACATCTAATTTTTGGGATATCATATTCGCTTCTGAATAACTTACTAAAGTTAAGTCTTTTATATTCTCAATAGCCTTGTCACATCCTCTTCTACTAAAGATAAAATAAATAGCTGGCAACATATTTCGTTCAGCTAGTTTGGAGATCACAAAGCCAATTGAAGGAGACTTTGGTTGCATTATCCTGCCCACTTTTCCTCTCATTTTCTGCCCTTTAGGAGCTCGCCAAATCTTACAGTTTGGATGAATTCCATTACCTTTATTATTTAAAAGTGGATGGAGCCCTTTACCACTACAAAAAATAAAATCAAGTGGGACTGGTCTCTTATCGCTATTAATTAGTACTGTGGGCCCATGAACTTTTTCTATCCAATTTTGTAGTTGATCTGCATTGGCTATTGTTGCTGATAAAGCTATTATTTGAGTTCTAGTAGGGCAATGGATTATAGTTTCTTCCCAAACTGTGCCTCTTTGGGGGTCATTCATATAATGGCATTCATCAAGAATCACAGATTCTAAATTCTCTAAGGGATCATCAAATTCATCAAATTCGCCATAAAGCATGTTCCTAAAAATCTCAGTCGTCATAACTAAGATTGGTGCTTCTCTATTTATACTTATATCTCCAGTTAAAAGACCAACTTTATTATCACCATATTGATTAGAAAAATCTCTAAACTTTTGATTTGATAGTGCTTTTAAAGGTGTTGTATAAAAAACTCTACTGTCATGAGATAAGCCTCTATATATAGCAAATTCACCTATCAATGTTTTACCAGAACCTGTTGGTGCCGTTAAAACAACAGAATTTCCGCTATTAATAGCCCGAATTGCTTCTAATTGGAAATCATCTAGTGGAAAGGAGAAATATTCCTCTAAATTAAGCAATAATTGTGATTGAAGAGAGGATGAGTTAACTTCTTAATATATGATCTATATAGATATTAATAAACAAAAAATACCTTGCAAACTTTAATAGTAAATCTAAATCTTTTTAATTAAATCCACTAAATTTTATTTTGCCAAAATGAAAAAAATAAAAATCTCAAAAAATAGAATCCGTAAATTAAAAACATTTTCTTTAGGTAAAAAATCATTCGAACTTCTAAGTTTAAATTCGCAAAATAAAAAACTTATAGACTTATGCAGTAATGATTATTTTGGACTAAGTAGGGACAAGGATTTAATAAAAGCTGCTTACGAAACAAGCATATTAGAAGGTATTGGTTCAGGAAGCTCTAGGTTTATTACAGGTTCAAGACCAATACATAAATTATTAGAAACAGAACTTTCCAAGTGGCTTGATCGAGATAAAGTATTACTTTTCCCAAGCGGATTTCAAGCAAATATAGCCGCTATCCAGACTTTAGCAAACAGAAATAGTATTGTAATAGCAGATAAATTAATCCATAACTCTTTATTGGTTGGAGTCAAAGCCGCTCAAGCTAAACTAGTTCGATTTTCACACAATAATTTAAAAGATTTAGAAGGTAAAATTATTAAGTCTAACCCCGCAAAAAATTCAATTTTAGTTGTTGTTGAATCTCTTTATAGCATGGAGGGATCAATTGCTCCGCTAAAAGAAATAACGGAAATTTGCAACAAAAATAGTGTTCAATTATTAGTTGACGAAGCCCATGCAATTGGGATCTTGGGCCCTGAAGGCAGGGGTTTAAGTTTTAATTTCCGTTCAGATATAACTATTATTACTGGAACTTTTGGAAAAGCATTTGGAAGCGGTGGAGCATTCATAGCCTCCAATTCAGAAATTGGTGAGTATCTTATCCAAACAAGTGGTGCATTTAGGTACACAACCGCTCTTGCACCATCTTTAGCCGCTGGAGCACTAGAAGGTTTAAAAAAAATTTTAGAAAATAAAGAATGGGGTAATGAGTTGTTATCTTCTGCGAAGATATGGAAAGATGAAATTATTAAAAATTTTAGTTTTCCAATTCAGGGAGATTCTCACATTTTATCAATTATTGTTGGCCAAGAAGAGAAGGCAATTTATCTACAAAAATATCTTGAGGAAAATGGGTTTTTAGCAATTGCGATAAGACCTCCTACTGTTCCAGTTGGGCAATCAAGAATCAGAATAACAATACGAAGAAACTTAGATTTGAATCTGCTAAAAAATTTCATTGCAGTATTAAAAGAGTTTAAATGAAACAAATTATTACTCAACATGGGTGGGGACTAAATAAATATTTCTGGGATGACTATAAAGTTGATTTTTTAAAAAATAATTGGCATTGGCAAGATAATGAAAGAGGCTATTTTTCAACAAATAATTATCAAGCAAAATGGATTAAAAGCGAATCTAAAAAAGAAATCAGAATGACTTTATGCCATTCATTTGGTTTTCATTTAATGCAAAAAAAAATCTTAAAAGAAGCAACTCATATTGTTCTTATAAATTCTTTTAATAATTTTCTTCCTTTAAGTAATAAGAGAAACTTTATTTTGAAGTCTCTAAAAAGAATGGAAACAAAAATCATAAAAGATGAAACTAGGGATATGTTGAAAGAATTTATACATAGATCATTTATGCCAAATCATATGAATAATAGTTTTAAAAATATCTTTTATAAAAGTTTAGAGAGCTTAAATAAAAATCTTCTTTTGGGTGATTTAAAACAACTTTACATCAATAGAAATATTCCATTATTTTTAAGAAAAGATTGCAAAATTATTTTTATAAAATCAGAAAATGATTTAATTCTAGACAACGAATCAAATAATAACTTCTTAGATTCCTTAAATAAAATTCTTGATAGGAATCCAATTTTAATTAAATTAGCTCAGCAAGGTCATTGCTTGAATAATCTAAATTTATACGAGATCTTACTAAATACTCTTAATGAAGAAAATGGATAGTAAAAAGTGGACTGAGAAAATAAAAAATAATTTCAATGATGCTGCATATCGGTATTTAGAGCATTCAAATATTCAGAAATTTTTTGCAAAAAAGATTGTTCAACTTATCAAAGAATTAAATCCCCAAAAAAAAGGTGAATGGATAGATCTAGGATCAGGACCAGGAATATTAGCTGATGAAATAGAAAAAAATTTTTCTTCCCAAAAAGTAGTCAGAATAGATTTCAGCAAAAAAATGCTTCTTGAGAATAAATTATCTAGTAAAACAATTTTATGGGATTTGAATAATTATTTACCTCCTGAAATCAATAACTGTTCTCTATTAACATCTAACTTTTGCATCCATTGGTTAAACAAGCCAGAAAAGATAATAAAAAATTGGTTTAGTAAATTAAAATCTGGAGGTTTTTTAATCATTTCTTATCCAACAAAAAATTGTTTTCCTGAATGGAAAGATACTTGTAGAAAAATTGATATTGAATATAGTGGTCTTAATTTCCTTTGCTCTAAAGAATTATTAAAAGATTTCAAATCAACTGAAATTCATTATTCAGAAAAGTTTGATTATCTTGAAAATTTTGAAGATGTATATAAACTTTTTAGAAGCATTAAAAATGTAGGGGCGCAATCAACAAATTGTAAACACAAAACAGTGAAGGAGTTTAAAAAAATTCAAAAGTTTTGGCCAAAGAATTACAATAATACAGTTAACCTTTCATGGCAAATTGAGATTCAAATCATAAAAAAATTATGAGAATTCAGGATAGTTTTTTAAAATTTATAATTTGTGGAACAGATACTGATATTGGAAAAACTTTAATAAGCTCTTTTTTTGTTAAAGGATTAAATTCCTTTTATTGGAAGCCTATTCAAAGCGGTATTGAATCGCAAACTGATAGTCAAACTGTTGAAAAACTCGCACAATTAAATAAAGAGAAAATCATCAAAGAAGCCTATGTCTTTACGAAACCGCTATCTCCTCATTGGGCTGCTGAAATAGATCAAAAAACTATTAACTTTGAAAAGTTGAGATTGCCAAAAGTGCAAGGCTCATTAATTGTAGAAACTGCAGGTGGAGTAATGGTTCCAATAACACGCAATTTTTTGCAAATAGATCAAATAAAACAATGGAATCTTCCGGTAATACTTGTATGTAAGAGCTCACTTGGCACACTGAACCATACCCTGCTTAGTATTGAGGCCTTAAAACGAAGAAATATTGAGATTTTAGGTTTAGTAGTCAATGGTGAAAAACACCTAGATAATCCAAGAACTCTAGTTGAGTTTAGTGGTGTTCCATTAATTGCTGAATTTCCTTACATCGAAAAAATGGACTCAAACAATTTAGATATACTATGGAAAGAACTAGACATCAAGAATAAGTTGATCTCACTTTTAAACTCAAAAATAAATTAAATGAAATCTTTGGATTCAAAAACTCCAAATCAAGATTGGCACCCAAATATTTGGCCGCCTTTTACACAAATCAATAACAGCAAACCGCAAATAGAAGTAACTCATGGTCAAGATGCGCTTCTATTTACTAAAAATCCTAAAAAAGAGCTAATAGATGCAATCAGTAGTTGGTGGGTAACTCTTCATGGACATAGCAACCAATACATTGCGGATGCCATTTTTAGTCAATCAAAGAAACTTGAGCAAGTTATATTTGCTGATTTTTTACATCCACAGGCAAAAAAATTGGCGGAAAGACTTAGTGAATTAACAAAACTAGAAAGATTATTCTTTTCTGATAACGGTTCTACTGCAGTGGAAGTCGCTTTAAAAATTGCCTTCCAATCATGGCAAAATAGAGGAGAGATAAGAACTCAAATAGTGGCTTTTGATGGCGCCTATCATGGCGATACATTTGGAGCAATGGCTTTAGGTGAAAGAAATATTTTTAATGAGAATTTCGATAATCTTATGTTCCCAGTTAGAAGAGTTCCCTGGCCTTCAACTTGGATGAACGATGAAGAAGTAGAAAATAAAGAAAATGAGGCGATCCAAAAATTAGAAACTCTACTTAAAACTCCCACAGTTGCAGTAATCCTAGAGCCACTTGTTCAAGGAGCAGGAGGAATGAATATGGTTAGGCCTCAGTTTATAAAAAAAGTTTCAGAAATTATAAACAATAATAATTCTTTGTTAATTGCCGATGAAGTTTTGACTGGGTTTGGAAGATGTGGAAGTCTTTTTGCTTTTCAAAAGGCAAAAATCGTTCCCGATTTAATAAGTATTTCAAAAGGCTTAACTGGTGGATTTTTACCAATGGGAATAACTTTATGTAAAGAAAAAATTTTTCAATCTTTTATTGATGATTCCCCAAGAAAAACTTTTTGGCATGGACATAGTTTTACTGCTAATCCTTTAGGTTGTGCTGCGGCAAACGCTAGCCTTGATTTATTAGAAAAAGAACCACTCAAATACCTTTCATTTGAAGAAAAACATTTATCTCACTTAATTAAATTTCAAAACTTACCCTATATAAAAAAAATAAGGGTATCCGGCACAATTGCTGCCTTCGATTTAGATACTGGGAACAAAAAAGGTTATTTCAATAATATTGGGAAAGAAATAAAGAGTCTTGCAATGGAGCAAGGTTTATTTATTAGACCCCTCGGGAATGTTATTTATCTTTTGCCACCTCTCTGCATAACCGATGATCAATTAGAAAAAAGTTACTGGATAATAAGGCAAATCTTAGAAAATCTTTAGATAGAAATTTAAGGTCCCTGCAGTATTGCATTTTCCACATCTTCTCTATTAATGCAATAGGAAAATAATCTTTTAGTTTCTTGTCCTTCACTTTCCCATATAACACTTAAATCTTCTTGTTCAAAAATAATAGTTGCATTCCAATTTGAAAGTAACAGATACCATTTAGATGGATTATTAATATCCTTCACAGCACCTAAATCAGTTAGCCACAATTCCAATGATTGCAGTGAATTTTGATTGATAGGTTTTTTAGAGGGATTCACAGACTTTTTAAAAAATTATTTAATTAGCCAAAGCGGTATTGTCTCTAATTCTTTTCCTGTAAAAGAAGCAATAAAAATTGAACAAATTAAACTTATAGAAATTATGATAATTAAAAGAAACAACGAAAACAATTCCCCATTCGAAAAAGGTCTTCTATTTCCTATTAAATTTTGATTATTAGAATCGATTACTAAATTATTTATAACGTTAGTATTATTTTCACTTCTAGAGTTTTCTTTTAGTTTGTCATCATATATTTTCCTTAAATTACTATTATTTAAATGTTCATAAGCTTCAAGAACTTCTTGAAATTTTCTTTTAGCAACGTCTATTTCTAATGAAGTTGTATCGGGATGCAACTCAATAGAAAGTTTACAAAATGCCTTTCTTAATTCATGATTGGATGCATTTTCATTTACACCTAAAATTTTGTAATAGGAAGTTTCCCCTTTCAAAATAATCTTTTATTAATATTGTAATTCTAATAAATTTATACTAAATAGAATGTATTTAATGGATGGTTAAAATTCATATTTATAACGAAATGAAAAAACAACACATTCCAGAAGAAATTCTTTCCTTAATAACTGAAGAAGAAATAAATTTATTTCAAGAGTTACAAATTAAAATTAAAGAATTAAATAATAAGATCAATCTCACAAGATTAACTGATGGGGATGATTATTGGGTATCTCAAGTTTTTGACAGCATTTGGCCATTCAAAGCTTTCACGAATATTAATTTTGATAATAAAAAATTTTTAGATATTGGATCAGGCTGTGGCTTCCCAGGTTTAGCTTATGCAATAACTCATCCTAATTCTGAGATATACCTAATTGATTCTTTGAAAAAGAAAACAGATGCAATAAAATTTTTAGTTGAACAGATCAATTTCAAAAACAATATTCATGTAATCAATGATCGCGTTGAGAATTTGGCCCACCAATCGTCAATGAGAAATAATTTTAATATTGCAACAACTAGAGCAGTTAGTAATCCATCAACAGTTTCAGAATATATTCTGCCAATGTTAAAAAGAGAGGGCTTTGGAGTTTTATATTGTGGCAAATGGACGAATGAAGAAAGCAAAAATCTAGATAAAACTTTAGAAATATTAGAAGGGAAAGTTAAAGATAAAAAAGAGATACAATTACCAAGAAATAAAGGCACCCGAAATATTATTCTTATTCAACCAAAGAATTTTTGTCCTAAAATTTACCCAAGAAAAGTTGGCAAACCTGAAAAAAATCCATTATGAAATTATTTTCTTGATAATCTTTTAACGTTCTTATCTCCAAACTTTTCTTTTAAATTTCTCAATTTTTTTATAACTTTTTTTGGATTTATATGACCTTCTAATACTTTCAATAATTGTCCTTCAGAAACATCTACATCTAATAAATTTGCGTTTAATCCTGGGAACCAGTGGCTTCCATTACCAAGCAATTGATATCTAGCTCTTGCATATCCTTCCATACCCAACCAATCAATTAAATTTGAAAGCCAAATCAGAACAGGAATATTAATATTTCCCGGTGTATATTCCCAACTTGGTAAATTTCTATTCCAATTTTGATGCCACTCTAAACCTAAGGAATTAATAGATTCCTGCATTAATTTGTTAATTATCTTAGGCACATACTTCTCAGATTCTGATAACAACGAGACAGCTTCTAAATGCAGAGCAAAATCTGTCTCTTTTGCAATGCCCACACTCAAAGTATGGACATTTTGATTTCTTAAGCAAAAAAGATCATTAAAAACTATAGGATGAAGTGGTTTACAAAATTCCAACATTTTTCTTGAGGGAGTATGAAGATGTCCCCCTTTATCAGTGGGACTTATTATGAAAACCCCAAGATCATGCTTATTGGCTAAATTAATAACCTTCGTATTTTCCTGATTAATGAAATACCAATGCAAATTTACATAATCAAATAAGTTTGTTGATATGGCCTTTTCAATAAGTGAAGATTTCCCATGGGTTGAAAATCCAATAGATCCAATTAAATTTTCTTTTTGAAAATTCCTCAAAATATCAATGCAACCTCCATCTCGAATAGCCTGATGTAAATGTTCAGCAGTATTAATACCATGTATTGCTAACAAATCAATTTTTTTAACTTTCAATTTTTCAAAACTAGATAATACATCTCGCTCAAAAATTTTCGGATCATTATTTGGTGGAATCTTTGTTTGGATTATATTTGGGATTTTCTCAGTATTCTTAAAACACATTCCTAATTGCACTTCAGAAGTTCCATAGTACTTGGCAGTTTCTACATGACTTAAACCATGCTGTGTTGCAAGATCTAATATATTTTCTACTTTATTTTGTTCTTCACATGAAACCTCAGAAAAATCTAATTGATCCCAACTTTTTTGAAATCTCATACCACCTAAAGATAAAACAGGAATCTTCAGATTGGTTCTACCAAATCTACGATATTGCATCTTTTTGATATTAGTGCTTATTCATTCTCGGTGGCTTTCCAAATGTTTGAAACATATCCCTATCGAGACTATCCTCTAAATCATCTAATTCTTCAAATTTGACCCAATGAATACAATCAACAGGGCATGTATCTATTGCTTCTTGTATGACATCAGAACTATCTCCATCTTGTCTAATAGCTCGACTTCTACCATGAAATTCATCAACAGTGAAAGTATTCGAAGCGACGTGAACACAGTATTGACAACCAATACACTTAGCTTCATCAACCCATACAGCTTTCTCGGCTAACTGCCCACCTAAAACGGGCTCATAGCCTGTAATCTCAATATTCTCTTCAGTATTATGAAATGGATCTGTAAAATCCATATTTTGACATTAGTTTTCCCACTTGGTTAAGACTAATTCAATAGACCCATCATTTTTATTTTTTTGCTCTACGATTTGATATCCATCTTCTTTCGTTTTAGAGATGATTGTTTGGTAAGCATACATTTGTGTAACTTTTGAGATAAATCTTTCTACTGGAATCTCAAATTTCCATAGATCAAGGTCAGTAACTAATTCATATGCATTAGAATTTTTATCCCATTTAAATCCAACTTGGGTATCACCCGGTAAATGCATACTTATATCAACGGCTGTGAATTGACCTTTATATCCTTTTACAAACTTTTCCTCTTGATTAATACTATAACCGAAATGATTTAAAGCCATAATTAGTGGCTCTACTTCTTTAAGCTGAGTTTTAATTGTACTAAAATGTGACATTAGATTCGTTATTTAATTGTGTTAGGTTTTCACTTTGATTAGAGATGAAAGCATCAGAAGTTTTATTCTTAACTGTTACTTTACCGAGAGCGTCTTCGAGATTTCTTGTAGCATCATTGCATGCATTACCAGTAAATCCCTCAACAGTCTCTTCAACTCTTCCGTCTTGATGAATTTTGAATCTCAATGTTTTTTGAGGCATTAAATTCAAGTACTGAGTACTTTTACTTTATATAGACTAACGAAAATTTTTTGTTTCAGTTGGTACAAGTTAATTAATTTTAATTTTTATATTGAATATCTGATAAATTAATTAGTTATCTAGTGTTCTTGTAAAAAAATTAAGATTTTTAATTATAAAAACCTTGCATCCCCATTGAATCAAGGGCTGTTTTTGCTTCTTCCATAACAGATGGCTCTTTATCGAAGAGGGCTATCTTAGTACATTCATCAACAAAACTCTCTTGGAATGTATTGTTTAATTTTTCGTACAACCTACATAATGACCAAATACAATTACTTCTTACACCTGATTCATTATCTATCTTTAAACTTATTAAAAGTTGTTCTGCTGCTAATTGAGCGTTCTTAAAAGAAACATTTCCAATTTCAGCTAAAGAACTTGATGACCATAACCTTACTGCAGCCACATCATTCTTTAAAGCATTTATTAATGGTTCTAAAACAATTTGGTTATCATAATTAGCTAAGCTCCATGCAGTTGCTCTTCTGACATAAGCATTATCATCTGTCTTCAAAAGACTGACAAGTTTCTGGACTGCGCTAGGACATGGATTACGACCTAAAGCATATACAGCACTCATTCTTTCGACGGGACAAGGTTGATCAAGCAATGGTAACAAAAGGGGGAAAGATCTTTGATCTCTATACTCACAAAATATTCTTAAGCCTTGTATTCGCTCTTCTCTATTACCTTTAAGCATTTTTAAAGCTTCATCACACTCTTGAGTAATATTTAAATCTTTTGAAAAAACATCCTCATCAATTTGCTCTAAAGGATCTATTTCAATTTCTAAGGCTAATTCCCTCGCTAATACATCTGGATCAACTGCGATTTCAGCTAGACTTTTTTGATTAGGATCCTTATTTTTTGTCATTTTCAGAATCTAATAATATTAATTCATTGGAGCAGGTGACATCATATCTCCTGGTAACCAAATTCTTGCGCTTACTGCAAAGAAGGCAATCCCAAAAAGTGCGACGATAGCGAAAGGTAAAATTTTTGTTTTAATAAAACCCAAAGATTCAAGATTAATTAACACAATAATAGCCTGTTTAAGAAACTTTTAATAAATTTTTTTAGATAAAATTTTCTTAGATAACTTTATTTATTTCTTGCATTTTGTCTTAATTGACCACATGCAGCATTTTTATCGAGACCTCTACTTTTTCGCAAGCTGACAGCTATGCCATTATCAGAAAGTCTAGATTGAAATGACTGAAGATTTTTTAGAGAGGCTCTTTGAAATTCAACCTCATCAATTTGGTTGTACTGTATTAAATTTACGTGGCATTGAAACCCTTTAAGCAAATTACTTAATTCATTAGCATGTTCTAATTTATCATTAACCCCACTTAGCATTAAATATTCAAAACTTACCCTCCGACCAGTTTCTCTCACATATTGCTTACAGTCTTCAATTATATTTTTTATCTCGTAGTTTTTTGCACTAGGTATTATCGTCTCTCTTGTTTTTTGATTTGAAGCATGTAGGCTAATTGCTAATGTAAATTGACAATTACCCAAAATTTGAAAAGACTTTGCTGATAATTTACTTATCATTTTTGGAACAGCCACTGTACTTACAGTTATCTTTCGCTGACTGATTTGAAAATCATTATTTATAGATCTAATTGACAAAAGTAAGTCATCAATATTCAATAAGGGCTCACCCATACCCATGAAGACAATATTAGTCACTTTTCTGTTCATTTCATTTTCGATAAATAAAATTTGATCTAAAATTTCACTTGTTTTTAAAGATCTCTTCAAACCTTCCTTACCAGTTGCGCAAAACTTGCAGTCCATTGGGCAACCCACTTGACTAGAAAGACAAGCAGTAAGTCTTTTTTCAGTAGGTATACCAACACACTCAATACTTTCATTATCGTCTGTAGACATCAACAACTTTAAAGTACCATCTTTAGCTAATTTTCTTTCATGAATACTTAAACCACTAACTTTAAAACCATCATCTTTTAACTTCTTTCTAAAATCTAAAGGTAAAACTTCTATTTGATCAATATTTTTCTTCTTATTTTTATAGTTATAAATCCAATTATAGATTTGGCGACCCCTAAAAGCAGCCTGACCATAATCTAAAGCTACATTTTCTAAATCTTTAATACTGCTTCCAAGAAGATTTTTCAAATTAAGTAGTCTTTATTTCAAAACTATTTTCACCATAACAACAAACCATGTTTTAAAAAGAATTCTGTAAGAATAAGCGCAATAAAGCCAATCATGGCCATTCTTCCATTAACTCTTTCATTGTAAAAATGAAATCCGTAACGAGGTAATTTTCTTTTGGGTACGATATCTGGCTTAATCATCAGTTAAAGTTTAAAAACACATTCTAGTCGCTAAAAAAAATAATAGATAATATTTATTCATCAGATAAAAGTCCCTCCTCTTGCAAACCCTCCAACGCAGCAGGATCTGGTAATTGATCTTCAGAAAATTGATTTTCAGCATTAGGCCTTGCGAAGGCCGCAAAATTACTCGAAGAAGGATCGATTCCATGTCTGTTTCTCGTTGACTCCAAATCTTCATCACTAGGATCATCAAGTATTGCAGTAGAGCTTACGGCAGGTGTTTGCGGCATATCAACTGTATAATCTGGCCTTAAGTTCTGTGCTCTTCTGTATCCACCAGATTCTTCCGCAAGGATATCGGGATGAGGACCAGCCTCTGAGGACAATTCCTCCACAAAACCGCTAAAACCTGTACCTGCAGGTATTAGTCTACCAATGATAACATTTTCTTTTAAACCTCTTAACCAATCAGATTTACCTTCAATTGCAGCTTCTGTAAGAACCCTTGTTGTTTCTTGGAACGATGCTGCTGAAATAAAGCTATCTGTATTGAGAGAGGCTTTAGTAATACCCAACAAAACAGGAGTAAATTCTGCTGGAGCTCCTCCTGTAATTGCCATTGCTTGATTTGTATCTTCCACTTGCCTCAACTCTATAAGTTCACCAGGCAAAAGAGTAGTGTCCCCAGCATCTTCTATACGGACTTTACTTGTCATCTGTCTAACAATAACTTCAATGTGCTTATCATCGATTGCTACACCCTGTGACTTATAAACATTTTGAACCTCACTTACCATACTTCTTTGTAGTTTTGATATGGATTCTCGAGCTGCATCTATAAGAGGTTTTTGATCTTTTAAATCATTGAAATAGCAATCTAATAATTCATGCGGATTAATTGGACCATCAGTTAAGGATTCTCCACCTGTAACTTGTTGACCATCACTAACCATTATATTTTTTCCAATTAAGATTTGATATTCATTAACTAAATCATCTTTTTCAATAACCGATAAAGAAACTGATTCTTCATCATTACCTTGTTTAATCTGAACAATTCCAGATTTCTTACAGAGAATTGCGGAATCTCTTGGTCTCCTAGCTTCTAATAACTCTTCAATACGAGGTAATCCTTGTACGATATCTCCAGTTTTCTGCCTTTCAAAAACTAGCAAAGCTAAACCATCTCCCCTAAGAACTAAATCCCCGTCTTTAACGTGTAAAACTGAATCAGGGGAAACCATATAAGGCCTTCCAAGTCTTAAGGTTACTGTACTATCTGAAATTTCCTCTATTTCTCCACAAGAAGTTGATTTTACAGACTTACTAATAGGATCACCATCAACCAAACGATCCCCAATTTTAACTAATGCTTTATCACTAATTTTAATTTTAATTTTATCTTGTTCTCTTTCAACAATTAACCTTCTTATAGGCTCATCTTCAACAACATTTGGTAATTGAATCAATCCCTTTTCTTTACAAAGAATTTGAGTAGTAGCAATGACATCTCCTGCGTTTACTACTTGGTTATTCTTGACTTGCAGTTCTGTATGTGTTGAACCATGACTGGAGTCGGAAATAGTATCTCTTCTTACAAGAATAGACTCCAATATTACTAAATTTAATCTATTGATTGATGAATCTTTTTTATCTTCAATCGACTCGACGTCAATAGTCATTTGAGGAGTAGCATCAAAACTTTCAATGCTTAAATGTGTTCTAAGTAGTTCAACTCCTTCAACTGATTTTATCAATTCACCGTCTTTATAAGTAAGCCTTTGAATGGCTTTCAAGCCTAAATGTGGTCCTTTTTCCTGCTTAACATGCGATAGTTGGGGTAATTCCGCTTGGTCAGGAATAGTAAATTCTTCAACAGTTCTTAATAACAAGCCTCGACATTTAGGTGTTTCTAATTTTTGAACAAATAGAATTTCTTGATTATCAACACCATCTAAAATCTTTTCTCCGGGATTTACAAGATTTCCCTCTTCTGTAAATTTATTCAAAACCTCTTCATCATCACACTCGTGAAAAGTTCCATTTCTAACAGTTATTTCACGAAGGATATCATTTTTTTGTGTCACAGTAACAATTCCTGATGTTTGGCTAAAAATATCTTTTACAACTTCTGTTCCAGCTTCAATCCATTTCATATCTTCGATCATTAGAAGAGATATATCTTTATTAATTTCATGTGTCTCTTGAGGAATCCAGAGCAGCGTGCCTCCACTACTTACTTCAAAACCATTTTTAGATGATCTTGCTTTTTTAACGCCTAATCCTGGGGCATACTTTACTAGACCGCCAGTTTTTGTGCGGTATCTTTCATCCGTTAAATCTGCTATGACCTCACCGTTGCTGATTTTACTTCCAGGGGAAATATTTAAACGATAAGATGTACCATCACTTGATTCCAAATTGTATATTTGACCTGAGTGAGTAGATTCTTCAACTAATTTAAAGTTAGTTAAAGACATTGAAGTAGTAACAATCTGAACTTCTCTCGAATCTCCTATTGATTCTCTTAATCGAACTTGCCCGCCAAACTCAGTTGCTTGACTTGCTTCTGCCAAAACAGTTCCTTCATCTACAGATTTTCCAGACGAGATAACCGGTCTTGCATTAGGTGGCAAGTTATAAACATCTCCAGCTAAAACCCACAATCTGCCTAATCTTTGAGCTTTTAAGGTAATGTTACCCTGCCTATCTGTTACCTCCTTTGGTTGAATAACCTTGTCGTACCTAACTTGACCAGCTAAATCACAGATAACATCTTTTGTTGCTTTTTCAACACTCTTTTTCACAGCACCAGCAGTAATCTGAGCAACAGTTATATCAGAATTAATTATTTCACCCTCATCTACAAATAAAAGCGATCCACTAGAAACTTCAATTTTTTGGGCTTTACCAGAATTATTTCCTTGAGGAACTATCTTTAGTATGAAATCAACTTCCGCTTGTTTAGCTTCTACTCCATGTGGGGTTCTATAACCTCTAATCTTTGCTTTTGAACTGAATTCAACTTTACCAGATATTTTTGATCTTACTACACCACTTTCAGCAGTCGATACACCTCCAGTGTGGAAAGTTCTCATTGTCAATTGAGTGCCTGGCTCGCCAATGGATTGAGCAGCAATAATACCAACTGCCTCACCTAAATCAACTAAATGATTATGAGCCAACGCCCATCCGTAACACCTCCTGCAAACTGATCTATTAGCTTCACATGTTAATGGAGATCTTATTTTTACTTTATTGATAGATGCTTTCTCAATTTCTCCTGATAACTTAGGATCTATTGCAGTGTTTTGAGGAACAACAAGGTTATCTTCAGTATCAAAAATATCCTCAGCGGTGAGCCTACCAAGAAGCCTTGCTCCAAATTTACCATCTTCAGCTTCAACAACTATTGATCGTTCTGTTCCACAATCTTCTTCTCTGACAATTACATCCTGGGCGACATCAACTAATCTTCTAGTCAAATAACCAGAATCCGCGGTTCTCAAGGCAGTATCCACCAAACCTTTCCTAGCTCCATAAGAAGAAATTACATATTCAGTAACAGTAAGACCTTCTCTAAAATTTGTTCTTATTGGCAAGTCAATAATTTCTCCTTGAGGATTAGCCATCAATCCCCTCATACCAACAAGTTGTCTTACCTGAGACATATTACCCCTTGCTCCTGAATTAGCCATCATCCAAACAGAATTAAGGGGATCATTTTGATTAAAATTATTCTTAACAGCATCTACTAATCTTTCATTAGTTTCAGTCCAGGTATCTATAACTTTTGTGTGCCTTTCAACTTCAGTAATTTCACCAAGTCTATAGCATTCTTCTGTGGCAGATATTTGCTCTTCAGCTTGCCCTATTAAATCTTGTTTAGCTGCAGGAACTTTTAGGTCATCTACTGAGATTGAGACAGCAGCTTGAGTAGCATATTTAAATCCCAAGTCTTTTAGATTATCAGCCATGGCCGCAGTAATAGCAGTACCATGAGTTTTATAAGCCCAAGAGACTAAATTTTTTAAGGCTTTCTTATCTACTACCTTATTCTTAAATGATGGCGGCGTTTTAGCGAGAGGGGGCATTACAATCGGATTATTCTTTTTTGAGTTTTTAGTAGTTTTACGTACTCTTGAAGTTTTTTTAGATTTGGATGAAGTCATGATTTTTAAATTTGAATAAATGAAAAATAGTGTTTAAAGATTACGTTTTAGATACAGAATCGATGATGGTATAGTTCATAACTACTCTCCCAACAGTTGTCAGCACAAATCTACTTATTAAATTATTATCAGAACCAAATCTGTCTCTTCTTAAATTCCAAATTTCTAATCTTGAGCCATCTTCTAACTCTTGAATTTTTTGTGGGCTAGGCATTTCGTCTTCATCTTCAACTTCTCCATTAAATCTAACCCAAACCCATTCATGTAGGCTAAGTCTTTTATCTTCAAAAGCAAAAATGACATCTTCTAATGAAGCAAAAGTACTGTTATTATCTCCAAATTCTGGTTTTTGATAATTCGGTTGCAAAGCCGTCAGATAATAAGATCCCAAAACCATATCTTGTGATGGAGTCACAATTGGTTCACCAGTAGCAGGAGAAAGAATATTATTACTGGCCAACATAAGCATGCGTGCTTCAGTTTGTGCCTCTAAAGCTAAAGGAACATGAACTGCCATTTGATCTCCATCAAAGTCAGCATTAAATGCAGGACAAACTAAAGGATGAAGTTGAATTGCTCTACCTCCAACTAACTTCGGTTCAAAAGCCTGAATTCCTAAACGATGCAGCGTAGGAGCTCTATTTAGAAGAATTGGATGCCCCTCAATGACTTCCTGAAGTACCTGCATAACTTCGTCATCGGCTTTTTGTATTAATTTTTTTGCAGCTTTAATATTATTCACAATATTTTGTCGTATTAATCTATGAATTACAAAAGGTTGAAAAAGTTCTATAGCCATTTCTTTTGGGAGGCCACACTGATGCATTTTTAATTTAGGACCAACAACTATTACAGATCTTCCTGAATAGTCAACACGCTTTCCAAGAAGGTTCTGTCTAAATCTACCTTGTTTTCCTTCAATTATGTCACTTAGGGACTTAAGAGCTCTATTATTTGCACCAACAACAGTTCGTCCTCTCCTTCCATTATCTATAAGTGCATCAACTGCCTCCTGAAGCATTCTTTTTTCATTTCTAACGATAATTTCAGGAGCTAAAATTTCTTGAAGCCTAGCTAGTCTATTATTTCTATTTATAACCCTTCTATATAAATCATTTAAATCTGAAGTTGCGAATCTTCCCCCATCAAGCTGAACCATTGGTCTAAGATCAGGAGGTATAACTGGGATTGCATCTAAAACCATCCATTCTGGTTTCGCATTAGTAGCAATGAAATTATCGATAACTCTTATCCTTTTAATAAGTTTTGCCCTCTTTTGCCCTTTGCTATTAGTAATTTCTTCTCTAAGCTCCTCAGCAATCTGATTTAAATCAAGGTCCTCAAGTAATTGCTTCAGTGCCTCAGCACCAATTCCAACAATAGGTTCATTTTCGATAGTTGAATCTTCAGCATAAATTTCATCTTCAATTTCCAACCACTCATCCTCAGTAAGTAATTGCTTATATTTAAGTTCTTTATGATCACCTGGATCTAAAACGACATAACAATTAAAATAAACTATTTGTTCTACATCCCTAAGCGGAATATCCAAAAGTATTGCCACGTAACTAGGTATTCCTTTCAAATACCAAACATGGGAAACTGGCGCAGCGAGTTTTATATAGCCCATCCTATGTCTTCTGACTCTACTTTCAGTTACTTCAACTCCGCATCTCTCACAAACAATGCCGCGATGTCTTACCCTTTTGTACTTTCCACAATGGCATTCCCAATCTTTAGATGGTCCAAAAATCTTTTCACAAAACAATCCATCCATTTCAGGTTTAAGTGTCCTGTAATTGATAGTTTCAGGTTTAGTCACTTCACCAACTACTTGTCCATTAGGCAATGTCCTTTGGCCCCAATCCATTATTCTTTGTGGAGAAGCTATTGAAATTTTGACGTAATCAAAGTGATTTTCGGTTCTTAAGTTGCTGTTTGTCATTTTTGGCGAATTTAATTTAAAAAGTTTTAATTGAGTATTTAATCTTCCTCATATTCAGAGGTTCCAAGTGATTCGTAAGTAGGCCTTGATGGAGTATTTCTTCTCGGATTAACATCTTGCATTAAATCTACCTCTTTACCTTCATCTGTATAAACCCCTATATCTAAGCCTAGAGACTGTAACTCCCTCATAAGAACTTTAAATGACTCAGGAGTACCAGGCCTTGGAATCGGTTTACCTTTTACGATCGCATTAAGTGCTTCGTTTCTTCCTTGCATGTCATCAGATTTAACTGTTAACAGTTCCTGAAGAGTATAAGCGGCTCCGTATGCTTCAAGGGCCCATACTTCCATTTCTCCAAGCCTTTGGCCACCTTGCTGAGCTTTACCACCCAATGGTTGTTGTGTAACTAAAGAATAAGGTCCAGTAGATCTAGCATGAATTTTATCATCCACCAAATGAACTAATTTGAGGAAGTGAGAGTATCCGACAGCTACTGGCTGATCAAAGGGTTCCCCTGTTCTACCATCTTTAAGTAGTAACTTTCCAGGATCTTTAGGATTGTAAACCCATGCTTTACCAGGCTGTTTTGAAGCTTCCTCTAAAAATGCTTGAACAGTTTGATGTGATTTTTCAGCTCCATACATTTCATCAAATGGAACAACTTTAACTCGGCAATTTAAGTTGGATGCTGCCCAGCCCATTAGTAATTCAAAAACTTGACCTACATTCATCCTACTTGGAACTCCTAGGGGATTAAGAACTATGTCTACAGGCGTTCCATCAGGTAAATAAGGCATATCTTCTCTTGGTAATATTCTGCTAATAATTCCTTTATTACCATGCCTTCCAGCCATTTTGTCACCTACTTGAATTTTCCTTCTTTGAGCCACATAAACTCTAACAACCATGTTTGCCCCTGGAGGTAGTTCATCACCTTGTTCTCTAGTATAAATTCGAACATCCAAAACTCTTCCCTTTTCAGTTTTAGGTACTCTTAAGGAATTATCTCTCACATCTCGAGCCTTTTCACCGAAAATAGCTCTTAAAAGTTTTTCTTCTGGTGGTTGATCTGATTCCCCTTTTGGAGTCACTTTTCCTACAAGAATATCTCCACTCTCAACAAAAGCTCCAATCCTAATTATTCCCATCTCATCAAGATTATTCAAGCTTTCTTCGGAGATATTGGGAATTTCTCTCGTAATTTCTTCAGGACCTAGTTTCGTTTGTCTTGCTTCAATTTCATATTTTTCAATATGTACTGAGGTATATAAATCATCAGTTACCATTCTCTCGCTCACAAGTATTGCATCTTCGTAGTTGTAACCCTCCCATGGCATGTAAGCAATTAAAACGTTTTGACCAAGGGCTATTTCCCCTCCTTCACATGCGGATCCATCTGCTAAAACCTGACCAGATATAACTCTATCTCCAATTTTCACTATTGGTCTTTGGTTGAGACAAGTATCTTGATTGGATCTTTGATATTTCTGAAGATAATGAAAATGTTCATTACCATGCTCGTCTTTTACTACAATTTCATTAGCGTCTACATACGATACTGTTCCATTAACTTTTGTTATGGGAACCATCCCCGAGTCTCTAGCAACTTGAGATTCTAAACCTGTACCAACCAAAGGACGTTCTGGCCTGAGCAATGGAACTGCTTGACGTTGCATATTTGATCCCATCAGAGCTCTATTCGCATCATCATGTTCTAAGAAAGGAATAAGTGAAGTAGCAACTGAAATTACCTGAACAGGAGAGAGCTGAACGTAATCAACTTGATGAGGAGGTACTTTTTCAAAATCCTGCCTGTATCTTACTGGTATTAAATTTGCAATTATATTGCCTTCTTTATCAGTTGCGACGTCTCCTGGAGCCACCCTACATTCATCTTCTAAATCAGCGGAAAGATAAACAGGATTACCTTCTTTATTAACTTTACCTTTATTAACTTCCCAAAAAGGTGTTTCAATAAAACCATACTCATTAACTCTTGCGTGGGTAGCTAAGGAATTAATAAGTCCTGCATTTGGACCTTCAGGGGTCTCGATAGGACATAATCTTCCATAATGCGAAGGGTGTATATCTCTTACTGCAAAGCCTGCTCTTTCTCGAGTTAAACCTCCTGGACCTAATGCTGAAATTCTTCTCTTATGTGTTAATTCAGCCAGAGGGTTAGTTTGATCCATGAACTGACTTAATTGACTGGAGCCAAAAAATTCCTTTATAGCAGCAACCAAAGGTTTGGGATTGACAAGTTGAGCAGGAGTTAGAGAATCTGTTTCTCCTACAGTCATTCTTTCTTTGATAATTCTCTCTAATCGATTAAGTCCAACTCTTACTTGATTTTGTAGAAGTTCTCCTACAGATCTAACTCTTCGATTCCCAAGATGGTCGATATCATCCAAACTAGCGCCGCCAATATCCAATTCCAGGTTAATTAAATAATCAATAGTAGAAAGAACGTCTTCATGGGTAAGTGTTCTAACATCGTCTGGTACGGTGAGTCTCAACTTTTTATTTATTTTATATCTACCAACTCGGCCTAAATCATATCTTTTGGGATCAAAAAATCTACTATGTAATAGCTGTTGTCCGCCAGAAACGGAGGGAGGCTCACCAGGACGAAGCTTCTTGTATAGCTCAAGTAATGCCTGATCTTCTGAATTTATACCCTCGTCATTGGCAGACTCAATTGAGTTTTGATAAAATTCAGGATGCCTAAGTTTATCAACCACATCATTATCTGAAAGACCCATTGCCCTCATAAGAACATGAGCATTAATTTTCCTAGTCTTATCAACTCTTACGTAAAGTAAATTATTTTTGTCAGTCTCGAATTTTAACCATGCACCTCTATTAGGTATAACGCTGGCGTTGTAAGTTCTTCGACCATTTTTATCAAGTTCATCTTTGAAATATACTCCAGGACTACGAACAATTTGATTAACAATAACTCTTTCGGCACCATTTATGATGAAAGTTCCTCTTTCAGTCATCAATGGTAATTCTCCAATAAATACTTCTTGTTCTTTAATTTCCCCTGTCTCTTTATTAATTAACCTGCAAGTCACATACATTTGAGAGGCAAATGTAGCGTCCCTTCTTTTGGCTTCTTCAACATCATGTCTAGGTCTTTTTAACCTGTACTCTTCACCGATAAAATGTAGTTCTAATTTACCTGTGTAATCAGAAATGGGAGAAAAATTTTGTAGTTCTTCTATTAAACCCTTTTCCAAAAACCATTTAAAGCTTGCTCTTTGTACTTCAACTAAATCTGGTAGATAAGTAGCTGTTTTTGCTACCTGTAAAGCGCTACTGCTCATCCAAGAAAACCTGCGATTTTGTGAGATTTACTATTTACTTTTAATCTACTCAATTTTTAGTTCTTTAACTTTTCACTTAGTTATGAGATTAACCATTAAATCTCGATTTCAACAAAAAATCAATTTAACAAAAAAAAATTAAATTTTGTCAAATGTTGATAAATCATTAACTGCCTTAGTTAAAGCTTAAAAATTAAGAAAAATTTCCAGTAATTCCTTATACTAACAGCTGCCATGTCAAATTAACAAGTTAAATTTAAACAAATCTTCAGCATTCTTAGATGATTCTTTAGCAATTGTGTTTAGTTCAGTAGATCTCAAATCTGCTATAAAGTTGGCAACATTTTCAACAAATGCGGGTTCATTTCTCTTCCCCCTGTGAGGGACAGGAGCTAAAAATGGTGAGTCAGTTTCGATTAGGTATTTATCATTGGGGACTATTTTGGCACACTCATGAATTTCATAGGCTTTTGGGAAAGTTACTATTCCACTAAAACTAATGTAAAATCCGAGATCCAAAAATTGCTTCATTTCTTTTGGGGTTCCTGTCCAACAATGCAGTACGCCTGCAGGACATTTTCCTTGTTTAGAAAGATCACTGCATATCTCAATCATTTCTTTTGCAGCATCTCTGCAATGGATAATTACAGGCAACTTAAGATCATGAGCTAACTCCATTTGAGGCATAAGTGCTTCAACTTGCTGAGTTTTATTTTCATTTTTAAAAAAATCTAGGCCTAATTCTCCAATAGCTACAACTCTTTTATCTTCTTGAGCTGATTTTCTTAAAAGGGATTTTGAACTTTCTTCCCATTTTTTTGCTTCTAGCGGATGCAAACCAACTGAATAGTAAATTTCATTAAATTCACGGGATATTTTTTTCAATTTTGGAATTTCTGTTAATTCACAACAAGCATGAACTAATTTTTTTACTCCTCTTGAACGCAATCTTAAAATAACATCTTCAAGATCTCTCTCAAAATTTTCAAATATTAAATGACAGTGCGAATCTATGAGTTCTATATCGCTCATAATAATTACCTGCCTTTTTACTTTGAGGTAAGAGTAGTTTTCACAAAATTGTTAATTTTTGATTTTTTATTAGCGCCATTATTCTTGTGAAGAATATTTTTTTTAACTGCTTTATCGATTAAACTAAAAGCCTTATTAAGGCTTGTTTTGACTAAATTTTTATTCTCTTCATTAGGGTCATTCTTATATTTTGCACAATTTTCTAAAGTTTTCTTAGTCAAAGTTCTTACTGTAGATTTGTATGACTTATTAATTAATCGATTTCTTTCGGCAATTTGGATTCTCTTTTTCGCAGATTTGTTATTGGCCACAGAAGAAACTATAGATAGAAGAATACAATCATAACAAATAGATCGACTACTAATCAATCATATATAATTCAAAGAGCTATTAAATTTGGTCTCGAGCCTTTCAATTTGAAAAATTAAGAATATGAAGATCTTAAATAATAAGGAAAACGCTATCCAAGAATTAAAAAGGATATCTGCTCGAACTAACTCAGAAAATAACAACAAAATAAATGCAATAGTCGAAGAAATTCTTCGAGAGGTCAAAAGTAATGGAGATATAGCAGTAAGAAGATATACCAGAGAATTTGATGGTTTTGACCCTGACCCTATGCAAGTTACTCAAGAAGAGTTAAAGGATGCTTGGAATGAAATTGATAGCAATTTAAAGCGCTCACTTAAGGTAGCTTATGAAAGAATTCAAAAATTTCATGAAAAAGAAATTCCATCATCCTTCACTATAAAAGGGGAACAAGGTGATATAGTCCAAAGAAGATGGAAACCAGTGAAAAGTGCAGGTATTTATATCCCTGGAGGTAGAGCTGCTTATCCAAGTACTGTATTAATGAATGCTATACCTGCCACAGTAGCAGGAGTTAAAGAAACTATAATGGTATCTCCAGGAAATAAAGAAGGGGAAATAGACAAAACTGTTTTAGCTGCAGCACACTTATCAAAAATCAATAAAGTTTTTAGAATTGGAGGAGCTCAAGCAATTGGTGCTTTAGCATTTGGTACAGATCAAATCAATAAAGTTGATGTAATTACAGGGCCAGGTAATATCTATGTAACTACTGCAAAAAAACTAATTTATGGCTTTACAGGAATAGATTCTTTAGCAGGTCCAAGTGAAATATTAATCATTGCAGATGAAACAGCTAAAAGCTCTCATATAGCATCTGATCTCCTAGCACAAGCAGAGCATGATCCATTGGCGTCTTCGATCCTTCTAACTACTTCACATAACCAGGCAAAAGAAGTTTTAGAAGAAATTTATAAAAAAATAGATAATCATCCAAGAAAAGAAATTTGCCTGCAGTCCATAAAAGATTGGGGATTAATTGTTATTTGCGAGAATTACAAATCATGTATTGAACTAAGTAATGACTTTGCCCCAGAACATTTAGAAATATTAGCTTTAGATTCAAAAAAGATTCTTCAAGGCATAGAAAATGCAGGAGCAATATTTTTAGGCAAATGGACCCCGGAAGCCGTAGGAGATTATCTGGCTGGACCAAATCATACTTTACCAACATCAGGGAATTCTAGATTTAGCGGTTCTCTAGGAGTTGAAACTTTTATGAAAAACACTTCAATAATTGAATTTAATGAACAAAGCTTAAAAGCTAACAGCCTCGATATTATTAATCTTGCTAAAAGTGAAGGTTTACATAGCCATGCCAACTCAGTACAAATAAGATTTGAAGATTAGACAACTTTTGAGGGAGAATAAACAACTGGGGTATTGTTTTCAATTTTACCAACCAATACTTTGTCTGTAAGATCGACAAATAATCCATTTTCTAGTACACCCGGAATATTGTTAAGCCTCAATTCAATATCTTTTGGATTTTTAATACCATCATTAAACAATACATCTAGGATTAGATTGCCCTGATCAGTAACAACTGGACCAGCTTTTTTAGTAGCCATCCTTAAACTAGAATTGCCTTTCATCTCTACAATAACTTCCTGAACTTGTTTCCAAGCATTTGGGAGGACTTCTACAGGTAAAGGAAAGGATTGATTTAAGTTTTGAACAAGTTTAGTTTCGTCAACAACTATCAAAAACTGATTAGCTTTAGATGCCACTAACTTTTCTCTAACATGACATGCTCCACCTCCTTTAATTAATTGAAATCTTGGATCAACTTCATCTGCTCCATCAATAGCTAGATCGATTTGGGAAACAGCAGCTAAATCGATAAGTGGGATATCTAGTTCGAGCGCTAAAACTTCTGATTGAAATGAAGTTGCAACACCTTTTATATTTTGAAGTTTTCCAGAACGTATTTCATCCGCTAGGCTTTTTATCATTAAAGCAGCTGTGGATCCAGATCCTAATCCAAGAATCATGCCACTTTCTACTTCCTTAATTGCTTCATCAGCAACTATTTTCTTCATTTGAGTTTGTGAATCCAAAATCTTTGTTCTAGGTTTATAGATTATTAAATTTCAATGGGTGATTTATGTCAAACCTGGCAAAGGTTCTGGCTTTATATTTATCTGTATTTCTTTGTTGTCTCTTAAAACATTAAGAAGGAATACTTTACCTATTTGAGCTTTTTCTACTTCATCTAGCAAAGCTTTAGGTTCTTCAATAGAAATATTTTCTGCTGCTATTACTAAATCTCCTCTTCTTAAACCAGCTTTTTCAGCAGGACTATTTGGGATAATTGATTGAATTAAAGCTCCGTTTCTTTCTGGTAATTGCACTAGTGAATTGGGGTCTCGATTATGTTCCTTCGCAATTCTAGGATTTAATGAAATCAACTGAACGCCTAAATATGGATGAATAACTTCCCCATTTTTAAGAAGCTGATCTGAAACAGTCTTAGCAAGATTAATAGGTATTGCGAAACCTAGGCCGGCTCCAGGACCACTTCTAACCAATGTATTGATTCCTATTACCTCACCATTTGAATTAATAAGTGGTCCTCCAGAATTCCCTGGATTTATTGCAGCGTCAGTCTGAATAAGATCGAGTCTTTTATCTGAAAATCCTAAACTATTAATATCTCTATGTAGACTACTTACAATACCCAAAGTAACAGTTTTTTCTAAACCATAAGGAGTACCTAGAGCTATTGCCCAATCTCCAACTTCGAGATCTTCCGAGTTTCCAAGTGGAGCGAAACTAAAGTATTTAGAGTCATCGATTTTTACTAAAGCTAAGTCAGTTACTGCATCAGTTCCCAAAACTTGACCATCACAAATAGTTCCATCTGCCAAAGTTACTGAAACATCATCAACTCTCTCCACTACATGAGCATTTGTAAGAACCAAACCATTCTGATTAATTATCACACCCGAACCTTGACCTCTCTCTCTATCAGGGTTAATTCCTTGCTCTCCAAGCAAATCCCTTAATAGGGGGTCCAATAAATTAGGATCAAATTGCTGCCTTTCTATTAATCGCTCCGTATCAATTTTTACAACTGCTGGTCCAACATTTTTCACTGCGGATGATACAAAATTATGACTTTCAAAAGAAGTCAAGGCTAATACTTCTACCTCATGAAAGAAATTAACTAAACAAAAAAAGACAATAATGAATATTCTGATTAAATTAATAAATCTAATCTTTAAAAAATTCATTGATTTAAAAGTTTTTTTAATCACAAAATAAATCTAATTGAAGAAATTTATTATTGTTGTTTTTTTGTTTACATCCATAAAATACGAATTTTTAATATTTTTATAGAAAAAGAATTTTTATATGTGAAAATTATTTTAAATCAATTTAAATAGATTAATTTGAATAAAGAAGACACAATTAAACTAGAAACCCTATTAAAAAAAGTTGCCAATGAATGGGATCTCATAATCTGCAGTTTAAATATCCAAACTAATCAGAATCCGACAGTCGTCAATATCATTATAAAAAAAACTAATGGTGATGATATTTCACTTCAAGATTGTGCTTTATTTAATGCTCCAGCCTCTGAAGAAATTGAAAATTCAAATCTTTTAAATTGTTCATATGTGTTAGAAATTAGTAGTCAAGGGGTCAGTGATGAATTAACCTCAGATAGAGACTTCAAAACTTTTAAGGGTTTTCCAGTTAATGTTCAGTTAAACCAGAAAAATTCCAAAAAAAAATTTCTTGATGGTTTACTTTATGAAAAGTCTAAAGATTATTTAGCCATTAACATAAAAGGGAAGATAAAAAAAATCCCTTTTAATGAAGTACTAAAGATTAGTCTTTGCACATTAAAAGATTAATTATTTTCAACAATTATCCATTTCCCATCATAGATGGCATTAGTTATTCTCCCAGGTTTAAACAATCTCATAGAAGATATTAGTGAGGAAAAAAAGTTACCTCCTAATATCGTGGAAGCTGCTTTACGCGAAGCTTTGTTAAAAGGTTACGAAAAATATAGAAAAACTTTTTACATTGGAGTTAACGAAGCTCCATTTGATGAAGAATACTTTAGTAATTTTGATGTTGGATTAGATTTAGAAGAAGAAGGTTACAGGATCTTATCAAGTAAAATAATTGTAGAGGAAGTTGAAAGCGACGATCATCAAATATCTTTATTAGAAGTGAAACAAGTAGCTGATGATGCTCAAATAGGTGACACGGTTGTTTTAGACGTTACTCCAGAAAAAGAGGATTTTGGGCGAATGGCTGCTTCAACAACAAAGCAAGTTTTAGCCCAAAAATTAAGAGATCAACAAAGAATTATGATCCAAGAAGAATTTGCAGATTTAGAAGATCCTGTTTTAACTGCAAGAGTTATAAGATTTGAAAGACAATCAGTAATTATGGGAGTTAGTTCGGGTATTGGTAGACCTGAAGTGGAGGCCGAACTTCCAAAAAGAGATCAATTACCAAATGATAACTACAGAGCTAATGCAACTTTCAAAGTATTCTTGAAAGAAGTTAGCGAAATAGCCAGAAAAGGGCCACAACTTTTTGTAAGCAGAGCAAATGCTGGATTAGTCGTTTATTTATTTGAAAATGAAGTACCGGAAATCCAAGAAGGAACAGTAAAAATTGTTGCTGTTTCAAGAGAAGCGAATCCTCCATCAAGAGCTGTTGGGCCAAGAACAAAAGTAGCTGTTGATAGCGTCGAACAAGAAGTTGACCCTGTTGGTGCCTGTATTGGAGCCAGAGGAGCAAGAATTCAACAAGTAGTAAATGAATTAAGAGGAGAAAAAATTGATGTTATTAAATGGTCTTCTGATCCAATCCAATATATTTTAAACTCTTTAAGTCCTGCGAAAGTCGATCTCGTGAGACTTGTTGACCCAGAAGGTCAACACGCGCACGTACTAGTTCCTCCTGATCAATTAAGTCTCGCAATTGGTAGAGAAGGTCAAAATGTAAGACTTGCAGCAAGATTAACTGGCTGGAAGATTGATGTTAAAAACTCACATGAATATGATCAGGAAGCAGAAGATGCTGCGGTCTCTGAATTAATCATTCAAAGGGAAGATGAAGAGAATCTTCAGCGAGAAGCTGAGCTCAAATTAGAAGCAGAACAAGCTGAGCGTGCTGCGGAAGATGCAAGATTAAGAGAACTTTATCCACTTCCTGAAGATGATGAAGAATATGGAGAGGAACAATACGAAGGAGAAGAATTCACAGATAATGATCCATTAGAGACCGTTCAAGATACTGAGATATCTGCAGAAGAGGAGAAAAAACGGTGACACAACAAATCCCTGTTTTGCGTGTATGCATTTCATGTAGAAAAACATATGACCGAAAAGATCTTTTAAAGATTACTAAAGATCATAAGCAAGGCATCATGCTTCAAAAGGGAATGGGGAGATCAGCTTACATTTGCAAGTCAAAAAAATGCTACTCAGATTCCAAGATCAAAAAAAAGCTTCAAAAAGCTTTAAAAACATTTTTAGAGCCTGAATTTGTTGAAATTTTTGAAAAAGAAATTACAAGCTACAATAACTATCCCCATTAAGGGAATATAATTAAATTAAATC
>QCDL01000010.1 GCA_003280915.1 Prochlorococcus sp. AG-355-I04 | reverse complement strand
GTTAAATAATCTATGGGAGAGAGTATCAAAAGAATCGTGGGGCCATATCAAGATAGTTATTCCCCAAATGGAATAATTGGGGAGAAGGATGCGTGTGGAGTTGGTTTCATAGCAAATATTAAAGGGGTAGAAAGCAATTGGATCCTTAAGCAATCACTTAAGGGTCTTAACTGCATGGAACATAGAGGAGGTTGTGGAGGAGATAGTGACTCAGGAGATGGAGCGGGCATTTTATGTTCAATTCCATGGGGATATCTAGAACAGGAAATTAATCTAAAAAATAATCAAGAATTTAATAGAGGTTTAGGTATGGTTTTTATGCCTAATAAAAAAGAAAAAATTGAAGTATGTAAATCAATATGTGATCAAGAAGCAGAAAAATTAAAAGTCAACAAAACATCTTGGAGAAAAGTACCTGTTAATAATGAAATCTTAGGTCCTTTAGCTAAAGCAAATGCTCCATTCATCTGTCAGTGGATTTTATTAATAGATAAAAAAGATCATCAGGATGTTGAAAGGCTTTTATTTCAATTAAGGAAAAGAATTGAGAAAAAAATAAGAGAAACTTTCAAAAACGATGTTGGGGATTGTGAATTTTATTTTGCCTCACTAAGTTCTCAAACAGTTGTTTATAAAGGTATGGTTCGCTCTGAAATATTATCCGAGTTTTATCAAGATCTAAAAGAAGAGAGTTTTAAAGTTTCATTTTCTGTTTATCATCGTAGATTTAGTACTAATACACTTCCAAAATGGCCGCTAGCTCAACCCATGAGATTTTTAGGTCATAATGGCGAAATAAATACTCTCTTAGGCAATATCAATTGGGCTAAAGCTTCAGAAACACATTTAGATGATTTTTGGGGAGATTTATCTAATGAAATCAAGCCTATTGTAGATGTAAACAAAAGTGATTCATCAAATCTTGATGCAACCCTTGAAATTAATATTCGTTCAGGTCAGCCCATTACTGACTCATTATTAAAACTTGTTCCTGAAGCATTCAGAGATCAACCAGAACTTGAACAAAGAGAAGATATAAAAGCTTTTTATGAATATTCTGCAAGTCTTCAAGAAGCTTGGGATGGTCCAGCACTCCTTGTATTTGCAGATGGAAATTTTGTCGGAGCAACGCTTGATAGAAATGGTCTAAGACCAGCACGATATTCAATCACAAATGATGGTTTTGTAATAATGGGTTCTGAAACAGGAGTAGTAGATCTTGAAGAAGAAAGAGTAATAGAAAAAGGTAGATTAGGACCAGGACAAATGTTGGCAGTTGATTTTCATCAGAATAAAATCCTAAGAAATTGGGATGTAAAATCTGAAGCCGCTCAAAGGCATGATTATAAAAATCTTCTTGTTCATAGAACTATAAAAATTGAAAATAATGAATGGGTTAAAGACTGCAAACTAAAAGACCTTGAGTTGTTGCAACAACAAACTGCATATGGTTTTTCAGCGGAAGATAATGACCTTATTTTAGATTCAATGGCTTCATTAGCTAAAGAGCCTACTTATTGCATGGGCGACGACATCCCATTAGCAGTACTTTCTTCAAAGCCACATATTTTATATGACTACTTTAAGCAAAGATTTGCTCAAGTTACTAATCCTCCAATTGACCCTCTGAGAGAAAAACTTGTAATGAGTTTAGAGATGCATCTAGGAGAAAGATGCACACCATTTGAGATTAAAGATGCTAAACCTTTTGTTCATTTACAAAGTCCTATTCTTAATGAGGAAGAACTCATTTCCATCAAAAAATCAAAAATTAAATCTCAAATAATTTCATGTTTGTTTAATATTGAAGAAGGAGTGCAAGGCTTAGAGAACCAATTAAAAGCAATTTGTAAACAGAGTGAGCTGTCTATAAAAGAAGGATGCTCTTTAATTATCATTTCTGATAAGGGAATTAATCCTAAAAAGACTTTTATTCCTCCTTTACTTGCTGTTGGGGCAATTCATCATTATCTTCTTAAAAAAGAAATCAGGCTAAAAGCTTCTCTAATAATTGAGACCGGTCAATGTTGGAGCACACATCACTTAGCTTGTTTGATTGGATATGGTGCAAGTGCAGTTTGCCCTTGGTTGACCTTCGAAGCAGGTAGACACTGGTTAAAACATCCAAAAACACAAAAACTTATTGATAGCAAAAAAATAAATCCATTATCAATAATTGATGTTCAAGAAAATATTAAAAAAGCTCTAGAGGACGGTCTGAGAAAAATTCTCTCAAAAATAGGCATCTCACTTTTATCTAGTTACCATGGTGCACAAATTTTTGAAGCTGTAGGCCTTGGATCTGACTTAATAAAAATTGCTTTTGATGGCACAACAAGCCGTATCGCCGGCATAACATTAAAAGAATTAACTAATGAAACACTTTCAATACATACGAAAGCCTACCCAGAGATCGATTTAAAAAAATTAGAATTTTTAGGATTTGTACAATTTAGGAATAATGGAGAATATCATTCTAATAACCCAGAGATGTCCAAAGTTTTACACTCAGCAGTAAAACAGGGGCCAGGATACGATCATTTTGAAACTTACAAAAAACTTATTAGTAATAGACCAACAACATCTCTAAGAGATTTACTAACAATTAATTCAAAAAGGAAAAGTATTCCATTAGAGGAAGTTGAAAGTGTTGAGTCAATTTGCAAAAGGTTCTGTACTGGAGGAATGAGTTTAGGTGCTTTATCAAGAGAAGCACATGAAGTTCTTGCAGTAGCAATGAATAGAATTGGAGGAAAAAGTAATAGTGGAGAAGGTGGGGAAGATCCAGCTCGTTTTAATGTTTTAAATGATATTGATGAAAATACTCAATCAGCAACTTTGCCATTCATAAAAGGTCTAGAAAATGGAGACACAGCATGCTCAGCTATTAAACAAATAGCATCAGGCAGATTTGGAGTTACACCTGAATATCTAAGAAGTGGTAAACAACTCGAAATTAAAATGGCTCAAGGTGCAAAACCCGGAGAGGGGGGACAATTACCTGGTCCAAAAGTTGATTCTTACATTGCAAAATTAAGAAATAGTAAACCTGGAGTAGCTTTAATATCTCCTCCCCCGCATCATGATATTTATTCAATTGAAGATTTAGCTCAACTTATACATGACTTACACCAAGTTCATCCAAAAGCGAAAGTAAGCGTTAAACTGGTTTCCGAAATTGGTATAGGCACTATTGCTGCTGGAGTAAGCAAAGCTAATGCAGATGTAATTCAAATTTCAGGACATGACGGAGGTACAGGTGCTTCACCCCTAAGTTCTATTAAACACGCAGGTCTACCATGGGAACTAGGTGTTGCTGAGGTTCATAAATCTCTCTTAGAGAATAACTTACGTGAAAGAGTAATTTTAAGAACTGATGGAGGTCTTAAAACAGGCTGGGATGTAGTTATTGCTGCTTTACTAGGTGCTGAAGAATACGGTTTCGGTTCTGTAGCGATGATTGCTGAAGGATGCATAATGGCTCGGGTTTGTCATACAAACAAGTGTCCTGTTGGAGTTGCCACTCAAAAAGAAGAATTAAGAAAAAGATTTAAAGGTATTCCAGAAAATGTTGTCAATTTTTTCTTGTATATTGCTCAAGAAGTAAGGCAGATAATGAGTAGTATCGGTGTTTCTAATATGGAAGAACTAATTGGTAATCAAGAATTTCTTTCTGCAAGAAATATTGGTCTTCCAAAAACTTCTAATATCGATCTTTCTTCTTTAGTAAATAATGAACACTCAACCACTGGTAGATCATGGTTAAAACATTCACAAAATGCTCATAGTAATGGTTCTGTATTAGAAGACGAGTTTTTATCAGATACTGAATTTATAGATTCAATTAAAAATCACAAAAAATTGACTAAAGAAATTTGGATAAAAAATACTGATAGAAGTGTTTGTGCGAAAATATCAGGCGAAATCGCAGAACTTCATGGCAACAACGGATTCAATGGCGAACTCAACTTAAATTTCAAAGGATATGCAGGACAAAGCTTTGGTGCCTTTTTATTGAAGGGAATGAATGTTCAATTAATCGGAGAAGCTAATGATTATGTTTGTAAAGGAATGAATGGAGGAATACTCACAATAATTCCACCAAAAATAAATGAAATCTCCTCCGAACAAGTCATCCTAGGAAATACATGTCTATATGGAGCAACAGGTGGAAAATTATTTGCACTAGGAAAATCGGGAGAAAGATTTGCGGTTAGGAATAGTGGTGCTACTGCGGTAACAGAAGGAGCAGGTGATCATTGTTGTGAATACATGACTGGTGGGAAAGTTGTTGTTCTAGGTTCCACAGGAAGGAATATTGGTGCAGGCATGACTGGTGGAATAGCTTTTATAATCGATGAAAATAATGATTTAAGTAATAAAGTAAATAAAGAAATAGTAAGCATTCATCAAATAACTTCATCAAAGCAGGAAAATATCTTATTGGAAATTATTAGAGAATATCAAGCAAAAACAAATAGCTTAAAGGCTGCCAAAATAATTGAAAATTGGTCTTTTTATAAGAGCACCTTTAAATTAATAGTTCCCCCAAGCGAAGAAGAGATGCTTGGTATAAAAAAAATGTAAATGCCTTTCTTTGTAAAAACTGAAATTATAAAAAAAGAATACTTAATTAATAATGATTTAAAAAGAAAAATAATTAACGAACATATTGATTGGGTAAAAAAATTAAAAAAAGAGGGAATTAATATAAAAAGTGGCTTTTTGGTAGATGAGTTAAATAGGCCAGGTGACGGCGGATTACTTATTCTTGAGATGAATAATTATAGAAATGCACTAAAAATAATTAGGAATGATCCAATGATTAAAAATGATCTAGTTGAATGGAAATTAAATGAGTGGGTAGATCCAAATAAATGTATATAACTATCTTGGATACTTTTTCATAAGTTTTTGAATCTCTTCAGCATGGTAGCTACTACGAGTTAAAGGAGAACTAACTACTTGCATTAAGTTTAAATCATTTTCCCCGAACGCTTTAAAGTAGTTAAATTTTGAAGGACTTACAAATCTTTTAACAGGTAAATGATTAGGGCCAGGAGATAAATATTGGCCAATAGTAACAATATCAACGAAATTACTTTTTAAATCCTTAAGCAGACTTAAAACCTCCTCGTCTTTTTCTCCTAAACCAAGCATGAAGCCTGACTTTGTATAAATTTTGGGAGAATAGTCTCTGGTTCTTTTAAGTAACTCAAGAGTTCTTTCATATTTACCTTGAGGTCTTACTTTTTTATATAGCGAAGAAACAGTCTCAATATTATGGTTTAAAACGTTTGGATTTGAATCAAGAACTTTTTCAAGCGCTTTCCAGTTGCCACAAAGATCAGGTATTAAAAGCTCAATAGTAGTTTTGGGAGATTTTTCTCTTATTTGATGAACACATTGAAAAAATTGAGATGCACCACCATCCTCAAGATCGTCTCTATTAACTGATGTGATTACAACATGCTTAAGCTTCATTCTAAAAACAGCTTCAGCTAAACGATATGGTTCAGTTGGGTCTAAGTCTCTCTTAGATCTATCAAAATCAATATCGCAATATGGACATGCCCTAGTGCAACCAGGACCCATTATGAGGAAAGTTGCAGTTCCACTAGCAAAACATTCGCCGATATTTGGACAGCTTGCTTCTTGACATACGGTATTGAGATTTAAATCATTTAATAAATTTGCAGTATTACCAATTCGCTCAACTTGTGGAGCTTTGACCCTTAACCATTCAGGTTTTGAAATTAAACTATTAGGATTATTAGTCACATTAAATCTTCTTGACCTGTAATTCTATTTTACTAAAAACAAGATGAATTAACTATTTATAATTTCAAAGCTGAAGCTCATTCAACAGAAGTAAATAAATAAATGAATTCAGCTAATCCTTCTGCAATTTAGAAAAACTTAAATAAATTTATTCGTTACGCGACGTTTTTGTTTCATTAACTAAAATTGAATCAGATTTCATAACGTTATTTTTAATACAGATATAAGAACATACTAGCTTTAAATAGCAAACTTAAAAGTTAATTAAAACAGGATTATTTTGTACTAAAAAGTGTTTTTTTTTATTATTATTTGATACAGTAAAAAATATATGTAATAAAACATTGACTTTTAAATTTAAAAGAAAACGTATTTTATTATCGGAAAAAAGTAAAAACTCTAAAGCAATAGGTTATGCTAGAGCTACTAATAACGAATATGAATATTTAGAAGAGCAAATAAAAATTTTGAAGGAAGAGGGTTGCAGTTTAGTATTCTCTGAATTTATAAGTTTAGATGAAGAAATCAAACCCGAACTCAATAAAGCTATAAATTCCTTATCAAAAGGCGATCAATTAATAATAACTCAGCTTGATCGAGCATTTAAAAATAAAAAAGAATGTTTGATAACAATAAATAAACTTATTAAAAAGGATATTCAATTGCGAACTTTGACTGGCTTTTTTTCTGCTAATGAATCTTCTAATGCAAATTCTTCAATTTTTAAGATTTTATATGAATTAGATAATTTAGAAGACAAAAGTTTAGGTGAAAGAAAAAAAGAACAACTATTACGCAGAAAATTATCTGGAAATAATTTGGGAGGAAGGCCCAAAATAAGTCCTCTTAAAGAATCTTTAGTAATCAGATTGCGTAATGAAGGATATTCTTATCGATCAATCAGATCACAAACAGGAATTGCGTTGTCAACAATAAGAAGAGTAATTTTGGAAGGAGAACTAACATAAAATGAAGAGGAAAGAAATTGAAAATTTAATTAAAGAAAATTTTAAAGATACAGCGTTGCGTATTTATGAATTAGATAGTGAAGATAGAAAAAGTTTATTAGCTGAATATAGAGAATGGATTATGAATGATTTAGATTTTGAAGAAGTAATGATGTTGCCTTATGAAGCATATACTGACAAATTAGATTCTAATTTCTTAGAAGATTCAATTTAGTTCTAAATAGTATATTTTTTATTAAATTCATATAATTCTCTTGATATCAATGGTAAGAAAGAAGAATCTTTAGAATATTGCTCGCCATCACAAAAAACAACTAATAAAGTGTGTAGAGATTGACTATTAGTCCACCAAGCAGAATCATGTCTAACTTCTGACATCAAGCCTGCTTTACTCCAAAGATTAATGGTTTCTGGTAAGCCTGCACCCAAAAAACCATCTATTTGATTAAGAGAATCGTTTTTCAGAACAACTTTATCTAAATTTCTTTTTAAAAAACTTCGTAAATTTAAATCATTTTTTTGATAATCAATATGAATCATAATTTCCTCCAAAACCCTTGCAGCCGAATCAGTATTCATAGCGTTTCTATTTTTATTACTATGTCCATAAAATTCTTTTTCACGACCAAATGGTCCATCATCCCAGGTCTTCTGACAGCAATTTAAACCACTCAATTCCTCCCAATGTAAATCATGTAGCCAATCGTTTATTATACTTCTTTGATATTTCCAATTTTCCCATGATTCGCCCTCAATACAAGGTCCACTTGTTGTTCCAGTAAGTAAATCAATTAAGAAGCTTGTTGCATTATTACTTGAGAAAGATAACATTTTCCTTACAGCATCAATAATTTCATCCGATAATAATAAACTTCCTTTTTTAATCCAATAATATGTAGCAAGACCATAAACCAACTTGACTATGCTGGCAGGGTAAACCATTTTTTTATTATTTATGCCAGTGCCAAAACCTTTAAATACACTTTTATTCTCACTTTTATAATTAATCCAAGTTATGGCAATATCTTCACTTGAAAAATCTTTATTATAAGAGCATACTCTCCCTAAAATATCATTTAAGGCTAGACCCATCTCTTCACTTAAATAGTAAAAGGACATTGTATGGAAAATTATAAAAATCCTATCTCACTATTTAAACAAACTAATTTTTCAAAAACTATTTGGTGGAAATTAAAAGTTAATATTTCGGGATATCAAAATGAAACAGAAGATAAATTAGTTACTGAAATATTTAAAAATAGAATTTTTAGGCTTATTTCTCCAAATATTTATCAAAACAACCATAAATTTTCAAGAATACTAGTTCAACTATATGAAGATGGTTACATCTGTTGGATAAATTTAGATGGATTAATTATTGAGAAATTCGAATTCAAAAAAAGTAACAGTTTAGAAAATGAACACTTCTTTATAAAAGATAAAGTTAACTCAATTTTAAAATGGATCAAGGATCAAGCTAAGTTAAATAATAAATATCTTTGGGGAGGTACATTAGGACCCAATTTTGATTGTTCTGGACTAATTCAGACTGCTTTTTTAAAGCATCAAATTTATATACCTCGAGACTCTTTTCAAATAAAAAGTTTTTGTAAGCACCTTTTTTATTACAAAGAATCGTATGCGACTCTACGACCTGGCGATCTTTTATTTTTTGGAAATGAAGAAAAATGTGATCATATTGGAATCTACAAAGGAGACGGATTCTATTACCATAGCTCTGGAATGGATTTTGGCAGAAATGGAATAGGATTAGATACCCTAAAAAATTCTAATGATAAAATCTCATTGCATTATAAATCTAAGCTTATTTCTGCAGGAAGAGTAGTTAGAAATTATAGATGGGACCGCACCATACGTTAATTAATAGAGCTAACCTTAAAATTTTAAATTAAATTAAAATATTACTTATTCTTTTTTTATTTAAAAATTAACCAGCAGTCCAAATATTTTTAATGATTGGCATTATGGTATCTAAGTGTAATGTGCCAACAAGTAACCAAGCAAAAACAGCTCCTCCACATCCTCCTAACCAAAATCCACTTGTAAAATCAGCCCAACCGGCTCTTGTAAATAAGTCCTTTGGCGGATTATTAACAGTCGCATCTGGGGGTTGAACATTAGGTGCTTTACCAGGTGCATTGTAAAGAACAAAAAGTGCTGTCAAAATATGAACAGCTCCAATAGTAGCGAGAAGTCCAGCAGTTAGAGCAAATTCAGAATTTCTTAATGGGCCAGTCATGGTAAAAGGTCCGTATAGAAGATATCCAAAAGCTGCTCCAGTTTCTAACCCTCTAAAATTAGGGGAAATACCTTCTCTGTAAAAAGGTAAATTATTTATGAAGGCTTTTGTAAAATAACCACTATTAACTGGAGTAGCTAAATTACCAACACAAGGATCAGCAACTGTTTTTACTGCCCATTGTTCTGCTACGCCAATATCATTTGGTTGTACAGAAGTATCTATGTATTTCTCATCAAACTTAATAGAACTTGTTGATTCAGAGAATGATTTTTGAAAGTCGCTCATTTTTTTAATAGTTTAGTGTTTGATAATTTATTCAGTTGCTGTAATTAATCTTCCAATCAATACGATAAAAACAGCAGGCATTGCTATACCAATTAATGGAACGAAAATTGAGGGTAAAAGACTTGGTAAATCAGATGGCATAGTTCTTTAAACATCTTTAAACACTTTAGTAGCTATCAGCGAAATAATGTTAATTTTATTACTGGATGATATAAAAATTATTAACTTTTTACATGTTAAATTTTTTCGCAATTTTACTTATTATTTTTATAGGAATATTACTTCTAGTTTTTAAAAAAAGAAGCTTAAAAAAGTTAATAAATCAAAGCAATTTAAATTCTATTAAATTAAAGAAAAATAAAAAAAGTAATAATAAATTTCTATCTAAAAAAAATAGTTATTTATATAATCACGAAGAAAAAAAGTACTCAGTATTTTATAAAAATTCTCAAAGAAATAAAATGATTAGTTTTTTTCAGGGTGATACAGAAAATAAATTAAAGGCATTAAAAATTGCGGAAGAATTGGCTGATAAATCAACATTACCAATTTTACGAAAAGGCTTAAGAGATATTTCTCCTGAAGTCGTTAAAATTTCAGCTTTATTAATAAGAAATTTCAAGTAAAGATTCAATTTTTATTAGCACTAATTATTGACCTTATTCTATAAATTGGACGACTTTGACTTTCATGATATGTTCTAATTAAAAGTTCGCTCAATAATCCAAAGCTAAATAATTGAACCCCAGCAATTCCTAATATTAAAGCAAACATTAATAACGGACGATTTCCAATATCCTCACCCATTATTTTTAAAACTATCAAATAAGAACTTATCGCAAGGCTAAAGAAAATACTTATAATTCCAACAAAACCAAATCCATACATCGGTCTTGTTAAAAATTTAGTCATAAACCAAACAGTTAGTAAATCCATTAAAACTCTAAAAGTTCTATCAATTCCATATTTACTAGATCCATATTGCCTGCTCCTATGATTTACTTTAATTTCTTTGATTCTTGCACCTTCAATATTTGCTAAAACGGGCAAAAACCTGTGAAGTTCCCCATATAACTTTATATCTTCTATTATTTCTTTCTTAAACGCTTTTAATGAGCAACCATAGTCATGCAACTTCAAACCTGTTACGTGAGCTATTAACTTATTCGCTATTTTTGATGGGATCTTTCTATTAATTAATTTATCTTTTCTATCAAACCTCCAACCACAAACCAAATCATAACCATTATTAATTTCTGAAATTAATAAAGGAATATCATTAGGATCATTCTGTAAATCACCATCCAAAGTAATAACAATATCCCCCTTAGAATTATCAAAGCCAGCTGACATTGCTGCAGTTTGACCATAATTTTTGCGAAGTGAAATTACTGACAATTCTTTAATTTTGAAAGTTAGTTCTTTCAATACTTGATGAGTATTATCTTTAGAACCATCATTTACAACAATCAATTCAAAATTAAATTTATGAGAAGACATTACATTTATAACTTCATCCAATAAAAGAGCAATACTCTCGCTTTCATTGAAAACAGGGACGATAATAGAAATTAATTGTTTTATATCTGACATTTATATTTAATAATAATTACACAATTTTAACTTAATTTAGAACATTAAAATTAAACAAAAAAAAATCACCACAAACGTGGTGATTTAAATTATTTAAGGGGAATTTAACCAAACTTACCTGAAGTGGAAGCGATAACAAATGCCCCAAATGTAAGTATGTTTCCAATCGTGAAATGTGCTAGTCCAACTAATCTAGCTTGAACAATTGAAAGTGCAACTGGCTTATCTCTCCAGCCAACAAGATTAGCAATTGGAGTACGCTGATGTGCCCAAACTAATGTTTCAATTAATTCTTGCCAGTAACCACGCCAGGATATTAGGAACATGAAACCAGTAGCCCAAACTAAGTGACCGAATAGAAACATCCAAGCCCAAGGAGATAGAGAATTTACTCCAAATGGATTATATCCATTAATAAGTTGAGCGGAGTTTAACCAGAGATAATCTCTGAACCACCCCATAAGATAAGTTCCTGATTCATTAAATTGTGCTACGTTACCCTGCCAAATTGCTAGGTGTTTCCAATGCCAGTAGAAAGTTACCCATGCTAGTAAATTTAATGCCCAGAACATAGCTAAGTACATAGCGTCCCAAGATGAACTATCACAAGTACCTCCACGTCCGGGTCCATCGCAAGGGAAAGCATAACCTAAATCTTTCTTATCAGGAATTAATTTTGTTCCTCTAGCATCAAGTGCACCTTTGATAAGGATTAAAGCGGTTGTATGAAGACCTAAAGCGATAGCATGGTGAACTAAGAAATCTGCAGGACCAATAGGTAAGAAAGCACTTAATGCATCTTGTCTATTAATTAGATCCATCCAGTAATGATTACCTGGTAGTGAATTAGCAGCGAGACTAGCTGAGCTTGTAGGATCAGATAATAGAGCGTTAAAGCCGTACATCATCTTACCTTGAGCAGCTTGAACAAATTGAGCAAATACTGGCTCAATAAGGATTTGCTTTTCAGGATTTCCAAAAGCTACAACAACATCGTTATGAACATAAATTCCAAGAGTATGGAATCCAAGCAACATTGTTACCCAACTGAGGTGACTTATCAAAGCTTCCTTTGTCCCAAGCACTCTTGCTAATACATTATCTTTGTTTAATTCTGGATCGTAATCTCTAACAAAGAAAATAGCACCGTGTGCGAAAGCACCAACCATCAAGAACATTGCTATGTACTGATGATGACTATATAAAGCAGATTGCGTAGTGTAGTCCCTTGCAATAAAAGCATAAGAAGGAAGTGCACCCATATGTTGGGCCACTAGAGAAGTTGCTACACCAAGTGATGCTAATGCTAGTCCAAGTTGGAAATGTAATGAGTTATTTACAGTTTCATATATTCCATCGTGGTTAATTCCGAAACTACCTTTATGAGGATCATTAGGATGTCTTGTATTGTGGGCTTCTGTAATTTCTTTGAGGCTATGACCAATACCGAAGGTATTTCTATACATATGACCTGCAATTACAAAAACTGTTCCAATCGCGATATGATGATGCGCAATGTCAGTAAGCCATAATGCTTCACTTTGAGGATGAAGACCACCTAAGAAAGTAAAGATTGCTGTACCAGCTCCCTCTGCTGTTCCAAACACCTGATCTAGAGAGTCAGGATTTTGGGCATATGCTCCCCAGTTTAAAGTAAAGAAAGGAGCTAATCCTGCAGGGTGTGGAAGTACTGTTAACCAGTTATCCCAACCTACATGCTGACCTCTTGATTCAGGTATAGCAACATGAACCAAATGACCTGTCCAAGCAATACTACTAAAACCAAATAAAACAGCTAAATGATGATTTAATCTTGATTCTGCATTTTTAAACCAAGCTAGAGAAGGTCTAAATTTTGGTTGTAAGTGTAACCAACCTGCAAATAGAGTCCAACAAGCCAAAATACTCATGAATATTGAAGCTTGGAAGAGTTGCTCATTAGTTCTCATTCCAATTGTGTACCACCAATGGTAGAGACCTGAGTAAGCTATGTTTACTGGACCACTAGCTCCAGCTTGTGTCATTGCTTCTGTAATACCAGATCCAAAATGTGGGTCCCAAATAGCATGAGCTATAGGACGAACGTGGGTTGGATCAAGTACAAACTGCTCGAAGTTACCTTGCCAAGCGATATGAAATAAGTTACCAGCTACCCAGAGAGCGATTATTGCTAGATGACCAAAATGTGTGGAGAAAAGCTTCTGATAAAGCTTTTCTTCGGTCATACCATCATGACTTTCAAAGTCGTGAGCGGTAGCTATTCCGTACCATATTCGTCGGGTTGTAGGGTCCTGAGCTAGACCCTGGTTAAATGATGGAAATTTTGTTGCCATTGAATTAAAAAGGTGAAGTTCAGGTAATTAGCCCAGGCCGAAAAGGCGAGCATGGAAGAAGGCCCATGTGGTAGCAATACCACCAACAAGGAAGTGTGTTACACCTACTGCTCTACCCTGAGTGATAGATAAAGCTCTTGGTTGAATGGTTGGAGCAACTTTAAGTTTGTTATGTGCCCAAACAATTGATTCGAATAATTCTTGCCAATATCCCCTTCCACTAAAGAGGAACATTAAACTAAATGCCCATATGAAGTGAGCTCCTAAGAACATCAAACCGTACATGCTTATTGATTGACCATAACTTGTTAATACTTGAGAAGCTTGCGCCCAAAGGAAATCTCTTAACCAACCATTAATAGTAATGGAACTTTGTGCGAAATTACCACCAGTAAGTCCCCAAACATCACTCTGCATTTTCCAAGAGAAGTGGAAAATTACTATTGATAAACAGTTATACATCCAGAAAAGTGCTAAGAACACGTGATCCCATGAAGAAACTTGACATGTACCACCTCTTCCTGGTCCATCACAAGGGAATCTAAATCCTAAAGAAGCTTTATCAGGGATCAACCTTGAACTTCTTGCATAAAGTACTCCTTTGAGAAGTATCAAAACAGTTACATGAATTTGGAAAGCATGAATATGATGAATCATTAAATCAGCTGTCCCTAATGGAATTGGAGCTATAGCAACCTTTCCACCCACTTCTACTAAACTTCCATTAAAAACTTCACTTAAAGCTTTGTGAGGTAAAGCTTCTGCAGTACCTGCTAAAAGAGAAGTTCCAACAGCAGATGCTTGAATACTCTGTACCCATTGAGCAAAAATTGGCTGAAGTTGGATTGCAGAATCACTAAACATATCTTGAGGTCTACCCAAAGCCCTCATAGTGTCGTTGTGAATGTAGAGTCCAAAGCTATGAAAGCCTAACCACATACATACCCAATTTAAGTGACTAATTAAGGCATCTCTTGCTTTAAGGATTCTGTCTAATACGTTATCAATATGTTTTGCTGGATCATAATCTCTAACCATTGCAATTCCAGCATGGGCGCCTGCGCCTACTATGAATAATCCACCTATCCACATGTGATGAGTAAATAATCCAAGAACTGTCATGTAGTCAGTAGCTATATATGGATATGGAGGCATCGCATACATATGATGAGATACAAGTATGCTTATTGATCCAAGCATTGCTAGGTTTACTGCAAGCTGAGCATGTCTACTTTCTGCCATGAACTCAAAAAGACCCTGATGACCTTTAGGAGCAGGAAATAATATTGGGTCTCCTTGCTGCGAATCTAATATTTCTTTCATACTATGACCAATACCGTAATTGGTCCTATACATATGACCACCAATGATTGCTATTACACCAAAAGCTAAGTGATGATGTGAAACATCAGTCATCCATAAACTTCCTGTCACAGGATTAAGTCCACCTTTAAAGGTAAGGAAATCTGAGAAAGCTAACCAGTTTAAACTAAAGAAATTACCTGTACCACTTGCTAATCCTGGAAATATCTGACCGATGATTTGTGGATCACAGAGTTGATGCGGCATAGGCATATCTGCAATAGTTGCTATTTCTTTACCATTGATAACTAAAGGAGAGCCTGCATCAATTGCATCTAAGAGAGCTGCAGTAGGAGCTCCGATATGAATACAATGACCAGCCCATGCTAAAGATCCTAATCCTACTAAACCAGCTATGTGGTGGTTAAGCATAGACTCAATATCTTGAAACCACTCCATTTTTGGAGCTGCTTTGTGATAATGAAAGATTCCGGCATGAAGCATAAGTGCAGCCATTACTACAGCACCTATTGCTAAAGCCATCAGTTCACTTTCATTAGTTATTCCCCATGCTCTCCACATGTGGAAAATTCCAGAACTGATTTGAATTCCGTTGTAGTTAGCTCCAAGATCAGCATTAAGCATTTCTTGACCAACAATTGCCCATACTTGCTGAGCTCCGGGCTTGACATGAGTTGGATCAGCTAACCAACCTGAATAATTGGAAAATCTTGCTCCATGGAAAAATGCAGCACTCATCCATATAAAAATGACTGCAAGATGTCCAAAATGAGCTGAAAAGATTTTTCTTGTTGCTTCTTCAGCATCGCCTGTATGCACATCGAAATCGTGTGCATCAGCATGCAAATTCCAGATCCAAGTTGTAGTTTTTGGACCTTTAGATAATTTACTTGACCAGAAACCTGGCTTATCTAATTTGGCAAAATCAATTGGTCTTGGATCGGCCTTGACAGGATCCTCCAAAACTTTTTTGTTTTTTTCTCCACTTTCTGGTGGGCTGATGGTCATCTAGCACCTCGAAAATAATTGACATTAAAGCCGATTGATCGGATCTTGAACCTATTTATAATGATAATGTTCAAGAAAACGAATCCCTCGAAACTTTAGATATTCGTTTCAAAAATAATAAGGCAAAGATTCTTTCGTTATGCATTAACGTAACAAATGTTCTAATGATTGTTACTATATGAATATTTTGTTAAATTCTAGTCTATGACATAATTATGGGTATTTTTACTTAAATTTTATATAAATTTCTTAAATTTTTTTTTATATTTCAAAGAAAATTTTTTAAATCAAGCGACAGGATATAATTTCAACATAACTATCAATAATTTCTGATTTGAAAGGAATTGCTATAGGTCTATCTAATAATTCAAAAGAAATTTTAAAAAGGCTTAAAAAAACCGAATTTGTCACAGAAATATATATTGCAGGTTCTTCAAAAGAGGATGGTAAGGAAAATGAACTTGTTCAAGTACAAAAACCTAGAAAAATCTTACTTCAAAAATGGCCAGAGATAGATTTAATAATTTTTATAGGCTCAATTGCTGCATCAATACGCATAATAAATTCTTTTTTAACCTCTAAAGATCAAGATCCTGGAGTAATAGTTATAGATAACAAATGTACCAAGATAGTTCCTATAATTGGCTTACATCAATCAAATACGCAAAATATTGCATATCAAATTGCTAATTTACTTGGTGGCGAAATAATAGAAACTAATAATTCCAATGATCAAAGCTTCTTAAATCTTGATGCATTTGGGAATCAATGGGGTTGGGAAAGATCTGGCAACATAAAGGATTGGTCAAAACTAGTAATTAAACAAGCTAAGAACGAAGAAATATTTTGCAAACAATTATCTGGTAATAGCTTATGGAAAAATTCAGAATCAGGGGAGATTATTAATCAAATTAATGAAAAAGAAATTGAAAAAGCAGATTCAACATTTCATGTGAGTATATTCGAAAATCATAAAACAACTTGGCATCCGCCAGTATTATGGATTGGCATAGGATGTGAAAGAAATACAAGCAAAGAATTAATAGCAAATTCTTTAAATAATTTGTTGGAGTCAAGAAATTTATCACATCAATCAATTGCTGGACTTGCAACGGTTGATATTAAAAAAGATGAGGAAGGAATTTTAAAACTTGCTGAAGAAAAAAACTTGCCTATAAAGTTTTTTAGTAAAGAAGATCTTTCCACAATAATTGTTCCAAATCCTTCAAGTATTGTAGAAAAAGAAATTGGAACCTCTTCTGTAGCGGAAGCTTCTTGCTTACTCGCAGCAGGAGAAGAACCAAAATTATTAGAAGAAAAAAGAATTTTTAAAAATCAATCTGGGGCGGTAACTATCGCTATAGCAGAATCAAAAAATCAATATAATCCAACTCATGGCGAAATACATATTATTGGAAGTGGGCCTGGTGATATCTCCTTCCTAACAAGTAATGCAAAAAAAGCACTTTCAAGATGCACTGTTTGGATAGGATATAAAATGTATTTAGATTTAATTAAGACCTTAAAAAGGAGTGACCAAGTTTTAATTGAAAGTAAACTTACTGAAGAAAAAGAGAGATGCAGTAAAGCAATTAATCTAGCTGAGGAAGGAATAAAAGTGGCTTTAATTTCTTCAGGTGAATCAGGTTTTTATGGCATGGCAGGTTTACTTTTAGAATTACTTCAAAAAATCAAAAAAGAATATAGACCTTACTTTGAAGTACATCCAGGAATAAGTAGTGTTCAATTAGCGTCTGCTATTAGTGGAGCACCACTAATGAATGACTTTTGTTCAGTAAGCTTAAGCGATAAATTAACTCCATGGTCTTTAATAAAAAAGAGAATTGAAGGAGCTCTTCTAGGTGACTTTGTAATAGCTTTATTCAATCCACAATCCATTGAAAGAAATTGGCAGCTAAAAAGTGTAATAGAAATATGTTTACAATCTAGGCATGGTGATACTCCAGTTTTAATAGCAAGACAAGTTGGGAGAGAAAATGAAACTAAAAAATTTTTTACTTTAAACACTATTCCTTTTAAAGATATTGATATGTTATCAATCATTATTATCGGCAATTCTCAAACAACCTTGGTTGATGAAATATTTCTCACTCCCAGAGGTTATTTACAAAATTAAGTATAGTTAGTCCATAATTTTAAAAATAGAATGTTTTTCTTTGCTTTTTCTTTGTAAGAATACTAATCTTTTATAATAATTAAAGGAAATTAATTGAAAAATATTGGTTTAATTTTGTTTGACATTGATGGGGTAATCCGCAGCGTAGAAAATAGTTACAGACTTTCATTAAAGAAAACTGTTTACCAATTTTCCGGATGGGAGCCAAGTTATATAGATATTGATAATGCAAAAAATGAAGGGATCTGGAATAATGACTGGGATTTAAGTTTAGAACTTATAAAAAGATGTATAAAAAAAGAGAACTTAAACCTTAAAATTCCTCTAAAAGAGGAAATAGTCAAATGTTTTGAAGAATTTTACTTTGGTGGAGATCCAAATAAAGATAGTAAATATTGGTCTGGTTACATAACAAATGAAGAGTTATTAGTTGATAAAAAGTTTTTTGATTTAATTCAAGGTAATGGAATAATCTGGGGTTTTGTTAGTGGTGCAGAGTCTGCTTCTGCAAAATTTGTTTTAGAAAAAAGACTTGGACTAAAATCACCACCATTAATAGCTATGGGAGATGCCCCTGACAAGCCTGATCCTAAAGGTTTTATTAACTTATCAAAAAAGCTTATTGGAGATAAACTTGGCGAATCAAACATTCCCATTGCATATGTAGGAGATACTATTGCAGATATAAATACAGTTATAAACGCTAGGAAGGAAATACCATCTCAGAAATTCATAAGTATCGGAATAGCTCCCCCTCATTTACATTTAAATTCTCGATTAGAAGAACGTAAATCTTACGAAACAAATCTTAAGGATGCAGGCGCAGACTTGATTTTAAATTCTATTTATGACCTTAAAGATATTAATTTTGACTTGTTTTAAAACAAATTTTAATTAAAAATTTTCTAAATAAATCACGGAGAGGGAGGGATTCGAACCCTCGACAAAAGTTACCTCCTGTAACTCCTTAGCAGGGAGCCGCTTTCAACCACTCAGCCACCTCTCCAGTTCTTATACATTATCAATTTTTTTGCAAAGATTCAAAATTATTTATTTAATCGAAATGTCTAATCAACTTGAATTCTCGGCAATCTATTTTTAAAAGAGCAAAGAATTTCCCAAGGGATAGTATTAGATTCCCTTGCCCAATCAATTGGAGAAATTGTTTTATCGCCTTCAGATCCAAGTAATACCATCGTACTACCAACTTTAATTTCATCTGAACCTGTAATATCCACCATCATTTGATCCATAGTTATCGATCCTATTTGGGGATAAAGTTTATTTTTAAAGATAACTTTTATCTTACCTGAAAGATTTCTAGGGACTCCATCTGCATAACCAATACTTAATACAGCCAACTTAGTTTTTCTACTACTTAGAAATTTTCCTCCATAACTTACTCTTACACCTTGATCAATAACTCTTATAAAAGCTACTTTGACCTTCAAAAATAAAGCTGGTTTAAGACATAAATTTTTATCTATTTTTGCTAGAGGACTATAGCCATACATAGAAAGTCCAACCCGTACCATATCAAAATGAAAATCTTTATTAAGAAGCATGCCTGCAGAATTTGCCAAATGAATCTTGATATCGTGATCACTATCAACGCTAATTTGCTTTAATATTTCCCTAAACTTAAGTCTTTGTAATTGTGTACTGCTTTTAGGATCTAATGAGTTATCTTCATCTGCAGATGATAAATGACTATATAGACCTTCTATTGAAATGTTTTCAAAAGATTTTATTTTTTCAAATTCCTGAATAAACTTATCAGATTCGAATCCTAATCTTGACATTCCAGTATCAACCTTAAGATGTAAAGAAAATTTCAACCCAAACTGCTTACCAATATTGTTGCAAATTAAACACTCTCTAAGACTACTTATAGTTGGCATAAGATCATTTTTAAAGGCTATTATTAAATCCTTTTTCGTATATAGATTTCCCAAAACAAGAATTGGTTTGTTAACTCCAGAAGAACGAAGCTTAATCCCTTCTTTTAAAGTGGCAACACCTAATTCTGAAGCTCCGCCTTTAATAGCATAATCAGATACTACTTTTGCATCATGTCCATATCCATCAGCTTTGACAACCGCCATAAATTGACAGCTTTTACTTAATTTAGATCTTAACTGCCTTACATTTTTTTCTATTGCTTCACCATTAACTTCAATCCATGCTCTTTGTTTTGGATCTATATCTCTATCAAAATTTGGGTATTTATCAAAATTAAATCTCTGATTTGTTTGCGGAATTTGCATTAACTTTGCACAATTATATGCGCTTATTGAAATATACAGTTAGCATGACATGTAAATTGTATTTTGGCATGGGCCAGACTCTAGTTTTAAATGCATCTTATGAACCTTTAAACATCACTTCCTGGCGAAGAGCAGTAATTTTGATGATTAAAGGTAAAGCAGAAAGCTTAGAGGAAGATAAAACATATTCAATACATAGCGGAAAAAAATTGCCTACAGTTATAAGACTTCGTTACTACGTCAAAGTTCCTTTTAGAGAGGTTTCCTTAACAAGAAAAAATATTCTTCTGAGAGATAATAATGCTTGCCAATACTGTAATTATAGGGGTAGTGACCTATCAATAGATCATGTTTTACCGAGAAGCAGAGGTGGAACAGATAACTGGGAAAATGTTACTACAGCATGTCTCAGATGTAATGTACAAAAAGGTAATCGAACACCTGAAGAGGCAAATATGCCCTTAAAACGTAAGCCTTATCGACCATTAAGTAATTTAAATTTTGAAGCTACAAGACAAATTGACTCTGGCAGGCATAAAGAATGGAGTAAATACGTAATAGGGGTTGCAATCTAATAAAAAGTCTTAATTTACTTCTAAAGTCTTAATTTACTTCTTTATTAAAATCTTCCATCATTCTTTTTTGTTCTTGCGCTATGCATGCATTAATGACTTCTTCTAATTGACCAGCAAGAATTGGCTCAAGAGAAAAATTGGAACCTAATCTATGATCAGTTGTCCTGTTATCTTTAAAATTATAAGTTCTAATTTTTTCACTTCTGTCACCTGTTCCAACCTGGGAAAGCCTTTGAGATCTTTCTTTTGCATTAGCTTCTTTTAATTGAATTTCATATAATTTAGCTCTTAAAATTTCCATCGCTCGTTCGCGATTTTGCAATTGTGATCTTTCTTGAGTACAAAAAACTCTTATTCCTGTAGGTTTATGGAGAAGATCAATAGCTGTCTCTACCTTATTAACATTTTGTCCCCCTGCACCTCCTGATCTTGCTGTGCCAACCTCTAGATCAGTTGGATCAATCTTAACTTCAACAGGATCAGCCTCAGGCATGACTGCCACTGTAGCAGTTGAGGTATGGACTCTACCTTGCGATTCAGTAGCTGGAACCCTTTGGACTCTATGCACGCCAGCCTCGAATTTAAGTTGACTATAAACAGAATCTCCCTTAACGGATATAACTAACTCCTTGAATCCTCCCATATCTGACTCGGAAGCACTAACAGGTTTTACAGACCATCCAATTTTTTGTCCATATCTTTCATACATTCTTGCTAAATCACCCGCCCAGATACAAGCCTCGTTTCCTCCTGCACCGGCTCTGATTTCTAACATTACGCTTCTCTCATCTCTTGGATCTTTTGGTAATAAGGCGATTGTGGTTTTTTGAATCAGTTCATTCTTACATTCCTCTAGAGTTATTAACTCCTCATTAATCAAAGATTCCATTTCTTTATCATTTCTATTCTCTCTAAGTAGATTTTTTGAATCTTCGATTTCTTTATCAGTATCAAGCAGCTTATTAAAATCAATTACCAAAGGTTCCAATTTTGACCTTTCTCTTGCTATTGATTCTAATTTTTTTGGATCATTAGCTATATCAGGATCTGCAAGCTGCACTTCCAAATTTTCAAAACTTTCTGAAGCAGTTTTCAACCTTGCAATTAATGTTGAGTATTCCAATTGAAATTATGCTTAATTTTGAAAATTCTATTTTCTAGAATCTTTTTCTTCTTTTTTATCTTTTGATGTGGCTGAATTAGCTGAACCCATTCCATATTTTTTCATAAACCTATCAACCCTACCCTCTGTATCAAGAATTTTTTGAGTTCCAGTGAAGAAGGGATGATTTCCACTCCATACATCAACATGTAATTCAGGCTGCGTGGAGCCAGTCGTCATTACAACTTCTCCATTACAAATAACTTTTGCATCTGGATACCATTTTGGGTGTATTTCTGATTTTGGCATGATTTAAAATCCTTTAACGTTTAGAGAATTGAGGAGCTTTTCTTGCTTTTTTAAGACCATATTTTCTTCTTTCCTTCGCTCTGGGATCTCTACTGAGATGGCCTTCAGTTTTAAGCGGTTTCCGATTGTCAGGTGATAATTCGCAAAGTGCTCTAGCTGCTCCTTGCTTAATTGCATCTGCTTGACCTGTCAATCCACCACCAAAAACATTTACAAGGATATCATAAGAATTTTCAAGGCCTAATGTTTGCAAAGGTGCTTTTATTGAATTTATGTGCAGAGGGTTAAAGTTTAAGTAATCATCTCCTGAGCGACCATTAATTTTTATTAGTCCATTTCCTGGAATCAAGCGAACTCTAGCTACTGAAGTTTTTCTTCTTCCAGTTCCCCAATACACGGCTTTGTTTTTTATTTGACTATTCATTTTGATAAATTAACTATTCAATAATACAGGATTCTGAGCAGCATGAGGATGATCAGCACCTTTATAAACTTTTAGTTTTTTAAATTGTTGTCTTCCCAAAGAGTTATGTGGCAGCATACCCTTAACAGCTTGCTCGATAATTCTTTCAGGAATTCTTTCTTGTAGAGACTCAAATTTTTCAATTTTCATTCCTCCTGGTCTTCCAGAATGTCTCCTATACAACTTTTGTGATGCTTTTTTACCTGTTACCTCAACTTTTTCGGCATTTACTACAATGACAAAATCCCCAGTATCTAGATGAGGTGTAAATGTTGGTTTATTTTTACCTCTCAGTACAGTTGCAATTTCTGTAGCAAGTCTCCCAAGTGTTTTATCTTTTGCGTCAACTAAAAACCAATTTCTTTCAATGGTTTCTAATGATGGAGTAATCGTTTTATTCATTTACCAAATTTATGCAAACAAAATTTAATGTTAATAATAAATTCTACCTTATTGGAGGAATATTAAACAACAGTTTTGATTGATTTAAACAAAAAATTCGCTTAATTAAACTTTACTTAAGAAAAACCCTTAATTAAAAATACAGGGAAAAAATCATTGTTATTAATATTTTTAAAAACATTTTCTTCATAAACAGCATTTACGAAACATAACCCCTTTGCTGGAGCAGATTCTTTGACATCATTTTTCTTTTTGTTTACCCATCTATCTGTAAAAATTTCTGGCGATATTTTTTTCTCTCCAACTAAAACTAATTGACCAATAATTAAACGAACCATTCCATATAGAAAACCAGAAGCTTTAATATCAACAAAAATCAAATCTTCTACTCTTTTAATGTCAATATTTTTTATTTTTGTAATAGAGTTTGTTCTGTTACTTCCACTTTTTTGAAAAGCAAAAAAATCATGTTCTCCCTCCATTTTCTTGGATGCATTTAACATTAAAACTTCATCTAATACTTTTTGATATCTATGCCATGACCAATTATTGATGAACAAGTTAGGAAATTTACTGTTATTAATGACATATCGATAATGTCTATACATTGCTGAATAGCATGCATGCCAACTATCTTTAACCTCAACTGATTCCAAGATCCTTATTGTTGATGGTAAAAGACCATTTAAGACATCAGAATAACTCTTTCCTGGAATAACACAATCAACATCAAAGTGTACTACTTGACCGGATGCATGAACACCAGCATCAGTCCTTCCTGCTGCAAAAGTCTTTACTGGATGATTTGTAATCTTTAAGAGAGCTCTGTCTAAAATTTCTTGAACAGTAGTTGCATTTTTTTGTTTCTGCCAACCTGAATAATGAGATCCGTCATATTGAACTAGTAAAGCTACCCTTTTCAAAAGTTATTTTTTAGTATAAGCCCCTTTATTAACTGACTTAAACAAGCTCTATTATGGCCATCTGAGCGTTATCACCCTTTCTAGATACAGTTCTCACTATGCGTGTATAACCACCATTTCTGTCTCCATATCTTTCTTTTGCTTTTTCAAATAATGAATGAACCAACTTTTTATCATAAATATATCCAATGGCTCTTCTCCTAGAAGCTAAACTTCCCTCTTTGGCGAGCGAAATCATTCTTTCAGCTTCATTTCTTAAAGCTTTTGCCCTAGCTTTTGTTGTGGTTACTCTACCTTCCCTAATTAATTGTGTAGTTAAACCTCTTAGAAGTGCTTTCCTCTGGTCAGCAGGTTTACTTAATAATGGAATTCTAAGTTGGTGTCTCATAATCTTAAAAATTGTTAAACAGATGTTCTGCTTTGTGGAATAGAAATGCCTATGCGCTCGAGAGCCTCAATAACCTCATCTGCAGATTTAGAGCCAAAGTTCTTAATTTCAAGAAGATCTTCATAACTGAAGCCCATTAAATCCGAAACTGAGTTAACTTGTGCCCGTTTCAAACAATTATATGCTCTCACGGACAAGTTTAGCTCCTCAAGAGGAATTTGAGCTTCAGGAGATGGTTCAGGTTCTTCAGGAATTTCCTCAACCATTGTGACAGTAGCAAGGGGCTGAAAAAGTTCTATTAACTGATTTGCCGCTTCAGCAATAGCGTCGTCTGGACTTGTTGAGCCATCTGTTACTACTTCCATTTTTAATCTTTCTCTTCCTGTTCCGCCCTCCGCTACAGCAGTTTCATCAATCGTAAAATTCACTCTCTTCACTGGCATAAATACAGCATCTATTTGAAGTAAATCAATAGCAGTTGTCTCTTCACCCTTACGATCGACGGGCCTATATCCAACACCTCTTTCAACATGGATTTCCAACTCTAATTTATGACCCTCCTGAATAGTTGCGATTGGTTTTTCGCCATCAACAATTTCAACTTGAGAGGAGAATTGAATGTCATTAGCCTTGACCTCCATTGGACCGCTCGCTACTAACCTGCCGATTTCAAGCTCAGGATTAGAACTATTGATTGATAATTGCTTGCAATTGAGAAGAATATCTAAAACATCCTCTCTAACTCCAGGAATAGTTGCATATTCATGATTAATTCCTGCGATTCTTACTGCAGTCACTGCACTCCCTTCAAGCCCTCCCATAAGGACTCTTCTAAGAGAATTACCCAATGTTGTAGCTTGCCCCCGTTCTAGAGGACCAATTAAAAAAGTTCCTGTTTGGGAGCGATCATCTGCTATTTGATGATCGATTCTGTCAATCTGGTATTGCAACACGGAAAATAATGAGGTTAAAAGTTTTTAAGGGTGGTTGTGAATGGTTAAGACCTAAACGCGTCTTCGTTTAGGTCTTCTACATCCATTATGAGGTAATGGAGTTACATCTCTTATTAGAGTTATTTCTAATCCGGCCACTTGTAAAGCTCTTATGGCCGTTTCCCTACCTGCGCCGGGGCCTCTAACTAGTACTTCAATTTGTCTCATTCCTTGATCAAGTGCTCTTCTAGCCGCAGCTTCAGCAGCTGTTTGAGCAGCAAATGGCGTACCTTTACGAGCACCTTTAAATCCAGTTGCGCCTGCAGAGGACCAAGAAATTACATGACCGGAAGTGTCAGTAATTGAGACGATAGTATTATTAAATGTGCTTTGTATATGTACCACACCATTAGGTACATTACGTTTGGATTTCTTTGAACCTGTTTTTTTTACTGTAGCTGCCATGATTTTTTAATTTAATACTTCAATTTGTAAATAGATTTAGTTAATTATTTTTTTCTTCCAGCAACTGTTTTCCTTGAACCCCTTCTTGTTCTAGCATTAGTTCTAGTTCTTTGGCCTCTGACTGGAAGACTCATTCTGTGTCTCCTACCCCTTACACAACCTATATCTTGTAGACGCTTTAAAGCCATTCCCTCCTTTCTTCTTAAATCCCCTTCTAAAGTGAATTCTTCTGTAGCACCTCTAAGTTTTTGAACATCAGAATCTGAAAGGTCTTTGACACGAGTATCTGGGTTTACACCCGTATTAGCAAGAATTAGCTTTGATCTCGTTAAACCAATTCCATAAACGTATGTAAGTGCAATTTCGACTCGCTTTTCGCGAGGTATGTCAATTCCTGCAATCCTGGCCACGTGTTTTGAATAAGTAAAAGTTTGAATTTAAGGGTTGAAATTTAACCCTGACGCTGTTTATTGCGAGGTCTTTTCTTGTTAATAACATAGATTTTACCTCTTCTCCTCACGATCTGATCGTCAGGACTAATTTTTTTGACTGAAGATCTGACCTTCATAGGGGTTTAACAAATAAAACGTTAATACTATATTCTACATCATCATCAAGCCATTTTTTGTTTAATATCAGAGGAAATGGTTTTTAAATCTCTATCCGCATCAATATATTCTAACAAAGAGAGATCCTTAAAATATTGAATTAATGGTTCTGTAGTTTTTTTATAAATATCAACTCTTGTTCTAATTGTCTCTTCTGTATCATCTTTTCTCCCTCTTAAAAGCAAACGCTTAATTAGCACTTCTTCAGGAATATCTAAATAAAAAACCACTTCCAAAGGTTGATTTATTTCAGTTAAGACTTCATTCAATGAATTTGCTTGAGATAAATTTCTTGGGTAACCATCTAGAATCCAACCTTTATTATCCTTAACTAAATTATGTCTTACTATCTTTAAAACGAGTTCATCACTAACAAGTTCCCCTCGATTCATAATATCTTTTACCTGTATACCAAGAGTAGTATTCATTTCTATTTCTTTTCTTAATAATTCACCAGTAGAAAGATGTAAGTAAGAATTAGTTTGACTTAGCAATTCCGCTTGAGTTCCTTTCCCTGCTCCAGGTGCTCCCAAAAATAGTAAATGTTTCTTCATTAATTGTTAATTAGTCCCTCATATCTTTGTGAAATAACATAAGTTTGAATTTGCTTAGCAGTATCTATAGCAACACCCACTAAAATCAGTAATGAAGTCGCTCCTAAACCTTGAAAGGTTTGAACATTTGTAGCTCTTTCTACAGCTGCTGGGATTATAGCTACTGAACCCAGAAATAATCCTCCCAATAATGTCAACCTATTTTGTATACCTGATAAGTAGTTGGCTGTATTAGTTCCTGGTCTAACTCCAGGTATCGCTACTCCTCCTTTCTTTAAATTTGAAGCTACATCCACAGGATTGATAGTTAGAGATGCATAAAAATAGGAGAACCCCAAAATTAAGGAAAAGAATGTCAGAGCATATGGCCATGGATTTGAAGATCCTGGATTTAAACTACTGGCTAACTTGATTAAGACTGGATTGCCCGTTACATTTGCAATAGTTATAGGTAAAAAGATTAAAGCAGATGCAAATATGATAGGCATGACTCCTCCTGCATTTAATTTCAAAGGTAAATAACTTTGCCTTGTAGGAAGTAGCGTTGAATTTCCTATCTGCCTTTTTGCACTAACAATGGGAATGCGTCTTGCTCCCTCTTGGACAAAAATGATCCCAACAATTGTAAGTAAAAATACTCCAAGTAAAACTGCTATACCTAATACATCTCCTCTATCGCCAGTTTGAGCTTTTTCAATGGTTGAACTTAGAGCCTTAGGTAAAGTCGAAACAATATTCAAAAAAATTACCAGTGAAGCACCTTGACCTATCCCTTTCTCCGTAATAATTTCACTAAACCACATTACTAACATTGAACCAGTTACTAAAGCAATGGAGGTTTGTAAAACAAATGTGGTATCACTTATCCCCTCGATAGCATATTGTCTGAGAATTAGGGAAAAAATTATACTTTGCAAGAAACCCCATCCTAATGAAACATATCTAGTTATTTGAGCAATTTTTCTTCTTCCCGCTTCTCCTTCATTTTTTTGTAAATCTTCAAGCACAGGCAATGAAGCTGTGAGAAGCTGAATAATAATTGATGCGTTAATAAAAGGAAGTATGCCTAATGCAAATATACCTAAGGTTGAAATTCCTCCTCCGGTAAAGATGTCTAAAAAACCTATGAGTTGACCCCCTTGATCTATAAAACTTTTAAAAGCAACCCTATCAATACCAGGCATCGGGATATAAATACCAAGTCTTACTAAAAGAAGAAGACCTAAAGTTGTTAAAACTCTACTCCTTAGCTCTTTATTTAAAAATAATTGGGAAAGTATTTCAGAAGCGCTAGGATTTCTGCTTTTGTTGACAAACATTTTTAAGCTTACCTAAATTTTAAATAAATTTATTTATTATTTATCAGCTCACAGGATCCACCTGCGTCCTCAATTTTTTGTTTTGCAATTTTTGTAAATGCATGAGCTTGGACTTTTAACTTTACATTAAGTTTTCCGTTACCAAGGATTTTTAAAGGAAATTTGGGCTTAAAGATCAATCCTTTCTTAACTAGTGAGTCAAGGTTAACAGTATCGTTATCTTTGAAATCATTTAGTTTTTCTAAATTAATTATGGAAAAGTTCTTTTGATTAATTATTTCAAAGTGCTTTAATTTTGGAACTCTTCTATATAAAGGCATTTGACCACCCTCGAAACCTGGACGTGTAGGTCTTCCAGAACGAGACTTTTGCCCTCTCATTCCAAAACCACATGAAGCACCTTGGCCGGCTGCAATACCTCTACCCTTTCTTAATTTCTTCTTTCTCGAGCCAGAGTTTGATTTAAGTGTATTTAACGTTGAAGTCATAATTTTCAAGAATAGAGCTGTTCAAGTGAGATGCCTCTCTCCCTTGAGGCAGATTTGTGTGTTCTTAATTGAGAAAGAGCTACCATAGCAGCTCTTGCATTATTCAAAGGTGTTTTACTACCCAATCTTTTTGCTAAGACATTTTTAATTCCGGCTAATTCTAAAACTGTTCTTATTGAACCACCAGCAATCACACCTGTACCTGGGGCAGCTGGTCTAATTAGTACATTAGCAGCACCATCTCGACCTAAAGATAAAGTTGGTATTGAATTATTTGGGGTTAAGGGAACTCTGACAAGATTCTTTTTACCATCTGAGACTCCCTTTCTCACCGCACCAATGACATCCCCTGCTTTACCAACTCCAACTCCAACTTGACCTTTCTCATTACCTACGACAACAATTGCTCTAAAACTCATTTTTTTTCCACCTTTAACAGTCTTAGAAACGCGTCGAATTTGGACAACTCTTTCTTGCCAATCAGAATCTCTCTCTAAATTTTTTGAATCACCTCTTCTATTTCTTTTTCGATCATTACGGTTATTCTTTTTTTGCTCAACGGGTATAGCTCCAGGAACGTTATCGTTCTTGGATTGAATTTCTTGTTTTGTTGGAGTGTCAGTCATAGTAAAAAATTAAGAGTTAGAATTCTAGGCCAGCTTCACGAGCAGCGTCTGCAAGTGCCTTTACTCTGCCGTGATATAAATTACCTCCACGGTCAAAAATTACTTGCTTAATACCTTTTTTTATCGCTCTCTTTGCTAATAATTTTCCAACAATGGAAGAAGAATTACAATCAGAAGGTAATTTCTCAGATTTTTCTCTTAGTTCCTTATCAACAGTTGAAGCTGAACAAATAGTTGTTTGAGCGCTATCATCTATAACCTGGGCATAAATATGGTTATTAGAGCGAAAAACAGACAATCTTGGACGCGTTGCATCTCCAATTAAGTATCTCCTTAATCTTCTATGTCTTTTTTGTGTTTGTAATTTCCTGGAAAGTTTGGTCATTTTTTTAATTGGAATTATTTTTTGCCAGATTTACCAGCTTTTCTGAGAATTCTCTCATCATGGTATTTAATTCCTTTTCCTTTATATGGCTCTGGAGGTCTAATTGATCTGATTTTTGCTGCTTCATTGCCAACAATTTCCTTATCAATTCCAGATACGGTAACGTTTGTATTACTCTCAACTTTGTATGTTATACCATCAGGGGGGGTCATTTCTACAGGATGACTATATCCTGCACTTACAACTAGATTTTTACCTTTTACTTGTGCTCTTGATCCAACGCCTACAATTTCTAGTTTCTTTGAAAAACCTTGAGTAACTCCTTCAACCATATTTGCAATTAAAGCTCTACATAAACCATGTCTCTGCCTTGAATGTATTTTGGTTGTGGTAGGACTTACGACAACAGTGTTATCTTTCTTATCAAAACTAACTCCCTCAGGCATGAGACGTTTTAACTCACCCTTTGGGCCCTTAACTGTAACTGTTAATCCATCAAAATCAACTGTAACTTTCTCTGGAATAAGTACTGGTGTTTTTCCGATTCTTGACATGATTAATTCTCCTTAATAAACATAACAGAGGACTTCGCCGCCAATGCCTTGCTTTCTAGCATCGCGATCACTCATAACGCCCTTAGAAGTTGATATTATGGCAACTCCAAGACCTCCAAGAACTTTTGGTAAACCTCTAGTATTTTTATATATTCTCAAACCAGGTTTACTAACTCTTTGCATAGATCGAATAGTAGGAAATTTGTTTTTTCCACTATATTTGAGGCCGAGTATTATTTGTGATTTATAACCTTCACCTTCCTCATTAATATCAGAAATGAACCCTTCTTTTTGAAGTACTTTGGCAATACTTAAGGACATTTTTGAACCTGGGATTGTTGTGGTTGTATGCTTTTTTTGACTCGCATTTCTAATTCGAGTAAGCATATCTGAAATAGGATCGTGATTTGACATAGTTTTAATTTAATTCTTACTAAAAGGCATTCCTAACTCCTGCAAAAGAGCTTTACCTTCTTGATCTGATTTTGCACTAGTGACAATAGTTATATCCATACCTCTTATTGAATCTATTTTATCAAAAGAGATTTCAGGAAAAATCAATTGCTCTTTCACGCCAACGGTGTAATTACCTCTCCCATCAAAACTTTTTGGATTAACTCCTCTAAAGTCTCTTATTCTTGGTAAAGCTAGATTTATAAATCTCTCCAAAAAAGAATACATCCTGTCTCCTCTCAAAGTTACAGTACAACCAATAGGCATGCCCTCACGAATTTTAAAACCCGCTATAGCTTTTTTGGCCCTAGTTACTAAAGCCTTTTGTCCTGTAATTGTTGCCATTTCATTTAAAGAGGCTTCAAGAGCTTTCGAATTCGAAGCTGCTTCACCAAGTCCTCTGTTAACGTTGACTTTGACAACTTTAGGTACTTGATGAATATTTTTAAGACCAAGGTCCTTTAAAAGTTTTGGTCTTATTGATTCTTTGTAGCGATTTTTTAGAGTCATAATTTTTTGTTAATTCTGGTCTTTGTCAGAATTGATAAATTAGAAAAAGTTGAAATCTGGTTTCTGATGAAAAATTAATCAATTACTTCACCAGTTTTCTTCAATCTTCTTTTCTTAACCCCCTCTTTATCAATAAAGTATTCAATCTTACTTGTAAGATTTTTATCCTTTGAAAAAAACATTACATTTGATGCATGTAAAGATGCTTCTTCTGTAAGAATTCTTCCAGTTTCTCCTTCCTGAGTTGGTTTTACATGTTTGGTCCTAAGGTTAATTCCCCTTACAACTACTCTATTTTCAAGAGGGATAGTTTTTAAAACTTCACCAGTTTTCCCTTTGTCCTTGCCATTAATTACTTTTACCAAATCTCCAGTTTTGATTCTCATTTTTATTCTCTGGAAATTTTTCTTTTGCTTTAATGAATCCAACATTTAAATCACCTCCGGAGCAAGAGAAACAATCTTTGTATAATTTTTATCCCGCAGTTCTCTAGCTACAGGACCAAAGACTCTAGTACCTTTTGGATTCTTATCTTCATTAATCAATACTGCCGCATTGTCATCAAATCTGATTGAATTACCAGTATTTCTTCTTAATGTTGCTTTAGTTCTAACGATAACAGCTTTAACAACTTCAGATTTCTTAACTCCCATGTTAGGAAGAGCATCTTTTACAGTTGCTACGATTACATCCCCGACATGTGCATACCTTCTATTAGAACCTAAAACCCTAATACATTGGAGTCTTTTTGCTCCGCTATTATCGGCAACTGTTAAATAAGTTTCTTGTTGAATCATTTTTTAACCTCCTCAGCCTGACTTGTTTTATTGAGAATCTCTTCTATGGCCCATCTTTTATGAGCACTAAGCGGTCTAGTTTCTCTAATTTTAACTCGATCACCTAAAACGCATGTATTTTCTGGATCATGCGCCTTATAACGAGTAGTTCTACTTACAATTTTTTTATAAGTGGGATGTGGATATCTGTTAATAACAGCAACAACAACTGTTTTATCCATTTTGTCGCTGACAACAGTGCCAATTCTTTCTTTAAGTGCCATAACTAATAATTAATCAGAGGTTGTTTTAGAAGCAGATTGACTCTTACTGAGAGTGAGTAATTGCGCAACTTGTTTCTTGATAATTTTAAATTTATGAGTTTCATTGAGCTGTCTTGTAGCTTGCTTGAATCTCAAGTCAAAAAGATCTTTTCGTAATTGGTCAATCTTTTCAGTAATTTGTTCAGAATTTAATTTTTTAAATTCCTTAAGTGACTCTGAGTTTTTCATTTTTTAACCTCCTCTTGAGATTTTTTAATATTTTTTGTATTTTCTTGGGAGGAATTTTCTAGATTTTTATCAATTGAGATAAATTTAGTTTTTACAGGAAGTTTGTATTGAGCCAGACGCATAGCTTCCTTTGCAGTTTCCTCAGTGATATCCTCACCACCCATTTCAAAAAGTATTCTTCCAGGTTTTACAACTGCAACCCAAAACTCTGGATTACCTTTACCAGAACCCATTCTGGTTTCGGCAGGTCTCATGGTTACAGGTTTATCAGGAAATATTCTTATCCAGATTTGACCACCACGTTTGATATATCTAGTCATAGCTCTTCTGCTTGCTTCAATCTGACGTGCAGTTACCCAGCCACAGTCTTGAGCTTGGAGAGCAAATTGACCGAATGCAATAGTATTACCTTTTGAGGCTACACCCCTCATTCTGCCTCTATGTTGTTTACGGAATTTAGTACGTTTTGGACTAAGCATTTTTATACCTCCTATGAATTCTCATTTGAACGATCCTCATATTGCTGAGGTCTTCTACTAGCTTTCCTCTTAGGGCTCGCACCCACAGGGATAGTTTGTTCTTCTTTAGGGAGAACTTCACCTTTGAAAACCCAAACTTTAATACCTAGAACACCGTAAGTTGTATTAGCTTCACGTGTTGCGTAGTCAATTTCAGCTCTCAAAGTATGTAACGGTACTCTACCTTCTCTAGTCCATTCAGTTCTAGCTATTTCAGCACCATTCAACCTTCCCCCTACTTGAATTTTAAGACCTAGAACTCCAGCCCTTTGAGCCCTTTGTAAGGCCATCCTAATAGTTCTTCTAAAAGCGACTCTTTTTTCTAGTTGTTGAGCAATATATTCAGCTAGTAAAAAAGCATCAGCATCTACGCGTTCAACTTCAACAACGTTTATTCTGACTTGCCTTGTTCTATCACCTATAGTTTTTTGAATGCCGGATCTTAATTCTTCAATACCACTTCCTTGTCTTCCAACTATAACTCCTGGTCTTGCTGTTTTTAATTCAAGTTCCAGTTGGTCAGCTTTTCTTGCTATTAATACGTCGCTAATTCCTGCTGCTCCATATTTTTTTTGTATGAAGGTACGAATTTTAAAATCTTCTTGGAGAAGAATTGGATATGTTTTAGAAGTAGCAAACCACTTAGAGCGATGCTCTTGTGTAATTCCTAATCTTAGTCCAGAAGGATGTATTTTATGTCCCATTAGTTTTGTACCTCCGCATTAGTTTGAGTAGGAGCAGACTCAACAGAAATACTGATGTGGCAAGTCTGTTTTTTAATTGAAAAAGCTCGACCTTGAGCTCTGGGTCTATACCTTTTCATTACTGGACCACTATTGGCCCATGCAGAGGAAATAACTAGGGTAGATGGATCCATTCCAAGATTATGTTCTGCATTAGCAACAGCAGATCTTAGAACTTTAGTAATGGGGTCTGTAGATCTGTAAGGCATAAATTCCAACATAATCAATGCATCTCTATAAGATCTACCCCTTATCTGATCCAAAACTCTTCTCACTTTAGAGGCTGATCCGCGAACATAATTCCCATGAGCAATTGCTATTTTTGTTGTTTCAGGTGTTTTTGTCATGATTTTGCTCCTTTCTTATCTCTTATATGACCTCGGTAAGTGCGTGTAGGAGCAAATTCACCGAGTTTATGACCAATCATTTGTTCAGTAATAAATACTGGAATGTGAGTCTTGCCATTATGTACAGCGATTGTGTGACCGATCATTAAAGGTAAAATCGTAGAAGATCTTGACCAAGTTTTGATAACAGACTTGTCATTATCGGTATTTTGTTTTTCTACCTTCTTGAGCAGGCTATCTGCTATAAAAGGTCCTTTTTTTAGTGAACGTCCCATGATTATGTAATAGAAATTGAAATAATAAATGAAGTAATCAAGAGTCTCTTCCTCCTCTACTCCTCTTAGAAACGCGACGGCGTCTTCGAACAACTAATTTATTACTTGGTTTGTTCTTTTTACGTGTCTTTAGTCCAAGAGCTGGCTTACCCCATGGAGTAACTGGGCCTGCTCTACCAATTGGTGCTTTTCCCTCTCCTCCTCCATGTGGATGATCACATGGGTTCATTACACTACCTCTCACTTGAGGCCTTCTTCCAAGCCATCTTCTTCTTCCTGCTTTACCTAAGCTAGTATTTCTTATTTCAGAATTACCTACTTCACCAAGAGTTGCGTAGCATTCTTTTCTTACAAGTCTTACCTCAGTAGATGGGAGTTTTAAAGCAACATAATCTCCCTCTTTTGCCATAACTTGAGCACTAGCTCCTGCGGATCTAACCATTTGAGCACCCCTACCTGCGTATAACTCAACACAATGAACACTAGATCCTAATGGCATAACAGAAAGCGGCATTGCATTTCCATCTTCAATTGGAACACTTTCTCCAGAAATGACATTTTGTCCGACTTTTACTCCTGCTGGAGCGATAATATATCTTTTCTCTCCATCTTCGTAAAATAAAAGTGCCAACCTTGCATTTCTATGTGGATCGTAATGTATAGCTGCAACTTTAGCGTTGATATTTCTTTTATCTCTTCTAAAGTCGACCAATCTATATTGCCTTTTGTGACCACCTCCACGATGACGACAAGTGATAACTCCACGATTATTCCTGCCTTTAACTCTATGTTTTGAAACTATTAGTGATCTTTCAGGTTTTGCACTGGTGATTTCACTAAAGTCAGTAACTACTCTCTGCCTAGTGCCTGGTGTATAAGGTTTAAATTTACGTATTGCCATGATTAAAACTCCTTAAGATTCTGGAAATAGTTGGATTTTGTCTCCTTCAGCAAGACGTACAATTGCCTTCTTGACCTGAGAACGTTTACCAGAAAATTTTCCGACTCTTCTTGTTCTCCTAGGAGGATTCATAGTATTAACTCCTATGACTTTAACATTGAACAAGGCTTCAATAGCTGACTTTATTTGTGGTTTAGCCGCTCTATGATCAACTTCGAAAGTATATTGGTTAAGATCTAGTGCATTTGTAGCTTTTTCAGTAATAACTGGCTTTCGTATTACATCGGCTAAACGAGAATCGAATAATTTACTCATGATGCATAAACCTCCTGAATTTTATCTATCGCTGATTGACCTATTACCAATTTATTGGCATTGAGAATATCAAATACATTTAATTGATCGGCGGCAATTAATTTTACTTTCTCAATATTATTAATGGATTTTTTTATAATATCCGAAGGGCTATCAAGAATAACCAAAACTTTTTCAGTTTTTTGTATACCTAATCGAGCAAGGCCATTGATAATATCACTTGTTTTAGGCTGCTTTAGAGTAGATCCAAAATCTTCAACAGCCTTCATATCAGATACTCTGGACATAAGAGCTGTTCTAAGAGCTAATCTACGTTCCTTACGATTCATATCAAGATTGTAAGAACGTGGCTTCGGTCCAAAAATAATTCCGCCACCAGGTCTTAAGGGTGTCCTTATTGATCCTTGACGAGCTCTTCCTGTACCTTTTTGTTTGTATGGCTTTCTACCGCCCCCGCGCACTTCAGATCTTGTCAAAGTTGATGCTGTCCCTTGTCTTTTATTTGCTAGCTGTCTAAGGACTGCTCTATGGATTAAGTCTGCCGAAGAAGTTTCTTTAGCAACTGCTAAATCAAGAGTAACTTTGCCTGATTTTTTACCATCCCACTTTAAAGTTTCAAGTGTTGTCATGATTTTTCACCTCCTTTTTTGCCTACAACATTATTTGGCTTAATGTTGACAATTGAGCCGGGCTTCCCAGGAACAGAACCCTTTACTACAAGCAAATTCTTCTGATTATCAATTTTTAGAACTAACAATCCTTTGGTAGTTATCTGTTTTCCTCCATATCTTCCTGCCATTCTTTTCCCTGGATAAATTCTACCTGGAGTTGTTCCTGCTCCTGTAGATCCTGGTGCTCTATGATTTTTTGAACCATGACTCATAGGACCTCTGCTAAAACCATGTCTTTTCTGGTAACCTGCAAAACCTCTACCCATAGATTTGCCACTGATATCAACTTTTTGACCAACCTCAAAGTTTTTTACAGTTATTTGTTTTCCGATTTCATAAGATGAAGTTTCTTCAACCCTATATTCTTTCAAATGCTTTAAAAGTTCTTCACCTGATTTCAATAAGTGTCCCTTTTCAGGTTTGCTTAAATGCTTCTCTTTGGACAAGCCATAACCTATCTGTACGGCGGTATAACCATCCAAAGCAGTTGTTTTCAATTGAGTGACGCGGCACGGTCCAGCTTCTATAAGAGTAACTGGTACCGAATTACCTTTATCATCGAAAAGTTGGGACATGCCCAATTTCTTTCCTAAAATTCCGATAGACATAAGACTAAATTAGGCTAGCTCGTAATAATTTTTCAATTATCTAAACCCTTCAGTTATTAAGGTGAAGTTAATAAAAAAACAATTAGTAAGGTCGAGACTTATCTGAAATAATAGATAGTTTCTCTCGGGATAAACCCACCTGAGTTTTTTAACGAAACGCTAAAAAATGTGAAATTTTCAGAGGCTTGGCTAGCTTGCGAGCTTAAAAATTCACTGAATCACAATTGTACATCATCAAGTACCATAAAATAAAATAAAATAGAAATAAAGGAAATTTTTATGCCATTACTTCTCTCAGGGAAAAAGTTTCATAACGATTTAAAAACTAACAAATGTCTCGCAATATTTGCTCCTCTTGAAGGTGGTTATGAAACTCGTCTTTTGAGGAGAATGAGGGCCAAAGGCTTTAAAACTTTTATAACTTCAGCAAGAGGGCTTGGAGATCCAGAAGTTTTCTTGCTCAAATTGCATGGTGTTAGACCACCTCACCTTGGTCATCAAAGTGTAGGAAGAAACGGAGCGCTTGGGGAAGTTCAACAAATAATCCCACAAGCTTCAGAGTTATTTAATGAAAATGATAAAAATAAATTACTTTGGTTATTAGAAGGTCAAGTATTATCTCAATCTGAATTAGAGAGCTTAATAGAGATTTGCACTAACGATAATAAATTAACAATAGTTGTTGAAATGGGGGGTTCAAGAAAACTTGAATGGAAACCATTAAGTAATTATATTTTGGATGAATTTGAAAGTTAAATTGTTTGATTAAAACCAAGAATAAAAAAGATAAATGGATTAAGTTAATTTGTGGTGCCAGTAATGAAGATATTGTTGCCATAGAAGATTTATGTGCAATTTATACTGCTGCTGGTGTCGACTACATAGATGTTGCAGCAGAAGAATCTATAGTTTATGCAGCAAAAAAAGGAATCGATTGGGCAAAAACAGTCTTTAAAAACTCCCCTGGATTAATGATAAGTATTTGTGATGGTAATGATATCCACTTTCGAAAAGCAAAATTTGATCCTTTGAAATGTCCCCCTAGTTGTCCAAGACCATGCGAAAAAGTATGCCCCACCTTTGCAATTGATAATTTCGGAATTAAAGAGAGTAAATGTTATGGATGTGGAAGATGTTTAAATAGTTGCCCTCTAAATCTAATAAGTGAATATGAATATAATTTGTCAAAAAATGATTTAGCATCAACACTTCAAAAAACAAGGCCTAATGCAGTAGAAATTCATACAGAAATCAATCGTCTAGATTCTTTTACAAAAGTTGTAAGTATCCTTAAAAGTTCTGGAATGAAATTAGACAAGATATCTATTAGTTGTGGATTAAATCAATCTTTCAAAAAAGCCCAAGAGCCCGAAGATCTTTTGAAAGCTCTTTGGGAAAGATATGAAATTCTGAATGAGCTAGATATTCCCCTTATTTGGCAACTAGATGGAAGGCCAATGTCTGGAGATCTTGCTCCTACAACAAGTAGAGATGCTGTTAAGTTGTTTGAAAAAATCGGTTCAGATCTTCCACCAGGATTAATTCAATTAGCAGGAGGAACAAATGAAAAAACTCATGAATTGTTGAATTCAAACAATCTCCCAGATGGAATAGCATTTGGAAGTGCTGCAAGAAAAATTATGCAGCCCCTTATTGAATTTGCTCACAAAAATAACAAAAAACTCTATGAGTATCCTGAAATAATGGGTTTGGCGATCAAAAAAGCTCAGAGATTTCTAGAGCCATGGAAATCGAGCTCGTTCAAATAATATTTTTATTTTTCAAAACTAGCGCCATGTTTATAAAAAAATTTGTATTTTTTGGATAGAAAAAAATCTTCTCATGTATTAAAATGGTAATTCAATGGGCCGTCGCCAAGTGGTAAGGCATCGGGTTTTGGTCTCGACATTCCTAGGTTCGAATCCTAGCGGCCCAGTTCTAATATTCAATTGGTGTCTTCTAAAAAAATTTTTCTATTTGATTTTGATGGAGTAATAGTTGATGGAATGCAAGAATATTGGCATAGCTCCTTGCTGGCCTGTGAAAGATATTTAAATTCACCCAACATCACTATTGATCAAAAACATTATCAAGGAGTACCAAATTCTTTCAAAGAAATTAGGCCTTGGGTTAAATATGGTTGGGAAATGATTCTAATTGTTCACGAAATTATAAAAACAGAAAGTCCATTAAAAAGTGATAATAAAGATGATTTCATTAATAATTATCATCAAAATTGCCTGAGAATATTAAATGAAAATTCCTGGATAGCAGAAGATATACAAAAAATGTTAGATAAGTCTCGCAAGTACCAAATTGATAAAGATTTTAAATCTTGGGTAAATTTACATAAACCTTTTTTTGAAATTGTAGATTTCATGAAAGAATTAAGCAAAAGAGGAATAAAAACTGGAGTTATAACAACTAAAGGTAAAATATTTGCAGAAAAAATTCTTAAACAATTAAATATTTTTCCAGAATTTATTTTTGGTTATGAATCAGGAACAAAAATCAAAATAGCTGAAAAACTTACACAAACTTATGAAATTTTAGGCTTTATAGAAGATAGAAAAAAAACTCTAATCGATATTAAACAAAATTCAGAAACTTCTCACATTCCATGCTTCCTAGCTGATTGGGGATATTTGAAAGAATCAGATAAAAATAAGTTAAGTAATGAAATCAAATTATTAAAATTAGGAAACCTTGGAGAATTAGTTGCAATTTAAAGATAATCAGCTAGAGTACAGATGTACTATAGTTTGTATTTATGAAGTTTGGTTTAAATAAAAATTTCCAAATTTAGAATAATTACAAGAACTTTAACCGATAAATCAAACAATGAGCCTTGAAGAAAAGAAAAAAACCGAATCAAAAGAAAAAGACAAGGCATTAAGTCTTGTCTTAGGTCAAATAGAAAGAAATTTTGGACGAGGATCAATAATGAGACTTGGTGACGCCTCAAGAATGAAAGTAGAAACAATATCTACTGGAGCGCTCACCTTAGATTTAGCATTAGGAGGAGGCTATCCAAAAGGAAGAGTAGTAGAAGTTTACGGACCAGAAAGTTCAGGAAAAACTACATTAACGCTTCACGCGATTGCGGAAGTCCAAAAAAATGGAGGAGTAGCTGCATTTGTAGATGCTGAGCATGCACTCGATCCAGTTTATGCTGCCTCTTTAGGTGTTGATGTTGAAAATTTGCTAGTTTCACAGCCAGATACTGGTGAAATGGCTCTAGAAATAGTTGACCAACTTATAAGATCGAGTGCGGTAGATCTTGTAGTTGTTGACTCGGTCGCAGCACTAACTCCAAGAGCCGAGATAGAAGGAGAGATGGGAGATCACGTAATTGGAAGCCAAGCAAGGCTAATGAGCCAAGCAATGAGGAAAATAACAGGAAATATTGGCAAATCTGGATGTACGGTAATATTCCTGAATCAATTACGCTTAAAAATTGGCGTTACATACGGCAATCCAGAAACAACCACAGGAGGTAATGCATTAAAATTTTACGCCTCAGTAAGACTTGATATCAGAAGAATTCAAACTCTTAAAAGAGGTACTGAGGAATATGGCATAAGAGCAAAAGTGAAAGTAGCAAAAAACAAAGTTGCTCCGCCATTTAGAATTGCAGAATTTGATATTCTCTTTGGGAAAGGTATTAGTACAACAGGATGCTTATTAGATTTAGCAGAAGAGACTAATATCATCATAAGGAGAGGTGCTTGGTATAGTTATGAAGGAGAAAATATTGGACAAGGAAGAGATAATACAATTATTTGGCTTGATCAAAACTTAGAAATCAGGAATAAAGTAGAATCTATGGTTAAAGAGAAATTAACAGAAGGAACTGAAGTCAGTTCTAATTCAATGAAAGCATTAAATAGCAATCCTGCTAATACAATCGCTGTTAATGATATAAAAACAGTAGCTTAGATTTATAAAGAATCAGCTAAAGTCCACCACCCAGCAGCAGGGCCTATAAATCTCACTACAATCCATAAGATTACTAACCCTCCGATTCCATACCAACTGGCCTTAATACTTAATTTAATTAGGTTATCTCTTTGATTAATTGTAAAGGGAAGCCATTCAAATAATCTTGGAGAATCATCAATTTTAGTTTTAGTATTATTTTTTTTTGGAGGTAAACCAAGTGTTTTACGTCTTTTTGCTTCTCCCATTTTTCTTTAGTTATTTACAAAATCATAACCTAATCAAAAGGTAGCATATAGTTAATTTGTTTTGAGGGTTGAATGTTTTGCAAAAGTAATCTTCCCCAGTTTCTTTTATTTGCTCTTCCATCTAGGATTATTAACTTACCTGAATTTCTTCTTAAAGGAGATATAGATCTTTCAAGTTTGATTCTAGCTTGAGGAAGAAAGAAGTCTCTAAACCAATCTTGAGAAAGCTTCTTTTTATGAGAGACAGTAATTGCATTAATGGGTTCTGACATATTCGGAATCGGAAGTAAAGGAATGATAATTTGTTCTGGAATTTGAATTAAATAAGAATTCATAATCCACCAGTCAAAACTAGAGCAAAGGATTTCATTTCTACCTGAGGGAATTGTCTCTAGCAATACTCTCTTCCCGTAAGTAGAAGCTAATTCTGTAGCAAGATTAGTTTTTAAATCAATATCATCAGACAACACTAAAGTTAAACCCTTTCTAAAAAGTATTAACTTTTTGCATTTGTCCAAGATTGAATTGGTAAAAAGAGGATTATTAGGAAGCAACTGTTTAGAGGGTATATATAAAGAAATCTTTTTCTCTTCAAAATTACTCTTAAAGTTAATAACCAAGTCAATATCTAAACTATGCTTTTTAAAATACATTTGAAAAAAATTATCTTTTCTCAATGCTGATAAAAAAACAAATTTATTATTTGAAAAAAATTCCTTAATTTGAAAAAGTTCATCTATTGGTTGTAAATACAAATTCCAATCTAAATTTGTATCGTTTAACTTTACCCAGCATGCCCAACCTTGGGATAATGCTTTGTTGACGCTTAAAAATTTATCAGAAAAAAAAGAATTTTCATGAAAAAAGTTTGACAAGAAACTAATTTCTTTTTCATCTAAATTGATATAACTATTTCCTAATACCTTTCTCAAGAAGAACTTTTTCTTCAACGAATCATATACTTTTATAAATTTTTGATTGATTAATTCAAATTCTTTAAAATTTTTTGTCCAATCCTTTTTAAGTAAAGAAATCCTAAAATGATTTTTTAAATCCTGTTTTATATCCTCAATTCCTGAATAAACAATTCGATGATTTCTAAGATTACGAGAATTGGGATCATTAAGAAAATTTTGAATAGTTATCAAGTGAACATGATGATTTGCAAAAATAAATTGATCATTTTTCAAAATAAAATTAAAACCTAGATTTTTCAATGAATCAATCTGAAATTGGCTTATAAATTGGATTTTTTCTTTAGATAAAATAAAAGTTGAATTCTCTTCCTTTAAAAATAAAGAAATCAAAATTGGAGGTAACCAATCATAGCTAGAGAAAATTTCTGAATTAATTAGATAGGTAGAATCATTTTCAATACATTTGGAAACTATCCTCCCAAAAGAATATATGTGCTCCCAATTAATACTTTGATCTCTCAAAAAATTTTTCAAATATTGATGACTTAAAATTTCAAGCATTTATAATTAATTTAATTCCAAAAACATGCAAAATTTATGAACCTAATATACAAAAAATTGGTATCAATAAAAGAGGGTCTTGAATTAATTTATTTATGAAAATTGGAATAGTAGGATTAGGATTAATTGGTGGTTCTTTAGGATTAAAACTCCAAAGTCTAAATCATACAATTTATGGAATAGCAAATAATGAATTTAATGAAAAAAAAGCTAAGGATAAAAAACTTGCAAATTTTGTTAGCTGTGATCTGAGCTTATTAAAAAAATGTGAGCTAATAATTTTGGCATTGCCTATCAAAGATTTGATCAATCCTTCGCAACAATTAGTAGCATCAATACCACAGCAAACAATATTAACTGATGTAGGGTCTGTAAAAGAACCAATTGTAAATACATGGGAAAATTCACATCCTCTATTTATTGGATCTCATCCAATGGCAGGCACAGAAAAAAAAGGAGTTGATTCAGGTTTTGAAGGTCTTTTTAAAAATGCAAAATGGATTATTACCCCAACACAAAATAGTGATTTAAATTCAGTCAGAACTATTTCCGAGCTCATAAAATCAATGGATTGTGAAATTTGCCAAGCTTCGCCAAAAGAGCATGATGAAGCAGTATCTCTAATTTCTCATTTGCCTATATTTTTAGCTTCTGCCCTCATAGAAACTGCGCAAACAAAAAATAATCAATCTTTATTAGATCTCTCGCAGAAATTAGCTGCAACAGGATTTGCTGACACTTCGAGAGTTGGCGGAGGCAATGTACAACTAGGCCTAGATTTAGCTATTAATAATCAGATTAATGTTTTAAATTCCATAAATCATTTTAAAAATAAGCTGAATATACTGGAATCTCTTATTAAAGAAAAAAATTGGGATTTACTTTCTAAAAAACTTGCTGAAGCAAAAGAAAACAGACAAAATTTTATAAACTAAAATTTTCTATACCTTTGGAAGCTAAAATTTGCCTTGAAACCATTAATGCAGACTGACTAACACCTGCAGTCCCCTCTCCTGGATAAATCGAATCTCCACATAACCATAAACCTTCAAAAGGTGTCCTACTTGATAATCCAAATAAACCAAAAATATCTGGATTTTGACCAAGCCCGCCTACTATTCCATTAGGTCTTTTTGTCCATTTCTCAAAGCCCAATGGAGTTGCTAATTCTTTATGTAGCCATTTTTCAGGATCAATATCAAATTGACTTTCCAATTCAAGGGATATTTTTTTCATGAAACCATTTTTTTTCTTTAAGTAAGTTTGTTTATCTAGATCAAACCAATCTTTAGTTTTGGTAAAGATACTGGCAATTAAAGTAACCTCACCTTTTGGCGCTCTTCCATCACCATCATCACTAATTGATACAAATAACGAACAAAATTCTTTTGAAACAAATTGATAATGATTGGAGAATGTTTTTTTAATATGTTCCTTTTTTAATGCTGAATAAAATACTACAGCTCCACTTGGATCAGGCAAATTCTTAAGTCGATTTTTATAATTTTTTTTTCTTTCTAAAGGATCTTTCAAATGCTTGAGCAAAGATTGTGGAGGTGCAGTATAAATCACATCATTTGCTTGATAAATAAATGATTTTTTTTTCGAATTGGCAGATAGTTGCCAACACATATTTACGTCGTCAAAAGTTATAGAATTAACTTCTTGTCCAAAAATTAAATTAACTCCAGTTTTAATTAATGAACTTTCTAATGATTCACTTAAAGACTGCATAGATTTTTTAAGATGCCACAGACCATGTGGCTGTTGACACATCTGAAGAACAGTGGATCCATATAATGCTGCAGTACTATAAACGTCCTCTTGAGAATAAAGTTTTAGTTGAAGATTTAAGAATTTAATCAAGCGCTCATTCTTGGATAATCCACATATCCGCAATAGATCAAAGATAGTAGATTTAAGTAAGATACCTGTGACAAGATTTGAAGGTACTAGTGCTTTGAGAAGTTGAGAAAAATCCCAAAAATTACTTATTGGTAATACAGGATTATTATTAGCAAATATCCAATTACTTTCATGTATTAAGGAACATAGCTTCCAAAATCTTTGACTCCCGGGAAACTGCGTTTCTCGTTCAGCAATCCATTTACTTTTTTCATACCAAATAGGTATAGGATTACCACCATCATTTAAATCAACAATGCAAGCTGGGTCTAAAATTGTGGCTTCTGGGGATGGAATATCTAAAAAATCAAAAATTCTCGAATGTATTCCTCCCTTCTCTAAACCAGCAACCTGAGTTGCGCCAACATCGAAAGTATAATTCTTTCTTTTAAAAGTACCGGCACATCCTCCGGCTTTAGTATGAGATTCGATTAAAGTCACTGATAAGCCTTGTTTTGATAAAATCGCTGCAGAAGTTAGTCCTGCTATACCGGCGCCTACAACAATAACTTCAGACTTTTTCATTAAAATGCAAAAATTATCTCCTATTGAAATTAACGAAATTTGTGAAGAATTAGGTGAAACCTATCCAAAAAGTATTGAACAAGTACATGGCGGCGATATTCATAATGCATGGCGAATAGAATTCTCAAACAAAAAGTTATTCCTTAAAAGAAACATTAGAAACAAAAAATTTCTTGAATTTGAAAAATATTGTCTCCAAAATTTGAGAAAATATATTAATCAAGAAAACTTAGTTATTCCTGAAGTTATTGCATATAAAAATATAAACAATATGGAGATCCTTTTAATTGAATGGATAGATATGCATAACTTTGACCAAAAAAAGCTTGGAAAAGGTTTAGGTGAATTGCACTTGAAATCAGCTGAATCTAACCCAAAAATGTTTGGGTTTCCAGTTGAGGGTTTTATCGGAACAACAGATCAGAAAAAAGGCTTGGAAGATAATTGGATAGATTGTTTTTTAAACTTAAGGATAATACCTCAATTATTAGGTCTCAAATCGAGAATTTTAGATAAAGACACTATAAATAAAGTTAAAGAAAAAATTAAATCAGAATTGGTGAATCACAAACCAATAAATGCTCTAGTTCATGGTGATTTATGGTCAGGCAATGCAGGAATGGACAAAAATGGAAAGGGGGTTATATTTGACCCTGCATCTTGGTGGGCAGATAATGAAGTAGATATAGCTATGACAAAACTATTTGGAGGTTTTAGAAAAGAATTTTATGAAGAATACCATAGAATTTTTCCTATAAAAAACGGATTTGAAAAAAGAATTATTATTTATAATTTTTATCACATATTGAATCACGCCAATATGTTTGGAGGAGGGTACTTAAACCAAGTTCAAGATTACGTAAAAGCAATTCTTAATATGTAATCTTTAACTACCCTAAATATGTCTTCTTAAGATTTTGTACCTTATCTAGAACAGCTTCACGATTTTCACTGGTACGAAGATTTTGCCAACTCCATTGACCGACAACAATGACCCCTAGCAGTTCTAGTAAACCAGGAAGAATTGGGAAAAAGTTTATCGTGTCAATGACAACTTTAATTATTATCTGAGCTATTACGACAACAGCAATTATGCCTGCCGCCTTGCCGTACTTGCCCATTTGAGTCCAATCAACATTACCAAGGGTTTCGTTGACTTTTCCCATAACATCAGAGTACTTCTCTGAAAAACTTTTGGTTTCTGAGCTTGTATCGGAGCCGGAGTCTTGGTTTGACTCTGGAGTGTTATCACTCATGAATTCAGTAAAACTTAATATATGAACCAGACAGTATCGGAAAAAACGTCTATTGACTACCTTTTTGTTGTGCAAAATTCCGAACCGAAACATTTTGTATTTTTTTAGAAGCGTTGGTATATATGCTTTCTGAAGATATTTAAACTTAAAATTCTTCATTTTCTCTAACATCAATTAAAAGAATATTGTTTGGTTTTGCTTTGTATAAGCTATTAAATTCATGTGCATTAATGCTCATGATTTCATTATTTGTCTCACAATATTCATCGTTCTTATAAAAGCTCTCAAACTGAAACAGATTTTTTATTCGTTTATTTAATTCATCACTTTCAAGATGTAATTTTTTCATATTCATATTCAATAGATCAAAAATTAAAATCTTCCCATCTAAAACTTCACCTTTTTTCAAAATGATTTTGATAATTTCATTAACCTGAAGAATTCCTATTAAACCTGTTGAAACGCCCACAACCCCGTATTCTGCACAACTAGGGGCAGCATTTTTTGAAGGTGATTCTGGAAGTAAGTCTCTTAAATTAGGACTATTTTTATGTAAATTAAAAACACTTACTTGCCCTTCAAAGCCTTGTACACTTCCAAAGACTAAGGGTTTATTTAGTATCAGGCATGAATCATTTATTAAATATCTTGTGCCAAAGTTATCCGAGCAATCACAAATAACATCAAACTCCTTTATTAATTCAAGAGCATTTTTAGGATTAAGTCTCTTTGAAAAGGTTAATATTTCACAATTAGGATTGAATTTTTTAATTCTTTCCCGAGCAGAATCAATTTTAAGATTGCCAATAGTATTTGTTTCATGAATTATCTGTCTCTGGAGATTAGACTTTTCAACTTGATCGTTATCAACTATTCCAATTCTCCCAATTCCTGCTGCAGCTAGATAAAGCAAAACGGAAGAACCAAGCCCACCTGCTCCAATGCATAATACTG
>QCDL01000009.1 GCA_003280915.1 Prochlorococcus sp. AG-355-I04 | reverse complement strand
GTTAAAGATTTTATTTCAGAAAAATTTCCAAAATAAAAATTTAAAAGATGAAGAAAACACAATTTTCTATAATAATACAAAAATAGCCTTCCAATATGCTAGGTGGTCTGAAATAACAAGAAGAATTTTTGAGGCAAGTGCTTGTGGATGTTGTGTAATAACCAACAGATTACCAAAAGAAAAAAAACTTGAATGCATTTTTAATCATAATGAAAGTATAATTTTTTTTGAGAATAGATTTTCTTTAATAATAGAAATTTTAAAGCTTATTTTTAATCCTTCAAAAATCAGAAGAATTGGAAATAATGCATCATACATAGTAGATCAAAATCATACATCAAAAAAAAGAGTAGAATTTTTAATAAATGAAGTAAATAAAATTAAAAATATTCAAATTTAAGAAATTCAATGAAACTACTAATTTATATAGAACAATCGGAAATATTAGAAAAAATGATATCTCCTTGCCAGGTCAATCCTGGGATGGGTGGTACTACATACACGGCTCTAAGACTTGCATTTGAACTTAACAAAGAATATAGATCTGCAAAAAGCAATATTAAAGTCTCTTTACTTACAAAAGAAAATAAGGGTGATTCCTATAAAGGAATGGAGCTTATAAATATTGATAATTTAGAAAAATATTACACGGATACTTTCTTAATTACTGGTGATATAATAGATATCCTTATAGATAAAAAATTAAAAATAAACACAAAAAGGTTACTTACTTGGATAAGACACCCATTTGATTACGACAAAATAAAAAAAGCAAAGAGATTAAATTCAGAGATAGTTTCAGTAGGAAAAGCGCAATACATATCAAATTATTTTATTGCGGGGAAGCATCATCACATAGATAATCTTTTTTCTGCTGAGAGAATAAGGAAAAGTGCTAAATTAACTTACTCTTTTAATAATGTGATTAATGAAAAAAACAACCTCAGGGAAAGATTTGTAATAGGTTATATGGGAGCATTGGTTCCCAGCAAAGGATTTGATCAGCTAGCTAAACAATGGGCTGAAATAGTTAAATATTGTTTGTCTAAAAACCTTAAGCCTAGACTAGAAGTTATTGGTGGAAGTAACTTATATGGTTTTGATGAAAATCATCCAAGATTACCTACCACTTATAATTATGGAAATAAAATTGAGTATTTTCTCAAAAGAGAAATAAATAAAACAGTTTTCTTTCATGGAACATTAGATGAAGAAAGATATAAATTAATGAAAAAGTGTGATTTAGCAATAGTAAATCCTGCAGGAAGGGGAGAAGCTTTCCCTGCATCAATTTTAGAATGGATGTGTTTAGCAATTCCAGTTATAAGTTCAACAAACTATGGATGTTATGATGCAATGCGTTTTAATTATTCTCTGATAATTAACAAGCCTGAAGAAATAAAAGATAAAATAAAATTTTATATTAATTTGAAAGATGATGAAAGAAATTACTTAAAAGATATGAGTTACACAATTGCAAACTATTTCTCTTCAAAACAAAGCTATATTATTAATCAATGGATTTTACTTTTGAATCAAAATAATAAATATATTAATGAATATCCCTCTTATCGTATTTTTTATACTTACTTTGTAGAGTGGTTACTTAGAATACCAAAAAACATTATAAAAAAGATAATCACAAAAAAATAATATAAGATGTGCAGTTTTTTACTTACAATATCCGCTCAAGATCCTAGTCAAGAGAAAGTAATTAAGTCTAATAACTATATAAAAAGTAGAGGCCCAAATCACACTAATATTGTTAATTTTGAATATAAGGGAAAGAAAATTAATGCTATCCATAATTTACTAGACATCTCAGGCTCATGCATTGTCCAACCATTATTTAAAGACTTAAGGCATCTCTTATTATTTAATGGTGAAATTTATTCCACTGCTAATAATTACCCTGATACTTTAAACTTATATGAAAAATTTAAGAAGAATTTACTCATTAACTTTCTAAAGGAATCACGAGGTGAATTCGCAATCTGTAGTTTGGATTTAAAAAAAAATACATTAAGCTTATATTCAGATCTAATAGGCACCAAACCTTTATTCTATGGATTTAGTGAAAATATTATCTGCATATCGTCTTATGAATTTCCTTTAGATATATTTAATATTAAAAAAAAATTTGAGGTTGAACCTAATACTTTTTTACAATTAAATTATGAAAAATTTGATAACATCAGAATTGAAAAACAAGAAATTTATGATCTTGATATTAGACAAAATATAAATAGCTATGAACTCTGGAAAAAATCTTTTTTACAAAGTGTAAGAGAAAAAGCAACACATTTTAATTCAAAAATTTGCGTACCTCTTTCTTCAGGTTATGATTCAGGTGCTATTTGTTGTGCTTTGAATATTCTTAATATCCCCTACGAAACAATAACTGTTGGAGATTCAGAAGACAAATATATTCTTAAAAAGAGAATAAAAATCAATAAAAATTATTCATGTACTAAACATACACAAATTAAACCTTTAACTAAATTGGCAAGTAAGAAAATTTCTAATTTTATAAAAGATAAACTTGGCGATATTAAATATGAACATTTAGATGGCAAAAATGAACAACCTATATCCCTCCATCAAGATGGCGGAGCGATAGGTTTAGCTTGTTTATGCAAAGAAATATCGCAAAATGGTTTGAATGTAATTCTTTCGGGAAGCGGAGCTGATGAAATAATTTCTGATTACGGGTTTAATGGTAAGAAAATTTATGAACATTCACAATTCGGAGGTCTTTTCCCAGAAAATTTAGAAGGATTTTTCCCTTGGAAAAAATTTTATGGAGATACTCAAAGAAGTTATCTTAAAAAAGATGAAATGATTTCAGGTCTATTTGGTATAGAAGGGAGATACCCATTCCTAGATATAGAGGTTGTGCAAAATTTTCTCAACTTATCCTCAGAACTTAAAAATAAGCAATACAAATCATGTATAGCCTCACTTCTTGATGAATTAGAATATCCTTACAAAATTGGGACTAAAAATGGGTTTTATCCAGAAAAATCTGAATATAACTTTTTTGAAAAAGTTTATAGAAAAACAAAGTATTTTCTTTCATTGTTAAATAATTAACTATATGAAAAGAATCAAGAAATTACTTCATTCAAAAATTATTGGCAAAAGAGGAAGGCTGAGTATCTTAATATGTCTAGATGCAATATTAATGATATCTTCTGTTTTAATTGTTTTTTTTATACTCCAAAATGAATCAGCTTATCCAATTATTTATATTGGGAAGTGGTTAATACCGTCCTTAATTTTTTTAGGATTACCTTTTTATTTGTTTAGTAAACAATATCAAAGTTTAACAAGATATGTTGGGGCAAAATCTTTTTATGCCCTTGCAAGTAGGAATGGAATTTTACTTATCTTAATTGCTTTAATTAGTGAATTAATTGGTTTACCAAGACCATCAAAAAGTAGTTGGATACTTATTTGGATTACATTATCTTTACTTTCAACTTTGTTTAGATTTGCTGCAAGAGATTTACTAATAAATTTTGATAACTCATCATTAGAAAAAACTAAAAAAGTTGCTATTTATGGATCAGGATCAGCAGCTATTCAACTAGCTGCTGCATTAAAAGTTTCAGGGCGAAATAAAGTATTATGCTTTATAGATGATATTCCCGCTCTTATGGGAAGGACTATTTGGGATATTCCTATTAAATCAGACAAGTTTCTTAATATTTCACAAAATATAGAACAGATTTTATTAGCGAAACCAAGCTTAAGCAAGTCTAAAAGAAGGTCAATAATTAAAAGAGCTCAGAATAACAATATCTCAATAATGCAAATACCCTCTTTAGAAGACTTAACTTCAGGCAAATCAAAAATTGACTCTTTGGAACCAATTTCAATTGAAGACTTATTAGGCAGAGATTCAATAAAAATAGATCTTAATTTAATTAAACCAATAATAAATAACAAATCTGTATGTGTTACGGGTGGTTGTGGATCAATAGGACATGAATTGTGTAATCAGATTATCAAATTAAATCCAAAATTTTTAGTAATAATAGATCATAATGAGCCTAGTCTTTATCAAACACAACAAGATCTGATTAATAAGATCCCTCCTGGTACAAAAGTCATTACTGCATTAGGATCAGTTTTGGATGACTTATTCTTAAAGAATATATTAAAGAAATATGATGTAAAATTATTATTTCACGCGGCAGCCTACAAGCATGTTCCAATTGTAGAGAATAATCCTATTTCGGGTATAAAAAATAATGTTTTCGCTACCAAAGCAGTTTGCGATGCAGCAATATCCTCTAATTTAGAACAAGTTATATTAATCTCCACTGATAAAGCAGTAAGACCAGAAAATATTATGGGTGCATCTAAAAGATTAGCTGAAATGATAATACAGGGATATTCGGAACAAGAGGATGAAAAAAAAATTAAAGACCCTAATTATGTGATCAAATTATTTTCAATGGTAAGATTTGGAAATGTTTTAGCTTCTTCAGGTTCTGTGGTTCCTCTTTTTAAAAAACAAATTGCCAATGGAGGTCCAATCACGCTAACTCATAAAGACATCGTGAGATATTTTATGACTATAACTGAAGCAGTTCAATTAGTTTTAAATTCGGCCTCAATGGCAGAAGGTGGTGATGTTTTTTTACTGGATATGGGAGAGCCTACAAAAATATCTTCATTAGCAGAACAAATGATAAAACTAAGTGGTTTAACTCTTAAAAATCAAGAAAATCCTCAAGGTGATATTGAAATTATAGAGACAGGTTTAAGGCCAGGAGAAAAACTTTTTGAAGAACTTTTAATAAATGCCGAAGCAAGATCAACTTCACATCCATATATTTTTAAAGGAATCGAAAACTCAATTCCTTACTCTGATCTATCGAAAAACTTAGAAATCTTGAAAAAGTATTTAGACGAAAATGATAAGGAAAAGTCATTAAATATGCTCTCTAAATTAGTGCCTGAATGGAAAAAAGTTTAAATTTAAAAATATTTTTAACTTATTTATTAAATTATTGATCGTTTTCTTTTAAATACCAATCAATTGTTAAAGATAAAGATTCCTCAAAATTATGTGTAGGTTTCCATTCTAATTCGCTCTTAATTTTTGAGCTATCAATTGCATATCTATAGTCATGACCAGCTCTATCTAAAACAAATTTAATTAAAGTTTTATAGGACTTTTCCCAAGGTTTTTTTTCATCTAAAATAGTACATATAAGATTAACTAAGTTAATGTTAGAAATTTCATTATTACCCCCAATACAGTAAGAGGAATTTATTTTCCCATTATTTGCACACTCTATTAATGCATTAACATGATCTTCAACATATATCCAGTCACGGACATTTTTACCATTTCCATATAGTGGTATAGCTTCTTTTTTTAAAGATTTAGAAATGGTTAAAGGAATAAGTTTTTCTGGGAATTGCCAAGGTCCAAAATTATTAGAACAATTTGTAACGATGGCAGGAAATCCATAAGTTTTTGACCAAGCCTTAACAAGATGATCACTACCTGCTTTAGATGCTGCATAAGGACTATTTGGTTTATAAGGCGATATTTCAGAGAATTTTCCATTTTTACCTAACGATCCAAAAACCTCGTCAGTACTAACATGAATAAACTTAAACAAATTTTTTTCACTTAACGATAAGCCTTTAAAATATTGATTTAATATCTCTAACAAATTTGAAGTCCCTATAATATTATTAGTAACAAATTTATTAGGATTTATTATTGATTTATCAACATGAGTTTCTGCGGCGAGATGAAATACAAGATTAGGCTTAAATTCAAATATTGCATTTTTTAAATCATTACTATTTAATAAGTCAATCTTTAAAAATGAATATCTTTCTTGATAAAAATTTTTATTAGATTCAATTAATTTGTTAACACTACTTAAGTTGCTTGCATAACCAATTTTATCGATATTTAATATTTTTAATTTCGTTTGATGGAGCAGCTTCCTTACCAAAGCACTTCCAATAAAACCATAACCACCAGTTATTAAGACTCTTTTATAAGATACAAGCAAATTAAATTAAATCACATATCACTATATTATATGTAATCAAAATTAAGATAATAATTTATTAAAAAAAATTAGATTATTTTCTTAGCAGATATTCTAAAAAAGACACGTTTAACATTAACCCTGTTTGAAAAATCATAGATTATAAAAAAGCAAAATAAAATGACAGATAATATAAATAAAGAAGTAAATGCTGATGCATTACCAGGAGTTACATAGATATCTTTAAAAATCATTGGAATTACTTTAAAATAAAAAATTAAAGCAGAAATAAGTAAATTGACTAAAGAAGTAATCAACAAAAAAGAGCCAAAGTTAAATCTATAAAAATATCTTGAGGACAAACTTGAAATAAGAGATTTAGTCCAAAAAAACAACAATGGAAATATCATTTGATAAGAATTCATAGAACTTGTCCACTGAGCTCCATATATTGAATGCATATTAAACTCATGAATCTCAACGCCTAAGTTACTGCATGCTTGAAGAATACTACTTTCAAATAAATATCTAGGTTCTAGTGGATTTAAAAATCTTTCAGAGATAATGTATTCAAGAGTAACTTGATTTAAAGTTATAAAACCATTAGCGATATCAGTAAGACCCTTGTAAGATAATGAAATTTTTGCAATAGGTTCAAGGATAAATGAACCCAATTTTCTTATAAAAGGTATCTTTTCTTTTTTTGTTGGTAGTGAAAATCTACTACCTTTAACTAAAATTAATTGATTGGAGGGTAGTGATAATAAATAAGGAATTAATTCAAAGAGATATTCTGCAGGATGCTGACCATCGGCATCCATTTTAATAAAGTATTCATTACCATCATTTAAAGCCTTTTTAAAGCCAGTTAAAGTTGCAGCTCCAACTCCAAGATTATTTTTATGATGAATTATTTTTATATTATCTCTCATTTGAATTTGCTCCCAACTATTCAAAGGGCAACTATCATTTACTATATAAATGTTAATTAAGCATTTGTTTTTAAAGAAATCACATATCTCAAGTAATTTCTTTGTGAAAATACCAACTTGTTTATTAGCTTTAAAGCAAGGTATGACTATGGCAATTCTTGAATTCATAAAATGATGAACATTAGGATGTTAGTTTAATTAAATTTTTAAAATATTTGTTTAAAACACATAAATGAATATATTATTAAAAAAGAAATAAGTTGCATTATTTATATAAATGATAAATAATTCTCAAAATATATCTTTAGTCAAAATTTTAAGCAAGTTATTTAGAAATTTATCATATAAAAGAAAAAGACAATTAGGATTTTTAAGTATTTTAATTTTAATAACAAGTGTTGTTGAAATATTAACACTTTCTTCAATTCAGCCATTCCTCGTTGCTCTTGAGGAATCAAATAAAAATATTAATATTCTAAATAACGCTGATTCGCTATTTTCAAAAAATTTTTTGAGTAATCAGGATAGTTTAATATCTCTTTTTATTATCTTTATTTTTCTTTTAATAACTTCTGCATTTTTTAGATTGTTAACAATATATTTGAATAATCACTTTGCAGCTAGTCTTGGAAATGAATTAGGTAGTACAGCATATTCAAATTCTTTGTACCAGCCATATGAATTTCATGTCAGAACAAATACAAGTAACATAATATCCACAATAGTGACTAAGACAAGTTCATTAACAGATACTATAAGGTATCTTATGACATTTATTAGTTCTATTTTTATATTTTTCTCAATCTTTTTAAGTCTAATAAAAATAAATTTCGAAATTACTTTTATTATTTCATTTTCTTTTATTGTTTTTTATGGCCTTTTAATCTTATTTATCAACAAAAGAATAGACAATATTGCCAAGATACAATCAAAACTCGTTACGCAACAAACTAAAACCTTACAAGAAGGCTTGGGATTCATTAGAGACATCATTTTGGATAAATGTCAAAAAACATTTGTAAATGATTTCAAAAGTAAAGATAGAAAACTAAGATTAATTGATGCTAAAAGTAATTTTCTAGAGTCATCACCAAAATACTTTTTAGAGGTAATAGGAATTACAATATTAATAATATCTGCATTATTTTATTCACGAAATAATCCAATTGAGATAATTCCAATATTAGGTACATTTGCCTTTGGCATTCAACGTTTACTGACTCCCTTACAACAAATATACGGTTCTTATGTATTCATTGAGACTCATAAATACTCAACCTTTAATGTTTTATCATTACTAGAAAATGAAAAGATTAAAAAAAAATATATTAATAAAAAGTATAAAGAGAATTTTGAAAACGAAATTATATTTAAAAAAGTTTTTTTTAAATATAATTCTAATTCAAATTACATTTTGAAAGATTTTAACCTAACAATAAAAAAGGGTGAAAAATTAGGTCTTATTGGTAAATCTGGAGTTGGTAAAAGTACTATTTTAGATTTAATGATGGGCTTAACAAAACCTTATGATGGCGAAATATTAGTTGACGGGAAAAACATGCATGCAAGTGATTTCAAAATTGAGGGATGGTATACACAAATATCTCATGTGCCTCAGAATATTTTTCTTTCAGATCAATCCTTAGCTGAAAATATTGCATTTGGAATTGATAAAAAGAATATAGATATAAAGAAATTAAAAGAGGCAATAAATATATCTCAATTAAATGAACTTGTTAAAAATTCTAAAAATGGACTATTTGCAAATGTTGGAGAAAGAGGTATTCAAATAAGCGGAGGTCAAAGGCAAAGAATTGGAATTGCTAGGGCAATTTACAAAGGGGGTAAAATTTTAATTCTTGATGAGGCGACAAGTGCTTTAGATATCTATACAGAAGATTCCATAATGGAATTTATAAAAAACTTGGATGAAGAATATACTTTACTAATAGTTTCTCATCGAAAAAATACTTTAAAGTTTTGTGATAGGGTAATTAATATTAAATAAGAAAAATAATTTGTATTTTGCAACATGGTTTTTAAACTTTTAGAACTTTCTAGATCAATAAAGTAAAATAAAAACAAGAATTTTTCTCTTTCAAAAAATTAAAATTTAATATTAGTTTTTATGTCAAAAAATTCAGAACAGGGGATGAATGAATTCGCGCTGTTAGATCCAGAAGAAGGTCTACCACTATTTTATCCTTTTGTAGCGCCAGAAGCTAAGGAAGAATTACTAGATACATTAAATTCTAGATGGATTGGACAGGGACCAAAAGTTGAGTTATTTGAAAAGAAATTTTCAGAAATTTTAGGATCAAAAAATAAATTTATAGCCACAGGAAGCGGAACTGACTCTCTGCATCTTGCATATCTCTTGGCAGGCATAAAAGCTGGCGATGAGGTAATAACACCAGTATTCACTTGTACTGCCACAAATCTTCCCCTTTTGTACGAGGGGGCTACTCCAGTTTTTACAGATATTGACCCTGAAACATTAAATATTAACTTTAATGATATTGAACATCGTATTACAAAAAAAACAAAAGCAATAGTTGCTGTCGACTATGGAGGAATCCCCGCAAAGTATGATGATTTATTAGAAATATGTAAGAAATATAATTTAAAGTTAATAGCGGATTGTGCTCAGTCCATTGGGAGCAAATATAAAAATTTGAGCGCTTGTGAGTATGCAGATTTCACAACATATTCATTTCAAGCTATAAAAACTATTACCACATCTGATGGAGGAATGTTATCAATAAAAGATCCAAATTTAGTAGAAAAGGCAAAAAGACTCAGATGGTTTGGAATTGATAGATCTTCTAAGCAAAAAGGAAATTGGGAAAATGATATTAAAGAATTAGGATATAAGTATCAAATGACAGATTTTGCTGCCTGTTTAGGTTTATCTGCCCTAAATCATCTTCCTATTTTAATTAAAAAACGCCGAGATCTCCTTAAAACATATGTTGAAAATATTAAGCATGATGACGTAGAAGTTCTCCAAAAAGATAATGATCCAGATTATTATGTTTGTCCATGGTTATGTACTTTAATAGTTAAAAAAAATAGATTTGCTCTGATGAAAAAATTAAGAAAATTTTCTGTTGAAAGTGCTCAAGTTCATTATAGAAACGACAGGTATTCAATTTTTGGAGGGCGAGTAAAAGATCTACCAAATATGGATTTACTAGAAGATAAATATTTAGTTTTACCCTTGCACCATAAAGTAGAGATCTCTGATTGTTTAAAAATATGTAGAATCATAAATGAGGGTTGGTAATTTCAGAATTAATCTTTTGAGAAGAAAAGATTTGCATATATCGTCTGTTTTAAATATGCTTCTTCGACACTAGCGTAATTATTATTAATAACTGATTTAAAAACAAGTTCATAATTCCTTTTGATAAAAAACTCTTTTAGTGAATCAACTGATCTTACATGTTGTTTTCCTTTATAACCCGTAAATTGAGAAGACATAAAATTTTCTTTTAAAGAAAAAGGTGTATGTGTAAAAAGAATATTTTGGGAAAAAATTTCCTTATTATTTTCTAAAAGACTATAAAAGTTTTCAATATATTGAGAAGAAGAGCCAAAAATAGTTAAATCAAAAAATGACTTTTTAATAAAATCAAAATTTGAAAAAATTTTTATATTTTCGTCTATTTTTTCATATTCTTTCGAATAATAAGGATCATATAATGATACTTCAATTTTATCAAGGCTAATTTTATTTTTAAAATTAGACCATGTAAGTATATTAGAACCATAATCAAGTATCTTTAAAGGTTTTTTCCCATCACAAAGTTTAATAATAATCAATGAAAGAATATCTCTAACATGGTTATAAAAAGAATCCTCTACATAATTAAAATTATGCTTTGTATTATGATTAAGAATTTTATTATTTAATTCAAGTAAATCCTTATTGTATTTTGACCAATAATTATTAATATCCATCATTACTCCATATTTTGCTTTTGTATTTTTGGGTTATTTAATATAGTTTCTTTTGATATAAATTGCCATAAAAGTAACATTGGCATTAATGGTAATAAATATCTCATATGTGCAGACCCATAAAGGGTTGGTAACAAAATTGAAAATGGAATTAAAATTGACATTTGAGTTAACGAAAAATTATTTAATACCAAATATATTATTTTCAATAGCAGATAAAAATGCAAACTAAAGAAAATAAATGTAGTTAGGATATTTATAAAATTACTAGGGGCTATTTCAGTCGGCAAACTAAAGCAATAAGCTGATATTGCCTCTCTAGCTCCTAGATTGAGAAATAAATGAACTACAGGAGTAAATATATAAGATAAGTAACTCGAAATATTTTGACCAAACATCGATCTTAGGAAATTTTCTATACTTTTTTGAGAAAAGCATCCAAAGTTTTGATTAACATATTCTAGGCCATAACCAAACTGTGAAAAAAAAATAAAACTTACCACTAAAAGGCTTATGTAAATAATAAATTTTTGAAAATTTGAAAAACTTTTCCTTTTTAAGAAGAAAAATATATAAATCAAAATCGAAAAAGGTAAAAGCGAGTTTCTGAAAATTAGGCAGAAGGTATTTAAAAATATTAAAAAAAGGTAATTTTTATTATTTTGATTAAAAAGATAAAAATTAAAAAAACTTATGACTATTAACGGGAACAAACTGGAATCTAATTTTAAAGAATAAAGTACTATATACGGATGTGAACCAAGTAAAAAAGAAAAAATATAAGATTGTTTTTTTGTACAGATTTTCGAAGCAATCTTTATATAAGGGGTAACAACAATTATCGAAATTAATGAGGATAAAAGTAGAAAAAACAAGTCATGAATACTCTCATTATTATATCCAATAAATTGAATTAATTTAGCATAAAAATAGTTGGGACTAAAAATACTTAATTGACCGCTATTGTAGTAATCAAGATCTGTGAAAGAAAAGAATCTACTATCATATTTATCAAGAAAAAAGTACATTAAAATTGCAATAAATGCTCTAGAGCAAAAGAAAATAAAAAAAGAATTTATGAATACATTTTTATTAAAAAAAGAATTACTTTTTTGCAAATACATAGTATTTTTGGACTACGAAAGAAAAAATAGTCAATAAAGGTATCATAATCAATGCTGCTAAATTTTTACTAAATGAGAATTGAATTGATAAAAAGTTGATTGAAATAAAATTAATATTCCAACTTAAAATAGCTAAAAATAAATATCTAAAAAAAAATGATTTTTCTCTTAACCTAACAATAAAAACAAATTTACTATAAAGAAAATACCCAATAAGGAAATTTACTATTTGACTAACAAAAGTCGCAAAATAAGCAGTACTTATAATTAATAGCCATTGCAAAATTATATTTGTAATAACAAAATTAAGGCAGCCAAAAATAAAAAATTTACTTTCAGTTTTAAATAACACTTTTTTATTCTGTTTTTCTATAGTAGTCAGAAGAAATATAATCTTTATACCAATTAGCGAAAAGATGAATCCCTTTTTGAAAAGAAGTTTTTGGTTGAAAATTTGCCCAACCTCTAATTTTACTTATATCAGCATATGTTGATTTTACATCTCCTGGCTGCATAGGCTGCATTTTTTTTATTGCTTTTAATCCTATTTCAGATTCCAACATTTCTATGAATTTCAAAAGATTTATTGGATTATTACTTCCTACGTTAAAAATTCTATGTGGAGCAAAAGAAGTAGATGGATCGGGTGGGTTTTCATAAAAAGATTTATTTGGACTAGGTTTTTTTAAACAGCATTTAAAAATAGCTTCAACAGCATCTGAAATATATGTAAAGTCTCTTGACATATTACCATCATTAAAAACATTGATTGGTTTGCCATTAATAATTGAATCAGCAAAAATCATTGGGGCCATATCCGGTCTTCCTAGAGGCCCATATACTGTGAAAAATCTTAATCCTGTTGAAGGTATCTGAAAAAGATGACTATAAGAATGTGCCAACATTTCGTTAGATTTTTTAGTCGCTGCATATAAACTCAAAGGATGATCAACACTATTATTTTCATTAAAAGGCATAATTTTATTACCTCCGTAAACAGAGCTACTTGACGCATAAATTAAATGTTCAATATCATATTTTCTACAGCTCTCTAATATATTAAAAAAACCAACCAGATTACTCTCAATGTATGTTTTCGGATTTTCAAGAGAATACCTTACTCCTGCCTGCGCAGCTAAATTAATAACAATATCTGGATTAAATTTTTTGAAAATCTCATCAACTTTAAAATTGTCCTTTAAATCTACTTTAAAAAATTTCCATCTTTTATCTATATTTTTCTGATGAAGTAGCTCAATCCTTTTTTGTTTTAAGAGTGGATTATAGTAAGAATTTAGATTATCTATCCCAATAATATTAATCTCTTTTTCTTTTAAAATTCTTTCAATTAATGCATGCCCAATAAATCCTGCAGCTCCAGTTACAAGAATATTTTTATTTTTTAAACTCATACTAAATAAATATTTTTATGCAATAATTTCATTGACATTTTTTTACTATAGCTTAACAATGATGTATTGAACAATTTATTGTATTAAATTAGTTAAGTAAAACTTTTAAAATTAATCTTGCAAAAAATTGATAAATTATTTTAAAGAATGTATTTTGAATGTATAAATTATTAATGAAAAATTATTATGTCGATTAATTTGATGATATCAATTTTTATTTTATAAATCTTGATAGGGATTTAGTGACTTGAATTAGAAAATCTACTTTATTATGACTAAAAAAATTTCACTAGATGATCGTATATTTATAGCTGGATCTAATGGAATGGCGGGTAAAGCAATATATAAAAGTTTAAAGAAAGCAGGATATGGATCAATAAAAAATAATGGAATATTATTGACTCCTAAAAGAAAAGATTTGAACCTGCTTGAAATTAATGATGTTGAAAAATGGTTTTACAAAAATAAACCAACCGTAGTTGTTATTGCTGCAGCAAAAGTAGGAGGAATTTTAGCTAATAGTTATTTTCCTTCAGAGTTCCTTCTTGATAATTTAAAAATTCAAAATAATATCATTGAAACTTCATGGAAGTATAAAGTCAAAAGACTATTATTTCTTGGGAGTAGCTGTATTTATCCTAAATTTGCACAACAACCAATACAAGAAGATGAACTTTTAACTGGAGAGCTTGAGAAAACAAATGAGTGTTATGCTATTGCAAAAATTGCAGGGATAAAATTATGTGAAGCATTAAGAGAGCAGTATGGTTTTGACGCTATTTCTCTAATGCCAACAAATCTTTATGGGGAAGGTGATAACTATGATGTAGAGAATGGCCATGTGATGGCCTCTTTAATAAAAAAATTTTATATTAACAAAAAGCAATCAATTGATACTGTTGAATGCTGGGGGACAGGTTCTCCCTTTAGGGAATTCTTACATGTAGAGGATCTTGGAGATGCAGTTACTTTTGCGCTAGAAAACTGGGATCCAAATTCACCAAATGCACCAAGGAAAAAAGATGGGAAACCCTTATATTTTCTAAATGTTGGTACGGGAGAAGATATAAAAATTAAAAATCTTGCTGATAAAATATCAAATTTAGTAAATTTCAAAGGGAAAATTATTTGGGACACCACCAAACCAGATGGAACTCCAAGAAAAAAATTAAATATTGATAAAATGACATCACTAGGTTGGAAAGCAAAAATTTCTTTAGAAGAAGGAATTATTAGAACTTTAAAATCTATAGAGAATGAAAATTTATTTTAAATAATTTGATTAAAAAATTAAAACTTATAGGAGTATAATTTTGACTATAAACATAGTTGAAAATTAATCATTAATTTAAATAAATTCGATATGAAATCTAATAAAGTTATCCCAATAATTATGTGTGGAGGCTCTGGAACAAGGCTTTGGCCTTTATCTAGAGAAAGTTTTCCAAAACAATTTTTATCAATTGGTGCTGATCAAAGCAATTCTTTATTACAAAATACTCAATTAAGGATATCTAGTTTAGATGACGTAAGTAACCCAATTTTAGTTTGCAATGAAGAGCATAGATTTATAGTAGCTGAGCAGATAAGAGAAATTAATATTAAAAATTATTCCATTCTCTTAGAGCCCGTAGGAAGGAATACAGCCGCTGCCATAACTGTTGCCGCCATGAAAGCCTTACATCAAGAAGAGGATCCAATTTTGCTAGTTATGGCTTCAGATCATGAAATAAAAGATGATCAATTATTTTTAAAAGCACTTAAAGTTGGTATAAGTTACGCACTTAAAAATAGGCTAGTAACATTTGGCATTTTACCAACCTCACCAGAAACTGGATATGGTTACATTAAGTCAAAAAAGCCATTATCTAATTCCAATTTTAAGGGTGAAAAAATAGAACAGTTTTTAGAAAAACCATCTCTTGATGAAGCAAAAAAATTAATGAAAGATAAAAGGTATTCCTGGAATAGCGGAATTTTTATGTTCAAAGCTAAAACATTATTAACTGAGATACAAAAGTTTGAACCGGATATTTATAAGCATTGTAAAGAATCACTATCCAAAAGTATTAAAGACTTAGACTTTCAAAGATTAGATAAATTTGCATTTGAAAATTGTCCAAATATTTCTTTTGATATTGCAGTAATGGAAAAAACTAATATAGGAACTGTTTTACCTTTGAACTGTGGCTGGAATGATATTGGGAGCTGGAAAACAGTATGGGAAAATTCAAAGAAAGACGAGGATGGTAATTTTTGTAAAGGTAAAGTGATATCAGAAAAAACGGAGAATTGTTATTTAAGAAGCGAGAACAAACTTCTTGTGGCTATCGGAATTAATAATTTAATTGTTGTCGATACAAACGACGCAATTCTAGTTTCTAATAAAAATGATTCTCAATTGGTAAAAAATGTTGTCAAAACATTAAAAGCTAGAAATATAAATGAGGGACAAAAACATAGTAAGATATTCAGGCCTTGGGGACACTACCAAACTATAGTTGATAGATCTAGATGGCAAGTAAAATTAATTTACGTAAAACCTGGGGAAAAATTATCTCTTCAGATGCATCATCATAGATCTGAGCACTGGGTTGTGGTAGATGGAACTGCGAAAGTAGAATTAGATAATACAACAAAAATCCTTGCAGAAAATGAGAGTATTTATATACCATTGGGTTCTAAACACAGATTAATCAATCCTGGGAAGATAGGTCTAATTCTGATTGAAGTGCAAAGCGGTTCTTATGTAGGAGAAGATGATATTGTTAGATTTGAAGATAAATATGGAAGAATAAAATAAATTTTTTCATAGAGAATATTTTGACCATTTAAAAGAGTCAAGGCAAATATCATCTATATTTCTTTTTGGAACCCAATTTAACAATTCTAAAGCTAATTTATTATCAGCTATAACAATGGCCGAATCTCCCTTTCTTCTGTTTACAAATTTAAAGGGCAAATTTACTGAATTTATTTTATTGAATCTCTTAATAATTTCTAAAACACTTGTACCTTTTCCTGTTCCAATATTAATAGCTTTAGCTTGAGGAGAGGCTTTATTCAAAAATTCAAGAGCAGCTATATGTGCATCTGCAAGATCCATCACATGAATATAATCTCTTATACATGTACCATCTTTGGTTGGCCAATCATTTCCATAAATAGATAATTCTTTTTTCTTACCATTGGCAACTTTTAATAGTATTGGAAAAAGATTTGTAGGCGTGCATTTTGGATTTTCACCAATTAGACCAGATGGATGAGCACCAACTGGATTAAAATATCTTAGATTTATAATTTTCCATTTATTTTGACTACTTAAAAATAAATCTTGTAAAAATATTTCAATTGTTAGTTTTGTATTACCATATGGATTTATTGGCCTTTTTGGACTTTCTTCATCGTATTTAATCTTTTTACTTGGATCATATATTGTTGCACTACTACTAAAAACCAATTTATTACAATCAAATTTATCCATTGTAATAAGTAGATTAATTGTTGAAATTATATTTACTTCCCAATAGCCTAAAGGATTAAATATTGATTCTTCGACTGCCTTTAGTCCAGCGAAATGTATAACAGAATCAAAGGGTAATTTCTTTCTTTTAAATTCTAAAAATACATTATTAATGAAATCATTATTTCTAAGATCGCCATGTCTAAAAAATAGTTTTCCTTTTTTGATACCTTCTTTTTCGTTAATAAGTTTTATTTGATTAATTATTTTCTCTGAACTATTAATCAAAGAATCAATTATGCATACATTTAAACCCTCATTCATTAATTGCAAACATGTATGACTACCAATAAATCCAGCACCTCCAGTGACTAATATATTATTCATATTTTTAAATCTTATTCTTTTACATTTTAATTAGAAATTATATTAGGGAAAGCTGGCCCAAAAATAGATTGTTTTGCAATTATAAGTATAATTATCATATAGACCCTCTGAATTTAAGTGTACTTTTCTTAAATAATAAAGGAAATAATAAATACACAGGATGCATAAGAAAGATATTGTAAGGTATGTTAAATAATAATAAAACAAGGAAAAGCTTCATTCCAAGATTTCTAAGTAATAAATATAAATAAAGTACAGTAATAGGAATTCCGTAAATTGCAACAAGTGTGATTAAGCCTGACTCACTTATCAATTTATTTCTATTAATGCTAAAGATAGACCCGAAAATATAAGAAGATAAATTCATATCATCTAGAGTATATTTTATGTCTAATAATCTACCCAGAAAGCTCCCTGAAGATCTTATGAATTGATCATAACTCAATAGATCTGCAGCATTTATGCTATTACCAGAAATTAGTAAAAAAACATAAGATATTTTTCCTATAAATAAATTTATAGCTTCTGATTGAGTTAGATATAAGAAATAAATAAAAACTAAAAATACTAAAAATAAAAATAAATTTTTTGTAGTAAGTCTTGGTAATTTAAATGAATAATTTCCTAAAAAGTCAGAAACAACCGATAAAAAATAATATAAAAATAAAAGAATAAAGCCAGCTATTGAATTACTCAAAAATATTGAGACAAAAGAAATAGTTAGAGTAGAAAATTTATAGTAAATGGAACCAACATTCTCCTTTAAAGCATAAATAAAAATTAATGCTGAAATAGAAGAAAGAATTATTGGACCTCCAAAAAAGCCAAAATACCTTTGGAAACTTACAGTAGTTAATCTCATTAAATCAGGCGCAATAGTAGTAAATAAGGAATCATCGCATTGGGATCTTGTTAAACAAGAGAATTCAAAGAGAATTAAAAAAATTAGACCAGTAATAAGTAGAATATTGTTTGTTTCAAATGAAATTTTTCTTAGATTATCAAAATAGTTTTGCGATAGAAAAATAATTATAGTAGTGGAAAATAAAAAACTTATAACTGTATTTAAATCTTTACTTGTACTAAAAATCAAAAATATTGTCCCAATTATTCCTGAAATCGATGTAAATAAATAGGTATTTATATTATTTTTAAAACGAATAATTGCAAAAGTTATTATGAATATAATTATTAAAGCTCTAAAAATCAAAGCATACTGATTAGAGATTAGAAATTTTGTTAAGTCAGGGTCTAAATTTCTTTGGCCCCAGTTAACACCCCAGATCCAAAATGTAAAAAGAAAAATAACTAGAGTTTTGATTAATTTATGCATATGAATCAAAAGCTTGGATATTTATTTCGAGTAATTTTCTTTAATAGAAATATAATAATGCGGGATGATAAGATAACCAGACAAGTTATTGAAATTATCGAAAATACTCTGCTAATTGAAACTGATATATTTATTTTTAATAAAATATTTGATAATAAATCTACTTTTGTAGCAAAAAAATAATTCAGGAATTGCCATGGAACTAAAGCAATATTATTTATTATAAATAATTTTTTTAGAGGATATCCTGAAAATCCTAATAGTGAATTTATTATTTTCGTAATAAAAATATTTGATAACCTAAGCAAAAACAAATCTAATGTTGATAGTTTCTTTATTTTCTGAGAATATCTTTTTGCTAATTTTTCAAATCTTACCCATTTAAAATTATTCTTTCTTATATTCGTTCCTATATAGTATTGGGTTAATATTGCTAAATTTGCAGCGAATATTATAGATAAAAATCCACCGTAAAAGCCAATCTTTGCATAACTAGCGATTATTAGTGGTAGTGCTGGTAGAGGTGATACTGAAACTAAATATATTAATAAAGTAAATAATAAAACATCAATTATCATAACTTAAAAGTCTTTGGAACAATTCAAGGAATATCAAAAATTTAAACCTTCATAATTGTAAATAATATATTATTATTTGACCAATGAAAACTCTATTTTAAAAAGAATTTATAATTAAAATTCCCTAAAAAAATTAAAACCTCTTTTCGAAATATTTGAAAAATTAAAGGTATTAATTTAGTAAATATTTTTGGAGATATTTAAATAGAATTATATGAAAAATCTTTTATTTTAAAAAACCATTTTTTATTAATTTCATTAAGAGATTTATTGTAATAGTTACAAAAAAAATAATAAATTTATTGATTTTTAATCATTTTTATAGTGAATGGTATATTTAACCTAAGTCATTTTGAAAAAAAAAATATTATTAAATGACAAATAAAATTGCTTTAATAACGGGAATAACGGGCCAAGACGGAAGTTATTTAGCAGAATTTCTTTTAAAAAAAGGATATATTGTCCATGGCCTAAAAAGAAGATCTAGTTCTTTTAATACGCAAAGGATAGATCACCTCTACAAGGATCCGCATGAAAAAGAGGTGAAATTCAAGCTCCATTATGGCGACTTAACTGATAGTACAAATATCATTAGAATTATTCAAAATACTGAGCCTGATGAAATTTACAATTTAGCGGCCCAAAGTCATGTTTCTGTAAGCTTTGAAGAACCTGAATATACAGCCAATTGCGATGGATTAGGAACTTTAAGAATCCTTGAAGCAGTAAGATTGTTAGGCCTTACAAAAAAAACTAAAGTTTATCAAGCAAGCACTAGTGAACTATATGGCCTTGTGCAAGAGGTCCCTCAAAAGGAAACCACTCCCTTTTACCCAAGAAGTCCATATGCTGTTGCCAAGTTATATGCTTATTGGATAACTGTAAATTATCGTGAATCATATGGAATTTTTGCATGTAACGGAATACTTTTTAATCATGAAAGTCCAAGAAGAGGAGAAACATTTGTCACTAGAAAAATAACAAGAGGCCTAACAAGAATTAATGAAGGACTGGATGATTGTTTACATATGGGTAATCTAGATTCCTTAAGAGATTGGGGACATGCCAAAGAATACGTGGAAATACAATGGTTAATGTTGCAACAAAATAATCCTGAAGACTTTGTTATAGCTACAGGTAGGCAAGAAACAGTTAGAAAATTTATAGAGTTAAGTGCCAAAAAAATTGGTTGGGGTAAGAATCCTGATGAACCCGCTATCGTCTGGGAAGGGGAAGGAATAAATGAGATAGGCAGAAGAGCTGATACTAATCAAATTGTTATAAGGATAGATAAAAGATATTTCAGACCAACTGAAGTTGAAAGTTTATTAGGAGATGCAACAAAAGCAAAAAACATTCTAAATTGGACTCCACAAATTACATTAGAAGATTTAGTTTCTGAGATGATAGAAAATGACTCAAATGAGGCTAAGAAAGAATCATATCTCAGAAAAAAAGGTTTTAATGTTAATTCTCCTTTTGAAAATCCGCCAAATATTAAAAAATGATTATTTCAGGAATACCATGGATAAAAAATAGAAAAAAATTAATTTTTCGTTCATCAACAGATTTTTTTATTTATATTCTCTTTTTTGGTAATTATGAGTCAATATTTTTAACAATCTTTATTTCATTATGTTGGTGCTTGTCAAATTACATAATAGGTCTTTACCATGACAAAGAAAATTCGTTTAACTTTAGATCTAAATTAAAAATAACCATAAAAAAATTTTTTATTAGTTTACTTATTATTTCTATTATTATTAATTTTTTAAGTTTCTTCAATTTCCTTAATTCTAGTTTTTTCAATATTTTTATAAATATTATGTTGATAAATATATTTTCTTTTACTTTACAAAACATATACTCAACTTATTTTAGAAGAAATACAAAAAAAAAAGCTAGATGGAATTTTATTGGTGAAGAGATAATAGCTGATAAACTCAAAAGTTTTTTAATAGAAGAAAAAAACTTAAATATAACAATTTCTCATTTAAAAAACTTCAAGAAAGATATTAAATCCGTTGGATTTATTATTGAAAATATTAAGTTGCTTAATAATAAAGATCAGATATTTCTCCTAAATCAAAGTATTGAAGGTAATGCAATACTTAATATAATCGAATGGTGTGAAATTACTCTTGGGAGAATTCCTGCTGACTTAATTTCTGCGGGAGATCTAATTAAAATTGATTTTTCATCTAGGGTGGGTTCTTTTCAGTTTCGTTTAAAAAGAATAGGAGATATTTTTTTCTCATTAATATTATTATTATTTTTACTTCCTGTATTAATAGTATCAGCTTTATTAATTTATTTGGAAGATAAAGGTCCAATTTTTTATTACCAAACTAGAAGTGGATTAATGAAAAAGAATTTTCAAATAATAAAACTAAGGACAATGTTTATTAATTCCGAAAGACATGGTCCCCAGTGGTCATCGCAAAATGATAAGAGAGTAACGAAAGTAGGTAGTTTTTTAAGAAAATATAGAATAGATGAATTACCGCAATTAATTACAGTTATTAAAGGAGACATGAGCCTTATTGGTCCAAGACCTGAGCGACCTGAGATCGACTTGAAATTATTAAAAAAGATAAATAATTACAGTTTGAGATATTTAGCTAAACCAGGCTTAAGTGGATGGGCTCAAGTCAATTATCCCTACGGAGCTTCAGTAAATGATTCAAAAACAAAGCTAAGCTATGATTTATTTTACATAAAAAACTTCACTATTTTTCTTGATTTACTTATATTTTTTAAGACTATTAAACTTGTTTTAAATGCAGAAGGTTCGATTCCTAAAGCAAAGCAATAACAATTTAAAATATTTTAAGTGATATAGTAAAAAAATGAACCCACCCCAAATGTTAGATTTTATACTTAAAGAATATATAGATAATCAAATTTTAGGTTTTATTATTTTCCTAATATGAGAAAAATAATTTTATTTTTTAATCATAAATAAATTTTCATTATGAGGTTTCATGAACCATATATTATCAGTGAAATAGGTCTGAACCACAATGGTTCCATTGAGGAGGCTTATAAATTAATAGAAGAATCAAAAAAAGCAAACTGCAATGCTGTTAAATTTCAAATCAGATCTGAAGCATGCTTAAAGGCAGATCCCAAAAATATGGAAATAGGTCAGCAATATGTTTATCAATATATATTATCAACCTTTCTTAATTTTAATCAATACGAAAAATTAATTGAATTCGCAAGAAATTTAAAAATTGATGTAATAGTTAGTTGTTGGGATATAGATTCTCTTTTATTTGCTCATAAAAACAAAATAAAAACTCTTAAAATTGCTTCGGCAGATTTAACTAATTTACTCATGATAGAAACTGCTTTTGAATATTTTGATAACTTTATTATGTCAACGGGCATGTCAAATCAAAAGGAAATAATTACCTCTGTTTCTTATTTTCTTGAAAACAAAAAGAACTTATGTTTATTGCATTGTCAATCAGCTTACCCCTCACCGGTAGATACTCTAAATCTTAAGTATATAAAAAAATTAAAGAAGTTATTTCCTAAAGTGCAACTAGGTTATTCTGGACATGAACTTGAATATTATGTCTGTTTATCTGCTTTAAGTTATGGAGCAATAGTATTTGAAAAACATCTTACTCTAAACAAAAATGCAAAAGGTAATGATCATGTAGTGAGTCTTTATCCAGATCAAATGAGAGATTTATGTAAAATGTTAAAAGAAGCACATAAGAGTCTTGGTAATGATAATGACAGAATAATCCAACCGGGAGAAAAAGCTAACAGAATAAGTTTAGGGAAAAGTTTAACTGTCAATAAGATTCTCAAGAAAGGAACAATCCTAAAAAAAGAATATTTAGATTTTACTTATGGCGGTAAAGGTTTATCTCCAGATAAATATAAAAGTATCATAAATAAGAAATTAATTAATAAAAAAAATCCAGGAGAAATAATTGAATTAAGTGATATTTCAGGCTATAAAAAAATCTTTAAATACTGTAAAAAACCAATTCCAAATTGTAAGTTTGGAATCCCAGTAAGATATCATGACGCTCCGATACTCTTTGATGAAATCAAACCTGATTTTCTTGAATTCCATTTGTCTCATAGGGATATTGATTATCCATTCAATAAAATAAAAAATCTTTTAAAAGATATACCAATAAATTTAAATAATACATTTCATGCTCCAGATTTTTATTCAAATGACTTAATTTTTGATCCATTCTCTAAAAAAGAAAACATAAGAAAAGAAAGCATTTTTGAATTTGAAAAATTCCTAAATCATATTATTAGAATAAATGATCTTTTAGGAAATAAAAAAGAGGCAAAAGTTAAAGTAATAACAAGTTTCAGTAGTGCTACTTTAAAAGAATTCTTAAATGATAAAGAAAAAGATGATATTTATAAAGAACTAGAGGAGTTGATTAAAAATTTCAGAATTAAATATCCTACTCTAGAGATATTACCTCAAACTCTTCCGGTAAATGCATGGTATCTTGGAGGAAGGAGACTAGTAAATATTTTTGCAGATCCAAGAGAAATCCTCAATTTTTGCAAGAAAACAAAACTCAAAATATGTCTTGATTCAGCTCATACCATAATGTCTTCTAATTATTATTCCTTAAATCCAAATTATTGGATTAATGAGCTTTTACAATTTACAGACCATATTCATCTTGTTGATGCTAAAGGGGATTCAGATGAAGGCCTTTTGTTCGGAGAGGGGGATTTAGATTTAAAATTGATTGTTAGCTCAATGAAAAAAAAAGGAGGAATATCCTTTATTCCTGAAATCTGGCAGGGACATCATAATTTAGGAGAAGGTTTCAAGATAGCTTTAAATACAATTAATGAATTAAAAATTAAATGAAATTTATAATAATTGGTGGAGGTCAAGATGGTATCATTTTTTCTTATTTAATCTCGAAATTAAATGGTGCAGAAGGCGAAATTTTAATAAATAAAAAAAAATCAACCCTAACAAACTATTATTTACCTGTTAAAGAGATAGGAAGCTTCGTAAAAGAAGAAAATTATAAATTTATAGAAGAATTTATTACAAGTTATAATCCAAACTATGTGATCAATACAGCAGCCATTTCCAGTACAAAAGAATGTAATAACAAATCCTTATTAGCTTATGAGATCAATACAAATTTTGTACAAAAATTAGCAAATTTCTCTAAAAATAAAACTTATAAATTAATACATTTAGGATCTTCACTTGAAGACCAAGAGAGGCCTAATTGTACATATACAAATACTAAAAAACTAGCAACAAATTATATTTTAAAAACAAATAATCCTAATGCTATTTGTTTTAAATTACCTAATCATGAATCTCCCCTCAGGGATGAAAGATTTTTTATGCGCGAATTGATAAATATTTTTCAAAAAAGGATTTTTTATAATAATGATCTAACAATTAACCTTATAGATGGAACTGTGAAAAGAGAATGGACTTGGGCGCCTCATCTTTTGAAAATATTGCTAGAAGCAATAATAGGCGAAAATCATAAGGTAAACTATAAAGATATATCCCAATCTTTAACGTTAACGGAATTTGCATTATGCACTGCAAATATATTTAATCTTAGAGATATAAAAATATATTGTGAGAAATCTGGTTTTATAAATTACAAAGATGAAGAAATACCTTTTATTGATGAAAAAACTTGCTCTTGGATAAAGAAATTAATACTTACTAAAAAATGTGATATGTATAATTTAAAAAAATGGTGTTTTAGTGAATTTAATTAGATGTTTTATAAATGAAAATCTACTAATATCAATACTAAAATTATCTAACTTAAAAAGTCAAATTAATAAATATTTAAATGACATATTTTTTTATAAAGATAGAATATGTTTTTAATTAAATTTATGAATTAAAATATAAAGTTTTTAATTTAATAAGTAAGTTTAATTTAATTGTAATGTAAATTAGTAACAGTTTTTTTTGATTTAAGTTAATTTAACATGCTATTTTTAAATTAAAACATAAAGTAAAAAGTGGTATTTGAGCAATTCTCCAATTCTAAATATATTTATTTTATTGCAGAAATAGGAATTAACCATAATGGTGATTTAGAAATTGCTAAGAAACTAATAGATATAGCCTCAGACTCTGGATGTGATGCAGTCAAATTCCAAAAAAGAACTATAGAAACAGTTTATTCTGAAGAAGTATTAAAAGCGCCAAGGGAAAGTCCATGGGGGGTTACGCAAGGAGATCAAAAACGTGGATTGGAATTTACCCTTGAACAATATAAAGAAATAGATAAGTACTGTAAAGGCAAAAATATCGATTGGTTCGTTTCTTCTTGGGATTGCCGTAGCCAAAAAGAAATGAGAGTATTTAATTTTAAATTTAATAAAGTTGCTTCGGCTATGGCAACTAACATCGAATTTCTTAAGACAGTAGCTGAAGAGAAAATTCCTACTTTTTTATCTACTGGAATGACAAATTTAATTGATATAGAAAATGCAATTAAAATTTTCAAAGATCATAATTGTGAGTTAATGTTATTTCACACCGTAAGTACTTATCCCGCTTCCTTAGAAGACTTAAATCTAAAATGTATTAATAATTTGAGAGAGAAATATAATTTAAATATTGGATATAGCGGACACGAGTCTTCTGTATCACCAAGCATAATCGCCGCTTCTATTGGGGCATCGGTAATTGAGAGACATATAACTCTAGATCGAGCAATGTATGGGAGTGATCAAGCTGCCTCTTTACAAGAGGAGGGACTTAAGAAACTTGTAAATGTTATAAGAAATATACCTAAGATATTAGGAGATGGAGAAAAAACATTCAACCATAAAGAAAAGCTTATTGCTAAAAAACTAAGGTACTGGGAAAATTAGTTTGAGTATTTTCGCTTTTGATATAGATGGAACTATTTGTACTAATACTTTTGGTAAGTATGAAGAAGCTAAACCATTTAAAAAACAAATAAATTCAATTAATAGACTTTATGAGGAAGGTCATACTATAAAAATGTTTACAGCAAGAGGAACTACTACAAATATTGATTGGTATGATTTTACAAAAAGACAGTTAGATAAATGGGGTCTTAAATATCATGAGCTTATAACAGGCAAGCCTGAAGCTGATTATTTTATTGATGACAAAGCTTATAATAATGAAGATTGGGATTGGGAAAGAAATGCGCATAAAAGTTAAAAAAATATTTCAAAAAATATTTTTTTTTCAAATAACAAATTGCAGATTAATTATTACTTTAAAATCTAATTATCAATTGAATCCAAATCAAAGATTTAACCAAATCAATGAATATTTAAAAATGCTAATTTATAAATATAGTAAAAAAAATAATTTAAGTTTTTCAATTATATTATCTGAAATTCAAAATATAAATAGGTGAAATAATTGTCATTAAAAAAATTTTTTAGCAATTCTTTTCTTGATAATTTTACAGAAATCATAAATTTACTTATAGGATTGATTTATGAGTTCGTTTATATAACAAATCTTTTTATTAACAAAAAAATATTTTTTATAAAATTAGAAAGAATTTTTAAAGACAAGCCAATTAAATTTATTATCAGAAATGATAGACTTGGAGACTCAATATTAACATTACCATTTATCTTAGGATCTAAAAGCAATGAAAAATTTTACATAAAATCTGATTATATTAGATTGATTTTAAAAGAATTAAAACTTGATGATAATTGGTTTGATTTAAAAAAAATGCCACCAAGAAATTGCTACTTAGGTGCTAATTTAAGTGGATATAATTTTGAAAGTATTGAAGAAATAAAAGATTCTAAACAATATTTTATATTTACTCAAGTAGGATTACTAAATTCGCCCAAAAAAGGTTATCCAATATTATATTCGCCTAATTATGCCTCAAAGAAATCTCAAACAAACTATGTAAAAAATGCCTTTGATATATTAAAAATTAATTTCTCTGTTGAAGAGGGAATTAAGGTTTTAAATAGAAATATTGATAATCTTTCAAAAGATAAATATTCAAAATTCAAAAATAGTATTATTGTTTTTTTAGGAATTGGTCTTGATCCAGGGAGAAAAATAGATACAAATACTATTTATAAAATAAGAGATTATTGTAATAAAAATAAATTAAAACTTTATATTCAGGAAGAGCCTAATTTTAAAAAATTTTTTAATGATTTTAGCAAAAAATATGATATTAAATTAATAAATAGTACAAAGATATCTGAATTATTTTTTATCTTTAGAAAAGCTAAATTAGTAATTGGATTTGATTGCGGACCTATGCATCTAGCAAGTCTATGTACCCAAACTTTAGTATTGTTTTCTCATACCTCGAGAAAACAATGGGGCCATCATATTTGGAATAAACAATTGTATTTAAATAAACTAAATTATAATAGTATTGAATATACACTAATCAAAAATATCAATTTAGGCAGCAAAAAATTCAATTGGATTTTTTACAAAAGAAATATTAGATGTCCAATTCATAATGATAAAAGATTTAAGAAAATTATTGAATCGAAAAATTGCTGCAATTTAAATTTAGATAACATTGATAAAATTCTAGAATTAATGAATATTTAATTTTATTCAAATATTTTTTTTTCTAAGTATGGATATAAAAATCTTGCGAAATCAAGGTCTATCTTATCATCAATATCCAGAGCCTCAAATTTATTCAGATTTTAAGGAAGTTTATTAAGAAAAGTTCTAGTTTTTTTAATCAAATATTTATTTCTCTTAAAACCATAAATACCTCCAGTTTCAATAAAAATTTTCTCAGCATTTTGGGTCCTTATTCTTGGGATAGTATTATTGAAGCATGCTAAGTATTCCTCTGATTGATTATTTTTTTTCCAATAAAATGGGTGACTAGAAATAGTTGTAAATATCGAATCTAAATTTTTTACTCTAAATAAATGAACAATTTTGTTAATAGTCTTTTTACTAATAAAAGGAGATGTACATTGATGCACAAAAATATCATTATAGTTATTTATTAAATTTTTATTTTCAAAAATTTCATCTATCAAATCTTCCAACGTAGATGAATGAGATGATGTCTTTTTTGATCTTTGATGAAAGTAAATGGTATTTTTAGGGCAATATTTTTTATTAAAATCTTTTGCATGTTCAATATATTTTAAAGAATCAGAAGAAACTAAAACATCATATTCATCAGTTTTTGACAATTTTAATAGCGCAATCTCAATTAATGTTTTATCACCAATCTTTTGAATATTTTTATTTATTATTCTTTGAGATCCTGACCTAACAGGAAGGATAAATAGAGTTTTCAATTTTGACTAAATTCTGAAAAATCATTAGGAATCAATGGAGTTGTTCCAGAATGAGTTACTGTTGTAGATGCTGCTTGATTTGCATAAGATATACATTCAGATAAACCTAGACCTTTTGTACAATAGTATATTAATGCCGCTAAAAAGGAATCTCCTGCTCCACTGACATCAAAAACCTCTACCTTTTTTGAAGGGAAATGTCTAAACTTATCTTTTGTTATTAAAAAGGATCCATTCATGCCATCTGTAACTATAAGGTTTATTATATTATTTTTTAAAATAAAATCTCTTATATTATTTTCGAAATTTTCTAATTTATCATATTCAAAATTATAGTTAAGATTCATTAATTCAATAAGTTCCTTCTTATTTGGTTTTAAGATAAATAAATTTTTATATAAGATTTTATTTTTGGGTTTAGGATCAAGGATTATTTTATTTTTCACTAATCTATTTATTAATTTATAACTATCAACATTAATAATCCCTTTAGCATAATCAGAAATAACAGTATAAGTGTAAGTATTTTTAGACAAAGCTTCTTTGATATTTTTTTCAAAGAATTTGTTAATCTCCTCCTTTATGTAAATAGGATTAGGCTCCCTATCAATTCTGCAAATATGATGCGAGTTTGAAACAATTCTCTTTTTCTCTGAAGTAAATAATTGTTGGTTAGTTTTTGCACTAATAAGGTAATTTGTATTTACACCTTCTTTTTTTAATTTATTTATTAGAAAATCACCGTTTTTATCATTTGAAACAAAAGATATTAAATCAACATCAAGCCCAAGCCTTGAAAGTGATATTGCTACATTTGCTGCACATCCAAGATAAATAGACTCATGAGAATAACTAAATACAGGTACTGGTGCTTCAGGTGATATTCTTGCTACTTTACCTTCAACAAAATAATCGACACATGAATCTCCTATTAATAATATCTTCTGCTTATACAACACGGAGCTTATTTTATTAGATTTAATTCAATGTTTTCAATAATATCATGAATTAAAACTAAATGTTCTTCTTGTATTCTTCTTCCTTCTTTCTCACCTACACTGTAATAAACAAAATCATTTGTTTCATCAAAGTAATTATCACCTGTTATCAAAATAGCCTGTATATTTAATGTTTTTGCTTTTTGGAGGACATTTATTATATTTTTACTTTTACCCGAAGTACTAAAGCATAACAAAATGTCATTTATAGAAGCCAAACATTCAATTTGTCTAGAAAAAATATATTCAAATCCATAATCATTTCCAATACAAGTAATTATAGAGCTATCACTAGAAAGACTTAAACCTTTAATTGGTATCCTATCATTTTTATATCTTCCAACTAATTCTTCAACTAAATGATTAGATTGAGTCGCACTTCCGCCATTTCCGCAAGCAATAATACCGCCCCCAGCTCTGTAAGAATTAATAATACTTTCAAATAATTGTTCTTTAGAAATTTTCATAAATTAATTTCTTTGTATTCATTAAATAACTGAATCGAATATTCTGAAAGTTTTTTTAAAACTTTTTCTTTATTTGGTAATAAATTTTCAGGTAAAATTTTTCTAGACATTTGAGCACAAGTAAAGTATTGATATTTATCTATTAAATGCTTTGGCATATTTATATAATCTACTTTATATTGTTTATCTATTTTGCCTATTGACTCAATAATTGTATTAGCCATTTCAATCCATGTAATGGCTTGACCGCAACCCACATTATGAATTCCAGTACAATTTTTAGCTAGATAAATCATAATTTCTACTGCTGAGTCAACATCAAGAAAATCTCTTACTTGACGGCCATCTTCATATAGAGGATTTTCACTTTTAAATAATTTAATCAAATTATTTTGAATAATTGACTCAACACCCCAATGAGCTATAGAACGCATGCTGCCTTTATGAAACTCATTAAGACCGAATATATTAAAGAATTTTAATGACAAAATATCAGAAAAGTACTCTTTCCTTTTCAAATAAATATCTACTAAATGCTTAGACATCCCATAAGGATTCAATGGCCTTAGACTTTCAATGTTTTCTAGATCATCCGTAAAACCATTTAATCCGTCCCCATAGGTAGATGCGCTTGAAGCAATGACTAACTTCTTCTCAACATTTGAATTTTTTTGTTTGCTTTTTATAAATAAATCAACTATTTCTATAGTCGATCTATAATTCCTCTTGTAAAGATATTTCCAATCTTCTACAGTAGTTGATGAACAAGCACCTAGATGAAATATTTCATCTGCATTTTCAATTATATTCACTTTATTATTATTGAATTCTTCTAAGCTTATTAATTCATCGACGATTATTTCCCTAAGATATTTCCATTTTTGATTATTTGAAAAAGTGTCAACACAAATTATCTTGTTTTTAAAATTTAACTTATTTAAATGTTGAATAAGTGTTGAACCTATTAAACCTAAACCTCCTGTTACTAATATATTTTTTATTTGCATCTTTTAAAATAGCTCCTTATTTTTTTAAGTAATTCCTTTAATTCTTTCAATTATAGATGAAGTTGAAATATTAGTTTTGATGTCCATAAACCTTATTTCACAATCTAATTCTATTAATGCTTTTTTTTCAGATTTATCTAGACTATCTAAATTATAATCATTTGATTTTACATATATATCTGGCGACCATTCATAAATTAAATTAATACATCTTTGCTCATTAAAAATCTTTGCTTTGGTTACAAAAGGTAGACTTTCAATAAATTGCAAACGATAGTCTTCATTTAAAATTGGTCTATTTTCACCTTTTAATTTTTTTATAGATTCGTCAGAATTTATTCCGACAAATAATTGATCTCCAATAGAGCTAGCATAAGTAAGCATTTGTAGATGACCTAAATGAAAAATATCAAAGCAGCCATTAGTCATTACTCTCATTAATAAACTCTTGTACCTTATACATCAACTGTAAACTATCATATACTACAAGCCTTTTTTCAATAATTAAATCTTCTTTTATTGGCTTTGCAGCATAACCTCTATAAATTATACAATCAGTTTTTGATAATAAAGCAGTTTGATAATCGGCAATAGTGTCACCAATATATAAAATATTCTTCTCAGCTATATTAAAATCTTTTTTTATTTCTAAAGTTACATTATTTGTAGGCTTTCTATAAATTGATTCGAACGTTGGAGCTACAAATATTCTTTCGAAACAAAAATCAAGTTGGTATTCTTCATGTAATATTTTTTGAATTTTCTTATTGCATTTATTGACATCTTCCATACCAAACATTCCTCTACAAACCCCTGATTGATTAGTATGTATAAAATATTTTACGGAATTAATATTATTTAAAAATTTCAAAGTTTTTACAATATCTTTATTAATAACAACTTCTTTTTCTTTAAATAGAAAATTAACAAATTCTATTAAAGTTCCATCCCTATCAAAAACTATTGCTTTCAAAATTGTAAATTAATCATTAGAAATACTTGTATTGTTCTTATAATTTCCTTTTTTATTCCTTTACAAGCTATTGAAATTAAAATATATTTAGCTATTTTAGTATTAATTAACCTTTTTGAATCAAAGATTTTTTTATAAATAAGAATTGATAAATTATCAGGAATTAATCTCCCAAATTTTATTATTAGCTCTCTTTTTAAATTCCTTATGTATGCCTGCACTTTAAAATTGATTAGAAATCTTATTTAATATATAATATCACGATTAAAAGTAAGAAAATTTTTATGATTAGAAATTTTAGTAATATATATAATCTCAAAAAGTTCTTTTTTATTATTGAAAAAAAGGGAATATTTGAACTTAGAAAATACAGTTTCTGCAGGCTTTTAGCTGGATTATTTGATTCTTTTTATATTTTTATTATTTCTATTATTTATGGTTATATTAGTCCAAATTCGCAATCATCAAAATCACAGTCAATTATACAAAATATAAATCCGTATCTATTAATTTTAATAGTGATATTTTATATTGCTTTTTATCTTGCTATGCAAAAATATGTTTATTATCTTGATTACAATCTAGCCTCTAATACAAAAAGTAGAATTTTAACTAAATTTGATAATTTAGATCAAAAAATTAAACTCGGGATTGATCAGGCTTCTTTTACCTCTAATTTAGGTCCTTCCTTTGATCTTTTTCATCTTAATGCGATCACAAGTTTTGGAATGTTTTTTCAAAGTATTGGAAATCTTTTTGTTTTAGCATTAGGAAGTATATATTTAATAGGTCCAAAAATAATTTTTGTAATATCACTATTTTTATTAATTGCTTTTTTTGTATTATCCATTTTAAAACCTAAACAATTAAAAATAGGTAAAACCATAAAAGATGGCCAAACTGAATTAATGACAGGAATTCTTACTTACTTAAGACTTCTAGACAAACTACATTTTTTGAAAAACTTAAAGGAAAACATAATTAATGAGATATCATTTTCTGATAGAAAGACTAGAAAAAGCATATCTGAAATAGTTCTAATACAAATTTATTCAAAGTCAGTAATAGATTTAATTTTGCTTATAACGATAGTTACTTTATTATTCATATTTAAGGTTTCTAATTCAGAAATAATAATAATGATATTATTAGCTATTAGATTTGTTCCGGTTCTTCAAAATTTTATTAATTCTTTAGGAAAATTTAATGCAAGTTCAGAAGTTATAAACACTTTATATGAGTTAGTTATCAAGTTTAAATTAGGGCAGCCTAATCGTAATATCAAAATCAGTAAGTCAAAAAATATATTAAGGATAAATCTTAATAGCAGGAAAAACAGTATCTCATACAAAACAAACTTTCAAACAGATCAAAATAACAATAATTTGAATAGGATTCTAGATTTAGATATTAGACCAGGGAAAAGATATTCTATAATAGGCAGATCGGGAGTCGGTAAATCTACGCTTCTTAAAAGCATTGCTGGTCAAAACGATATTAATAAAGTAACTGCATTTATTAAAGAAAATAATAAACTTAAAAACTATTCTGAAATAACTGAATCTATGATTTATATTCCTCAAGAACCCCAATTACTAAATGGATCTGCTTTATTTAATATACTTACTCATAATGATAAGAGAAAAATTAATTTTAAAAGACTAATTAATGCTTTAGAAATTTCTGAATTTATCAAACCCAAAAGTAATAATGATATTATCAGAGAATTAGAATCAATTTACATTAATCCTGATGGAAAAGGAATTTCAGGAGGGGAAAGGCAACGTTTAATAATAGCGCAATCAATTTACTTAGAGCCTTATTTTTTGCTTGTAGATGAGGGATTATGCTCCCTAAATAACAAAGTTGCTCAAAGAGTTTCTAGAAAAATATATTTTTCAGATATTCCTTGTGTAATATATATTTCTCATAATGATTTAGATTTAGATTTATGGTCTAACACAATCACTTTATATAATTAAAGAAATGAGAAAAATTATTCTTTTCCAAGGTGCAATATTATCAAAGGGTAGAACTTTCGAAAGTTGCCAGGATTCATCCAAGAATATAGAATATTGTGTTCTTGAGGACATTTCAAAACTATCATCAAAATTAGAAGAGAAAAACTTTGTTTGTTATTTTTTGTTTTGGGAAAAAGATGTTAAAAATTTTAAAAATGATATTTTCTTTAAAGCTTTAGACCAATCAAAAATTATCTCAATACCAGATATAGATTTTCCTAGGGGTAAACTAAATAGTAATTATAATCAGAAAAATAAACTTTTCCATTATTATGCTATGAATTATGGAATAACATATTTAATTTCAAATAATATTGTTCGAGATGAAGATATCTTAATAAGAACTAGAACCGATATTAAGTTTGATATTAAACAATTAAAACATTTGGTTGATTTAAATATTAAAGATCTAATTAAAGGGAAAATTATGAATCAATATTGGATGGAAAGTAACTCAAGATGGTTCATCGATTTTATTTTTGGAGGTAAATTGGAAGTGATGTTTCAACTTTACAATAGGCTATATAAAAATTGCTTAAATGATAATGATTATGCTTACAGTGTCCATCAAGATATTATTAAAACAATCGCTTCACTTTATCTTCCAAGATTTTTAATATACAAAGAAAAAGCTCCTAAAGTTTTATCTAGAAATATGATTCTGAATATGATTTATTGTAACCCTTTAAAAATAAATAATAAACCTAAATCTTTTTTACTAAAAATTAGTATTTTATTATCACGATTTTTTATTAGAATGATATATTCTCTTTCTAGAATAATTTTTTCAATTTATGTTTTATATGAAAGTTTTTTATTTCATGCAGTATACGATTTATTTATTATCCCTATGACATTTAAATTTCAATCTTCTATAGTTTGGAGAGGTAAGAAATGCACAGATAATTACAAAAAGTTCATTTTAGAAAATAAAAAAAGTGAATTGGTATTTTCAGCTTATAAACAAAATTTAAAATAAAAACGGAATTTTAAAATCTAAATATGAGCCAAATTCAATATATAAAAACAATCTAGGATTAAGAGACTTTCTACTTCCATAATGTAAACATCTATCTGTATCTAAAAATGCTAAACTTCCTTTTTTTTCAATAAATCTTGATGGTTTAAATTTTAAATTATCAAATTCTTTATCTATCAATTTATCTGATATTCTTTTAAATTGATTAGTTTTACTATATCTATAATGATTTACAAGATATTCTGATCTTTTAGAATCAATAAACGTTAAAGGGCCATTTATTTCTTCTTGATCATGTAATGCTAAAAATAATTTTAATGTTCTTAGTCCTACCCTATCTAAATGCCAATGTTGGCTACTATTTTTAAAATTGCTTTCATTTTTTGAATACATATAAGTAACTGTTTTTAGATATGGAAGCATAAATAAATATTTTGATATCATAGACATATAATTTTTTTCAATAATGCTTAAAACCTTTTTTAAATTAGTTTTTGATAATGGTACATAAATAATGGGTTCAGAAAGTTTAGAAATATTTTTAATTGAATATTTTTCATAAAATGATTTATTTAATTTATCTAAAAAATTAGAACTAAAATAAGAATTTTTTATTATTGAAAACCCGAATTCATTAAGTTCTCTTAAAACTTTTTTTTGAAAAAAAGTATTTTTTGGCTTTTGAATATTCAAAGATGTCCTAATAAAATGCAATATAATTCCAGGCAATTTTATTAAGATACTAATAAAAAACAAAAAATAGAACTTATATCCAAATTGCTTGGATAGATTATTAAAAAATTTATTATGCAAAAGAAAAAATATATTCTTAGATTCAATATGACTTCTTTGAACAATACTAATATTTTTAAGTTTCTTCATTAAAATAAGATTTTAAACTCTTTATTTTAGATAGACTAAATCTGAATTCTATCATTCTAGAAGCTTGTTCTTAAAACAATCAATAGTTTTTGATTGCTTTAAAATTTTTTGGAGAGAGTTACTTAAAGGAGAAATTTCTTTTTTGTTTACTATTATTTTACCTTTATCATTTAATTTAACTAAATAATTACATTTTTCCTCTAATTTAAGCATTGGATAATCTGATCTTTGATGAGAACCCCTACTTTCTTTTCTTTTAAGAGCAGATATTATGGTTGCCTCTGCCGTGAGGATAGAGGCATCCAAAGAAAAAGACAAAGATAAATCAGAAAATCCATGTGAACCAACCCTTACATCAAGATCATTAAATCTAATTCTTAGATTTCGGAGTTTTTCAAGACCTTTTTTCAAACTTTCACCATTTCTAATAACCCCACAATGTTTCCACATGATTTTCTGTAATTCGTCCTCAATAAGCCTTCCCATCTCGTTCCCATTTTTGATCCGATTATCAATTTTATCGAAATTTTCTTGAACAATTTTTTTTGACCTTTGTTGATATTTGATTTCATTGGAATACAAAGAAGCAAATTTGCCTGCCCTTCTCCCAAAAATCAAAATTTCAGCTAATGAGTTGCCTCCTAGTCTATTAGCACCGTGTAGTCCTCCTGCTACTTCTCCACAAGCAAATAATCCTTCAACACTTGTTTTATGTTCATCAGGTGTAACTAAAATTCCACCCATTGAATAGTGAGCAGTCGGAGCGACTTCCATAGGATTTTTTGAGATATCTAATTTTTGCAAATCTATAAATTGTTTATAAATTGAAGGTAATTTTTTTAAGATGAAGTCTTTATCTTTATGAGAAATATCAAGAAATACCCCTCCGTTGGCAGTCCCTCTCCCCTCTTGAATTTCAGTATAATTTGCCATTGCGACTCTATCTCTAGTCGAAAGCTCCATTCTATTTTTATCATATTTCTCCATAAACCTTTCACCTAATGAATTAAATAGTTTTCCACCTTCGCCTCTGACAGCCTCTGTTACTAAAGTACCTGCCAATTCTTCTGGCATTAACATTCCAGTTGGGTGAAATTGTGTCATCTCTAAATCCATAAGCTCGCAGCCGGCATTTAAGCCCAAATAAAAACCATCCCCAGTATTTTCGTCTTTCCTAGAAGAACTTTTATTCCATATTCTTGTATGACCCCCAGCAGCAATGATTACTGCATCAGATAAGTGTAGAATTTTTTCTCCAGTATTAATATCAAATGAGGTTGCTCCAAAACATACATTTTCTTTAACAAGTAGGTCAGTTACATATATTGAATCATTTATTTTAATTTTCATTGATTTAGCTTTAAATAATAGTGCTTTAAGTATTTGTCTACCAGTATGATCTCCTGAATAACAAGTTCTTCTATATGAGTGAGCCCCGAAGAATCTTTGATCAATTAATCCCTCTGCATTTTTTTCTAAATCAGCTCCCCAGCTATCAATCTCCTTTACAAGTTCAGGAGACTCTTTAGTCATTATTTCTATGGTTTTAGGTTCACCTATTTCGTAACCTTCAATATATGTATCCGCAAAGTGCTTTTGCCAATTATCTTTTCTATCAATATTACCAAAAGCAGCATTAATGCCTCCAGCTGCTAGAACTGTATGGACATCAAGCTTATTCCTCTTACCAACAACACTAACAGTCATTCCATATTTTTTACATTCTATTGCTGCTCTTAAACCTGCCCCACCGCTTCCAATAATTAGAATATTTGAAATTTGAGTTTCGTATCGTTCCTGCACAAATTAATATTTCTAAAGCTATCTATTACTATATTATAGGTTATTTTGTTTAATATTTTCAAACCAAGAATCAAACTTTTGGAAAAGATCAATCTCTTTAGAACTCAACCAGGCATTTTGACTAATAAGACATTCTTGAGGAACCCTAAACTTAAAAGGTTTATAGTTTGGAGAACCCCCATCTAGACAAGAATATACAAAAGATTGATCTGACTTGTTTCTCCATTTATAATTATTGCTACTGCAAAATACTTGAAATATCATAGGAGAATTAATACCAAAAAGATGCGAAAAACCTCCATCAAAAGAAATAAGAGGTATTCTATACTTTGAATGATTTAAGATCATTGACCAATCTGTTAATGAAAAATTATTTATAAAAGAATAGGAAGAAAATTTTTCCTCACCTAAAAGATTTTCCAATCTAACCTCCGAAGGACCTCCTACATAAAAAATATAATATCGGTCAATTAACAATTTTACGAAATTTTTCAACCAATTTACCGGAGGTAATCTATGCATTGCCTTACCAGAGCATCCATAATACAAGTAAACTAATTTTCGATTCTCTAAATTAGTTCTACTAATAAAAGAATCATGAAATTTTACTTTTTTTAAATCAATATTAGGATTGTCTAAAACTAAGAAATTATTTTTGAACTCAATAGCCTTTATTTTTCGAAGCCTACTATTTTTTTCAAATTTCTTCAAAAATATATCGATACTATTGTTTATTAACTTAATTATATAAAAACCCTCTTGCAAATTTTCATCATAATGATTGAAATGAATATAAGGATAAAATTTTTCAAAATGATTATCATAAGGAATCCTATAATTTGAGGAAATAATGGATTTTGGCATAATAAGTCCAAATAATAATCCCAACCGAAAATAAGGCTCAGTGTCAATAATAAGTTTTATTTTCTCAGAAAAAATATTTTTAAAAAAGTAATCAATTAACAATTTATAGGGAATAAGTTCAACATTATTAAGTGAAGAAAATTTTTTTAAGTCTGGGAAAATTGAGCTATTTTTACATACTATAGTTTTCTTTATTGAATTATCAATTTTAGATATTTTATCCAAACAATCGATACATATCAAATGATCTCCCATAGTTCCTGATTTAAAAATTAATACTTCAATATTTTTATTATTTTTTCTTAATTTACATTTTTTAGTTTTAAAGAAAAATATAAAAGATTTAAGTAAACTTAATAAATAAAAAATATATATAAAAAACTCTAATGTAAAAGATACTAATAATTTAAATATATAGTTCATAGATTATTCTATTTTTATAAATTAGTCCAGGTTGGTAAATTATTCTAATTAAAGAAGTCCTATTATTTATATTTTGAGAAATAATGTCATAAATTTAAGCTTAGATAAATATACTAATTGCAAATATAAATTATAAATATGAAGAATTTTTTGATTTTGTTATAGTGAGAAACTTTTTCAAGAATAATTGATAATATAGAGTTTTAAGATTTTAATTTGATTTTTAAAAATTCATTAATAAATTTTAGAAACAGATATCCTAGAACTTTCAGAAAAATATCTTTTGATGCACTTAAAATATCTAATTTTACATTTTACTTTTTTTTTCTACCTGTAAAATTAATTGTTCTTGTTTTTTTGAATTTTAAATTAGCAAAATCGAGTAAAATTAAAAAAGTAATTATAAGAAATGACAAAATTGGTGATTGCATATTGACACTACCTTTTATTTATGGTTATGAAAATGGAAAACAAAATTTCTATTTTTCCTTAATCCTTGATAAGTTAATTGATGAACTAGATATAAAATGCAATTGGAAATCATCTATTCATATAGATAAAAAAAGTGACTTAATTATTGCTAACTTATCGACTACAAAAATTTTAAATTTTAAAGAATTATTAATTAGATCTAAAAGCAGTATTATCTTCACGCAGTTAGGCATAAACCCTTTATCAAAAAGAGGTTACCCTTTGATTTTTTCTCCAAATTATTTAAAGAACAAATCACAAACATTTTTTATAAAAAATTGTTTTAAATTACTCCAAATAGATTCGGATCCAATAAAAGGATTAAAAATACTAAATAATCATATTAAAAATATCAAAAAATTAAAAAAAGAAAATTTAATAATAATCGTAGTTGGCTTTGGCTTAGATAATGCTAGAAAGCTTACTAATAAATATATTAAAGAAATAGTAAATTTCTCAAAAAACAAATCTTTAAAACCTATTTTACTTGAAGAACCAGGATTCAATGAAAAAACAATAAAATTAGCAAAAAAAATTGGTATTAAGAGCAAATCATGTAATAATTTTTCTGAACTCTTTATTCTTTTTAAAAACTCTAAATATGTAATTGGCTATGATTGTGGGCCCATGCATATTGCTTCTTTGGTAACTAACTCAATAACATTATTTTCCCATACACCTTCAATGCATTGGGGAGTACATTATTGGCATAAATTTGTTTATAAGAAAAAATTTAAAAATGAAAAAAACGAAATTCAAACGATAAGACAATACAACAAAGGATCAAATAAGAATAATTGGATAATTTGCTTAGATAATAAAGGATGTCCTCTTCATAAAAATATTTGTACTAATAATAATTGCTCAAAATATAATCAATCTCTTTTTAAAAAATCGTTAAAATCTATCTTAGATGAATTTATTTAAAAAAAAAGCAGATAATATTAAAAGAAAAATTTAATTTAAAAATTAAAAGAACAATATTAATCTAAAAAATTAAAGTAAAAATTTTTAAATTAATGAAATTTTAAATCTCATTCTTTCTATATATTTCTAGATTTCAAAATGCAGCTAATAATTTCCCAATCTTCTAAATCATCAATTTCGAACATTGAATTTTTTTGCATTTTATAAAGAGTACTTTTATTTGAACATCTACATTTAAATTGTTCAAAATGTTTTCTTGTAAATATATAAATAGCACCATTCTCTAAATAATATCCATCCCAATCTTGTCTTCTTGGCCTTGCTATTGGTTCATAATTTTGTGGTATTCCTTCCTTATCCCATATAAAAGAATGACAATTTACAACAGACACCAAAGGGTTAAAATTATTTTTCTCAAATAGTTTTATAGATTCTTGAATATCATGAAAACTTGTAATTGGAGAGGTAGCCTGCAATAAAATTACATTTTCAACATTTTTTTCTATTGATAGAAAATGTTCTATTACATCTTCAGTACTTGAATTATCTTGAGCATAAACTTCTGGTCTATCAATAACTTCTAAATTCTTGAAAAGTTTTAAAGCTTTTTCTTTAATCTCTGAATCATCAGTACTTATAACTGTTCTTAATCCAGCTAATAATGATGATTTAACAACATAGTAAAATAGAGGATTTCCATTAATATCTTTAATATTTTTTTTTGGGATGCCTTTAGATCCTCCCCTTAAAGGTATTAAAGTAACGTATTTATTCATAATTTTATTATATGAGAGTATTTTAGATTATATATTGGGATACAAATAGTTATCTTAATTTCAAAAATAGAATATATTATTTAATCTTTTTTTATCTTGTTACCACAAAAATGATTTTTCATATTTAATTTATCTATTGAAGAGTTTCTTGTTAAATGAATTTCAAATCATTAAATCTTATTAAAATAATATGAAATTTAAATTTATTAAATGTTGAATTTTATCTATCTTAATTAGAGTGTAAAGATTTTATTTTTTATTATTTAATAGTTAATTTTAAATCAATGAAACTACATCATCATAAACTTATTTCTTGGATTTCTGGTTTTCCATTGATTAATTTCAGAAATTGAGTTTGCTAAAAGTAGATTAAAATCAAAAGCGTTGTTTAAATTATTTGATAAATCCTTTATTTCTAACATATTAAAAAGCTGATCTATTTTTCTTGGGCCATAAGCTGCGGAAGAAATAAAATCCTGTGATAGCAACCATACCATACTCATTAATTCAACACTTACATTGTTTTTTCTGCTAGTGTCCCTAATGTAATTTAAACTTTCTTTCATTTCACTGGTAACTTTAGTGACAGTTGATGACTTTTCATTGACTCTAGAATCTATTTTTTTAGTTTCGTCGAAATAGGAGTCAGTTAATAAGCCTTGTGCCAAAGGACTAAAAGCTATTGTAGATATTTTCCATTTATCAAAACATTCTTTACAAAGCATGAAATTATCTAATGAAATTAGAGAAATATTATATTGCAAACAAGCAATGGGGACTTTCCTCTCTAAGAGCAATTCTATAAGTTCAATAAGCTTATCTTTTGGATACGAACTTATTCCAGCGTAATTATACAAGCCTAAATCATATAAGAATTTTAAGTTATCAGCCACTACTTCAACCTCGCACATAGGATCGAATCTATGGGTATAAAAGATGTCTAAGTAATCAATATTTAATCTTTTAAGACTGCCCTCTACTTGGCTTCTTAAATGTTTTAGGCTTGAACCTGAACCATTTGGGCCTGGAAACATTTCATAGCCCGCCTTAGAAGAAATTATTAATTCATCTCTTATTTCTCTTATCTCACTTAAAGCTTTACCAAAAAACTCTTCTGCTGAACCTGGAGGTCTTCCATAATTATTTCCTAAATCAAAGTGATTAACACCTGAATCTATAAGTCTAAAAAAAATCTTTTTTGAATCATTTAGTGCAATATGGTTTCCAAAAAGTCTCCATAGACCTGCTGTAATAATTGAGGTAAAACAGCAAGTATTAGATAAATCTTTGTATACCCCATTTAATTGTCTATTCGAGTTAAGGTTCTGTTTTTGATAAAAATAATCTGATGGATCGTCTTGGAAATTCATAATTCTTCTTTTATTAATTTATAACAATCAATAGTTTTATCAATAATTTCATCTGAAAGTTGATTTACAAAAATATATTCCCCAATATCAGATGGAATTGGCAAATTTAAATTCCCGTTCCTATGAGCTTTTGTTTCATTAAGGCTTTTTTCTATAAGTTTTTTATTAGTAAAATCCCTATGAAATATAGGCAATCCTAATGAATTTGCAAGTCGGTAAATTCTTAAAAGTTTATTTTTATTTATGAAATTTAAATTAAAAGCTAGGCATGTTGAGAATAAGCAATCTAAAGTTACAGCCTCACCATGTAAAAGCTCATTAATATTCTTAAGTTCAATATATGGACTAAAGGAATGACCAAAATCAACACATCTTTGTAAATTCTTTTCCCAAAGATTTGGTTCAAGTTCTTCTAACATTAATGATATAGAGTCATTTATTATTTTTGAGGCTAATGCTCCAATACATAACTTCTCTTCAATACCAACGGTTTCAGTATATGCTTCTAATTGTTTAAAAAGAGAACTTGACTTAATTAAAGCTATTTTAAAAATTTCACCTAAACCATTAGTTATATGTCTTTGAGGACATGTTTTTAGAAATGATTTATCAATAAGAACTTTTTGAGGTGGGTAATAGGTACCAATTCTATTTCTTTTGATGCCTAAATTGACTCCAGTTTTTACTCCAACACAAGCATCAACTATTGCCAAAAGATTAGTGGGTATTTTTATTATTGGAACACCTCTCCTATAAATACTTGCTGCAAATGATGCAATATCTAAAATTACTCCTCCTCCAATAGCAATAACAGGTTCTGATTTCCTTCTTAAGGATTTATCATCCAAAAATCGAATAATTTCGATACTTGAATCTACAGTTTTATTTTCTTCATCAGGTTTTACTTTTTTGATGTGAAATTCCTTAATAGAATTATTAATTAAAGTTTCAAATTGATTTTTATATATTTTCCATATATTTTCATCGATCAAAAGAAAAACTCTATTAGTCTCAGATAGATTTTCTACAAATTTAAATTGAGATAGGATTGAATGTGTGAAAAGAATTTGAAAATTAACCTTATCCTCAGAATTAATTTCCCAATATTTTTGTTTTTGTACAATTAAACTATTCATTCATTTCCTCGTAAGTATCCAAGAAGCTAATGAATAAAAATAATTAGCATTCTTCATATCATTACTTTTAATCCTAAATGGTAAAAGCCTTGTAAACTGTGATGCTGTTAATAAATTTAAGAGAAGAGCTTGGTTTTTATTAGAAATTAAGTTTTTCTCTATTACTTCATTAAAAATTTTAAAATTTTTTCCTGCGTCTATTAATTTATATTCGGATTCATATTCATTTATTTTTTTTTGTCTCATCCTAACTCCATAGTAATATTTACTACATTGAAGAATTTGCGAGTAATCACTTAAAGGAATATCACAATAGGTTTCATCATACACATCAATGAAAGATATTTCTAGAGTTCTTTTATTGATTAGAATATTCTCTAAAGTTGCATTGCCATGAATCATGCAATATTTCTGGGTCTCTTTTTTATCTAATTTTTTTAAAAATTTATAAATTTTTGAAACTGTAGCACGACATGATTCCACCTTAATACCTTCAAAAGTTTTATTGTTTATGTCTAAATAATTTTCATATTCAATAAGAGGTCTTATCATTTCCTCTTTAAAATAAAAATCTAAAGATCCTTCTACAAGGGGAATCTTATATTCATGTTTATGCAGTTTCTGCAGTGCGACTTTAAGATTAGTTGCTGCTTTATTTAATTTAATTTCTGAAATTTGTTCGTCATTAAGAAAATCAAATATAGATATATATTCTTGCATAAATTTATATATGCAATATGCTTGTTTAGATTCGATATCAATTCCAACTTCTAATATTTCGGGGAATAATTTAGGTTCGCAACTTCTCAGTTGTGAATGCCTTTTAATTTGAGAACAAAATCTTACAAATCCATATTCTCTATTTGAACTGTTAGAAACTTTTTTTAAGATGCATTTATTAAATATAGGATGATTTATTAGTTGTGTTGAGGAGAGTGAACCTCCTTTAAAAACCTTAATAATTTCAATTTTATCTTCAGACATCTTCAGCCACCTTTAATTCCAGTTGAGTTTATTGTGTATGAAATGCAATATTCTTCAGGTGTTCCAAGCACAATTGTATTTGATGTTTCAGGATTGTAATTCACTTTATACAAATCTCCATTTTGGAGGCTACAGTCAATAAGTTTTGACATATATATTTCTGAGGTATTATCAATTTTATTAATGTAGTTATTATAAATTTCTAGGAAAATCTTCGCAGAACTAAAAGAAATTAATCCAGATGAGGCCATTGGAGAAATAGTTTCCTTTTCAAGAAATCTTTTTAAAAATCCACCTGACTCTAAAATATAGGAATATGCCTTGTTATTTGATTGAAAAGTATCAACAAAACCAATTATTTTTTCATCATTAGCAAAGTTTGTAAGTTTTTGAATATCCCTATTTTTGAGAATTGTATCACTATTGTGAATAATACAATGGTTAGTGCCCCGCCCTTTTTTTATGATCTCTTCTACACCTAATAAAGTTGTATGCGCCTGACCAAGGGTATCTCTTACAAATAAAATATCTGAATTTATTTCATTAGGTAGTTCATTTCTAATTTTATCTTCAAAAAATTGCTCTCTTTTATTCACTATCAACAGTACATAATCTATGAGTTTTGACACTGTTAGTTCATCAATAATATTTCTTAAAATAGATTGTGAATTTATCCAAGGTAAAAGATATTTAGGTTGATCATAACCAACATCATGAAATCTACTCGCTTTACCTGCGGCGGTGATTATAAGCGAAGTCATTTTTTTCTAATTTATTTTAATATTATATATCCTATTTTTTAAAATTAACTAATCATAATAATTTTGAATTTTGAAGTAATTTTTTTATAAATTATTAATATCTAATTTTATTTTTAGATATCTTTCTCTGCGGTTCACTTATATAAAGATCAACTCTAAATCCCTAACAGTTTTTATCTGATTAATTTATCTTCTTCAACTTTTTCTATCTTCAACAGACCACCCATGACCAATTAACCTTTTAAGTGGTGCAGAATTTTCTTTATAAAAGTACTAGAAAGCATAATAGAGCTTGCAAATCTCCTAGTTCGTTTTTAAGGTGCAAATTTCAATTGTTAAACGCTATAAAGTAATATAAGAATAACGACAGTTACGAAATAAATCTTCAGATTAATCGATAAAACTGTTGTTTCAATATATGGGGCCATAGCTCAGCTGGTAGAGCACCTGCATGGCATGCAGGGGGCCAGCGGTTCGAGTCCGCTTGGCTCCATCAGAATTTTCACAAGTTATACCAATTAGTTTGAATGATTTTATGCCATTTTACATGGTGTATTTCATGTCTAAATATTTATAAATATATATTCTCTGCGACCACCTCTGCGACCAAATTTGATAATCTCGTAAAACAGCTTTTTAATTTTGTAAATAGTTAAAATAAAACTAAATAGAAGAAATTTTGAGAGCAACTACTCTTTTAAAAAAAATTAAAAATAGGTTTCAATTATTTATATTTAAAACAACCTCATATATTAGATATATTTCATTTGCTTGTCTTGAAAGTAACGGAATTAAAAAAATAGGTAATCTATCTTTTCTCTCTAATTTTGAATATAATTATCAAATTATAAAATTTAGCAAAAATGATCCTACGATTGTAAATTTAAAGAAATTAGTTACTAAGGATAGTATTTTTATTGATATAGGAGCAAATATTGGAATAGTATCTTTAATTATCTCCAGATTTGTTGATAAGGTTTATAGTTTTGAGCCAGTTATCTCAAGTTATATTAATCTATGCAGAAATATTGAAATGAATAATATTAAAAATATTGTTCCTTTAAATATCGCATTGTCTGAAAAATGCTCATTACTTGAAATAACTAATGTCCCATATGGAGAAACTAATAAAGTTGTTAAAACACATATCTTAGATAATGAAATTTGTAGAGAGTATGACTTTTTAAATGTATTTGCTTCATCATTAGATAATTTAAATAAATATTATTTGCATTTAAAAAAGAATAAGAAAATAATAATTAAAATTGATACTGAATCTCATGAGCTATATGTTTTAAATGGCGCTAAATCTTTTCTAATGCATAACGCCCCAATACTAGTTTGTATGGAGCAAAATCCAAGGACAAAAGAAGCTTTAATAAAATTTATGAATTCTTTGAAATTCAAAAAAATTGATACTTGTAATTTCAAAGCTTTTGTAGAAGATGATGAAAATTTATATTTTGCTAATGATTATTTTCTTAATGAATAAAAGGAAGTATTTTTCAGATATTATAATATTGTTATCCCTGCGACCAGCCCTGCGACCAACTTAGCTAAAACATTTGCAAACACTAGTCATAGCTTACTTGAGTACCTACATGGCATGCAGGGGGCCAGCGGTTCGAGTCCGCTTGGCTCCATCAGGATTTTCAGCAGTTATACCAATTAGTTTGAACGAAAATACACAGGAATACATCATGTATTTTATTGTCTAAATATGTATTAATATGCACTCTCTGCGAGCTAGTCTGCGAGCTAATCATCGAAAAGTTGCAAAACCTAGTAATAGCTTGAATGGTGATCTGCATGGCATGCAGGGGGTCAGAAGTTCGAGTCTCCTTGCCTCCACTTAATTTTGCTTTCATACCAATAGTTTTTAGACGGTGTTTAGTAATAAGATAATTTTTGTACGTATTTGTCCAAGCTTGTTTAAGCAATTATGCACCCTAAAATACACTTATAAGATTTTTATTTATTTCATAAAATGTAAAATACAAATTGATAAATTAATAGTTCTATTTAATAATTTCGTTTTTAATTATATTCAAAATCTTATCTGAGATAATTTGATTGCCAAAATTATTATGATGTCTAAAGTCATAATATAGATCATTATTATTGTTTAAATAAAAATCATTTGAAATATCAAAACAAAATTCTAATTTAGAACATTCTTCTCGCATTAAGGAATAAATATAATTTAGTTTTAAAAGGTAAATTGACGATAAAGAATCTTTTATTGCAACATGTTCCTCTTGATTATTAGACTTATAAAAGTTATTTAGAAGTTTTTTTAGACTTATTAAATTCAAATCAAGACCAAAGGTAGGTTGGAGAAAAACATAATATTTTGAATTATTAGCTATTGATATTGCATTCATATATTTAACGTTTGCAAGCCAATATTTTGCTGCATTTTTAAGTTCAGACTTAGTATTTTTATCTAAAGTAGTTACACCATTATTAACTTTGCTATTTGGATTAGAGAATTTATTTTTTCTAATAACATAGAAAAACTTATAGGAATTTGTATTGTATATAAAATCTCTAATATTGAATTTTAAATTATTTAAAAAACTTGAAGAAAAGATTTTATTTTTGAAGTGAAGCTCGTCATTTCTTAATCCACGTAATACCATTTTTTGAGAATATAGGTAAGTTTTATTATCAAATAAACCTTCCTCAATAAAATCCATTTCATTAATACCATTTAGTGAAATTGCATAATCTATTTTTTCAATATTACTAATTGTTAATAATCTAAGTAACTCGTTAGATGAAGTTGCACCCCCTACTCCTGCATTAATCAATTTGATATTTTTTTTTAATTTATTTTCTAAATTACTTGCAAATATTTCTGGCCATGTACTATTAATTCCTGAGTAATGTACCCCCAAAGGATCACTTGTAGAACCTCCTAAAACTAGTAATGTTAATTTATCTTTATTATTTTCTTTTTCATAATTTTTTACTAAATATAATTCATTGAAAGAAGTTGCATTTTTGATATTTTTAGAATTAATAAAATCCTTTTTTAAATGCGCATTTCCTACTGAAGGATGAAATGAAAAGTTCCATTCCGGCTCAATTCGTTTA